>NZ_CP146369.1:2361785-2682500 GCF_037055245.1 Brevundimonas olei
CTGGGAGGGCGTTCCCGAGGCCCTGCAAGCCCGCATCGTCCAATGCGACGACGCCATCGCCCGCGCCCGTGGTGAGCAGGACGGGGGTGGGGAATGACGCCCGAACAGTGGGAAGCTGTTCGCCTCAGCCACGAACAGGTCTGTGCTGAGCGTGACCGTCTTCGGTCTCTTCTGGACCTGACGCGCCAGGCCCTCCCCTCCGATCACACCATTCAATCCGACATCCGCGCGGCCCTTGGCTTGCGCCAGGAGATCGCAGCATGAGCATGACCACCCCTCGCGTTACCGTGCCGGTTGAGCCGGAATACACCGCCACTGAATACCTGCGCCTGATTGCTGAGGGCTGGGAGGTTATCGAGTCCACTGGATCGCAGATGACGATCCAAAACCCCGAAGACGACGGACCGCAGGAGCTTGTCATCGACGTGGACGCCATGCTCTCCGCAGCCCCCGCGCCGGAAGGCGGGGCGGTCAGGGCGTGGATGTTCCGCGAGTCCCCGAGCGAGCGATGGCACGTCACAATGGATCGACGGTCTGTCGACGAATATCTCAAGGCATTCTCGACGGCCGAGGTTCACCCCCTTGCAATCGCCACCCGCGAGGAAGCCCCGGCAGACCACCACGAACGCAACCTGTCGATGACCAACGACGAGTTGATCGAACAGGCCCTGTCGTGTCCTCCACTGGAAGCCCCTGCAGAGGCGGGGGAGCGCACCCTGGCGGACTGCCTGGACGCATGCGCGGGGGACCACGCATCAGCTTGGAAAATGCTCACTGGGGCCACGGACGCCGATCTTTCGGAAGCGCGGCGCTTCATTGAAGCCGAACGACCCGAAACCGGCATCTATGAATACCTCCTGACCTCTAAGCCCTTCACGTTCGGGAAATACTTGGACCGCGCCCTCCGCGCCCAGCCGCCAGCCCGCTCGGGAGAAGGCTAATGAACAGCATCGTTCACGTCGAAGTCTCGGGCCTGACCGGCTCGGGCAAGTCCGCCGTCATGGGCGAGATCGAAATCGCCTTGAAGGCTCTCGGACTGAAGGTCGAGCATGGCCCCGATTTCCAAGCCGAGAAGAACGGCACTCATGCCGACTGGCAACAGGCGCTGGACCTATATCGGCCGACTGTTGTCCTGTCCGAGCGCAACGTTTCCCGTCAGCCGCCAGCCCGCGAGGACGCGCTTCCGGTGGCTTGGATGCGGCTGTTAGCGGGCCAGGTCACGGACCTGACGTGCATTGAGCGAGAGGGATACCTACCGCTGTATTTCCACCCCGCCCCCGACGCGCTGCGGGTAGCTAACCTGTGGTGGAACGCTGAAGATTGGGAACAGACGTTCAATAGCCTTGAGGACGCATACGACGCAGCAACGGGCGGTGAGATGTGCGGCGTCGCCAAGCTGGGGCGGGCGACCGAGCATGATCCCGTATGGGCGTTGAGGATCGATTTCGACACGACGGGTGATGGCGAGGCTGACGATTACGAAATTCGGCTCTTCAAGTCGGTCGAGGATGCCCGCGCCACCCTCGCCGCCCAGCAAGCCGAACAGGGGGCGAAGTGATGGACTGCTCCGAATACGACGACCGCGACGAAGGCGTGATCTGCCCGCGCTGCATGGGCGATGGGACGGTGTCCTGCCATTGCGGCGGCGACCTGTGCGTCTGCGACAACTACGGCGAGCGCGATTGCCCGGTGTGCTTCGGAGAGGGTGATGTTTCGCCCGAGCGCGAGGCCCAATACCTCAAGGCCGAAGGTGAGGCGATGGCGGCAATGCGAGCGGCTTGGCCCACCCCCACGGATAAGGAGGGCGGGGAGTGAGCGGCCGCATTCAGACTCAAACCGCCTGGGCCTGCGTGAACCGCTTCGGCGGTGTGGCGAATGACACCATCAGGGCCTATCGCAAGGACAGCATCAAGGCGTTCGTAGATGACATGCCGAACGACTGGCGACACTGGCGTCGTAAACACGGCTGGACGTGCCGTAAGGTGCTGATTGGCGACCCCGCCATTCTGGTGGAGCACCCCCAATGACCCACCCCCTCACCCCGCGCGAGAAGGTGGCGGCAACGCTCGATCCCGAGGTCTGGGCCGACGACATGCCAGTTCCGACGCGGGCCGCCGTGACCGATTTCCACGCTCGTCGGCAAGCTTCCATCGCCAAAGCAGATGCCGTCCTCACCGCCCTCGCATCCGGCTCCGGCGATCATGCGGAACTGGCGAGGCTGGCTGAGGCCGCTAAGCGTGTTCGGCGTGATGCTGTCGGTCGCCTGGATGGAGATGATGCACACCGCATCTGGTTCGCTTTCTTGGACTCCGCCGGTCCCGCCACTGTCCTAGCCCTCCTCGCAGAGAACGCGGCGCAGAAATACGCGGTCCAAAACGGCAACGAGCACCTGGAGTTCTGGGAAGCCCGAGCCACCGAAGCAGAGCGCAAGCTGGCAGAGGCGGATGAGGAAAACACCCGCTGGCTCTTCCGCATGGCCGACATCCGCGAGGCGTCAGGCATCGGCGTCAAGCCCATGCTGGGCGAGGTGCCGGGCGCGCTGAGGGCAATGCGAGAGCGGCTGGCTGAGGCCGTTCTGGTCCTGACCGGGATCGCCAAGGGTGAGGTCCCGCCCGAGCAGCACGGTCATTATCTGGCGCACCGGCAGGCCGTTAGGGCCGCCCGCACCTTCCTCAGCAAGGAGCCCCCCGATGCCTGAGTATCGCATTAGGAAAAACGGAGACCTCTTCATCCCCGAGGAACTGGTGCCGGATTATTCCCTCACCGGTCGGCCGGGATGGGACCTCCTTGAGGGGTTCAGCAGCGGAGAGAAGACACTGGAAGCGGCGCAAGCCGTCATTGATCAGGTCAGGGCCATCGACCAGCGCAAGCCTGAGATCGTCTGGAGCAGTAAGGAGGCCGAACGTGGGTGAGATCAAATACGGCTTCGTCAGCATGTGGCACGGCAAGGGCGGTCAGCACACGAATGGTCCCGACTACGGCATCGTCACCGCCGAGCATGAACTGGCGGGCGTGAAGGTCGAGATACAGACCTGCACCCGCGTTCCGCCGCACAAGGCCCGCCTGTTGGCACACACCCTTGTCGAGATGGCGGTTGAGGAGATGCGCCAATGACCGACCCTATGGAACTGGTGGGGCGGCTGGAGCGCAACAGCAAACAGACCATCACGCGATACTGTGGCGACCTGGACGGGGCCATCGTTCCTCATGCCCTCCTCACCGAAGCCGCCGCCTGCATCCGCGAGATGGTGGAGAAACGCGAGGGGCTGGAAGAAGACCTCTATCAGGCCGTTCTTGTTGCCTATCGCCGTGGGGCTCGCGAATGGGCGCGATTGAACTACCCGGCCTTGATCTCACGGCTTGAGGCTGACGAGGACGCTCGCGAACTTGCTGACGCCAAAGCGAAAAAACTTGCTGCCGACGACGGATGTTTTCCTTGGGTCAATCTGACCGAGGCCGCCAGGAACCAATATCGCGCCAAGGCCATCATCGCCAAGCAAGCCGCCGATCCGTCGCGCCGTCTCAACCCCCTCCCTCCAGCACCAGGAGCAGAAGATGAATAGGGTTCATTCCGCCGCAAGCGGCTCCATACCCGTCGCGGACGCTGATCCGTTGCGAGTGATCGTCTGCGGAGGTCGGGACTACTCGAACTATGAAGCCGTCTGCGAGGCTCTCGATAGCATCCATGTTAGCGGCCGAGGCATCCATGTTATCATCCATGGTAACGCGCGCGGCGCCGATACGCTTGCTGGTCGGTGGGCCGGGGAGAGGCGCGTCAAGTGCTGGCCTGTTCCGGCAAACTGGAGCCGCGACGGCAAGCGCGCCGGACCGCTACGCAACCAGCGGATGATCGGCCATCAACCAGACCTCGTAGTCGCCTTCCCGGGTGGTCGCGGCACCGCCGATATGGTCGGCCGAGCCGAGAAGGCTGGAGTTCAGGTCATCCAAATCAAGGACACCACCCATGACCGCTGACCTGTCCGCCCTCATCGCTAGGCTGGAGAAGCGCGCGGATCATTACGGGCGACGTGCTGAAATCCTCGCCACCTTCGCGGACGGCTTGCCGGTGAGCGATCCGTATCGCGTTCAGGCTGATGCGGATGCCGACAACGAACACTGCCTGGCTGCTGACATGCGCGAGGTCATCGCAGTCCTTCGCGCCAAACAGGGAGAGGGGGAATGAGCCGCTACGCCGCCGAGACGTCCGTCTCGCAAGACCGCAGCAGGGCCGAGATCGAAGCGACCTTGAAGCGCTACGGCGCCACGTCGTTCATGTATGCGAGCGAGCAGACAGCGGCCATGATCGGCTTCCGCATCAGCGACCGCATGGTGAAGTTCGTCCTACCCATGCCCGATCAGAAGTCGCGGGAGTTCACACACACCCCTGCGCGCGGGACGCTACGCTCACCCGCCGAGGCCGAGAAGGCTTGGGAGCAGGCTGGCCGTCAGCGCTGGCGCGCGCTCGCCCTCGTCATCAAGGCGAAGCTGGAGGCTGTCGCTGCCGGGATCACCACCATCGAAGACGAGTTCCTGGCGCACACCGTCCTGCCTGACGGATCGACCGTGGGCCAGTTCATGAAGCCCCAGCTCGCCATTGCCTATGAGCAGGGCTCGATGCCGACCACGCTTCTGCTCGGAGGGCCGGCATGACCCCCATCGTCCTGATCTGCGCCTATGACTGACGCAACCTCCCTCCCCCCTCGCCTGCACCTGCCCCAGGTTCTTGAGCTCGCAGGCTACGGCCGCTCCACGCTCTGGCAGCGCCAGCGCACCGGCAGGATGCCGAAGCCCATCGACCGCGGCCCGCGCGGCGGGATCTACAACCGCGACGCGGTGTTGACCGCCCTTGGAATATCTGCCCATGACCAGCACGAAGCCCCCGACCCTTGGGACATTGACCCCGATGCCCTCCGCGAAGCGCTCTCTGGGCCCCTACGTCGTCCTAAAAAAGCGGACAGGCGGTAGGGCTGCAGCCTACTTTCAGGTCCCCGCGCGTCTGCGCCCTCCCGGCTGGGCGCCCGCGATCCGCATCTGCAGTCAGCACGACCTGTCAGCCGACATCGAGGCCATCTCCAACGAGGCGTTCGGCGCCCTACTGATCGAAGGGGCGAAGTTGCTCGATCGACTGAACGAGGTTCGCCGCGGATCAGCCGATGCGGCGCCGGCGAGAAGCTTCCCGACCCTCGTCCGAACCCTGCAAAAATCCAGCGCATGGGGCGATCTTAGGCCGAAGACCCGAGACGGGTATGTGTTTTTCATTGGCAAGGTGCTGACTTGGTCCGCAATGGCGGGGCACCCGGACCCTACGACGCTAAGCCGCGCCCGCATCGAAGCATTCCTCTCCGTTTTCAATGATCGACCGACGACCAAAAAGAGGGTGCTGGAAGTCATTCGCCTGCTTATGGAACAGGCCATCGCGCTGGCGTGGCGCACGGACAACCCGGCCAAGGGTATTCGCGTAAAGATACCCAAGCCCAAGGCGTTGATATGGGAGCAGGAGGATGTCGACACATACGTCCGCATAGCTCGCGCTCAGGGCATGGACAGCATCGCCCTCATCATCCTGCTGGAGTGGGAAATTGGGCAGCGCCTGACTGACGTTCGCGCCTTTCGCCCCGGCGCGGAGTACGACTCGGATGCGGGTGTTTTCTCGTTCGATCAATCCAAGACTGACGCGCCAGTCACCATCGAGATCAGCGAGACGCTCCGAGAACTGTTGCAGCCCCTAGTCGACGAAGAGCAACTTTTTCTTTTTCGCAACGAGCGGACCGGCAAGGCCTACACAGAGAACCGCCTGAGCCAGTCGTTCCGTTGGGTGCGGAAAGCCGTAGTCGCAGAGCGCGTTGCCGAGCTGATGCAGAATGAAGCTGGCACGAAGGCCGAGTTGCAGGCGAGACGTCGAGATCTGACGGCGGAGATCGAAGAAGCACGCCCCCTGGTGCTGCGTCAGCTTCGCCACTCATGCGTCGTCCAGCTTGCGCGCGCTGGATGCACCATCGCCGAAATCGCCGCCATCACTGGGCACAGCCTGGGAAGCGTCACCACGATCCTATCGAAATATCTTCCGCGCGATTCGACTGTCGCCCGGAACGCTCAAATGAAGAGGGGAATCATCAAATCCGCGAACGCGTCATGAACGAAAAGTTGGACGCGCACTTGGACGACAGTTGGACGGATCGGCGGACATTACCGCTAACCCATTGATTTCCGTGGTCGGGGCGAGAGGATTCGAACCTCCGACCCTCTGGTCCCAAACCAGATGCGCTACCAGGCTGCGCCACACCCCGGACCGACGGAGCGCCCTCATGACACGACGGAGCCGCCTCCGCAACGGATGAGACGGCCTATCGTCGCTCAGGGATGAAAGAAGGGGTGTTTAACCTGATCGCCAGGCCTGGCGCCGATCTCGTCGGCGCGACCGGCCCGCAATTCCAGCACCCCATTGGCCGCCCCGTTCGAGGGAATCGGCGTGTCGGAGTTGGGCGTCGCGTGCCTGGCGATCGAGACGATTCGCCCGCGCGGGTCGATGTAGAGGATGTCCAGCGAACTGGGCGTGTTGCGCATCCAGAAGCTCTGCTCCGCCGCCACCGGGAACTGGAACAGCATCCCACGGCCGTCGGGCAGAGGCGGTCGGAACATCAGGCCGCGCTGGCGCTTCGCGTCGTCGTCGGCGATCTCGACCATGAATTCGTGCTCGCCCGAGGTCGTGACGATCGTCAGCGGCTCCAGCGGGCGGCCGGTCGCATCCAGAGGCGCCTTCTGGGCGCAGGCCGCCGTCGCGGCGGCCGCAGAGAGGGCCAGGGCCAGAAGGATGCGCCGGTTCACCATGTCTTCGTCCTCTAGCGGACGAAGGTTATCCGCCCGCTCTGATATCGGCCACGACCAGGCCCTTGGGCCCTTGGGCGAAGCGCACGTTCACCGGATCGCCCGGCAGGAGATCGTCAAGGCCGCAGCGTCGCAGCGTCTCGACGTGGACGAAGATATCGCCCGCCTCACCCTCGCGCACCACGAATCCATAGCCCTTGGTGCGATTGAACCATTTGACGACCGCCGCTTCCAGCGGGCCGTCAGGCAGGCCTTCCGGACGGGCGTGAGCCGAACTGCGGACGGGATCGCGACGAACCGGCGCTGCGGTCGCCTCCAGTTCGAGAATGTTGACGACCTGCCAGCCCTTGGAGCGTTTGGCGCAGTCGCAGACGATGGCCGCGCCCTCGCCCGCCAACTCATGGCCCGCATCCCGCAGGCTGGTGACGTGCAGCAGCACGTCGCGTTCCTCGGTCAATTCCGGCTGGTCCGGCACGATGAAGCCATACCCCTTGCCGGCATCGAACCATTTGACCTTTCCGACGACCTTTACGGTCTCGATAGGCTCCATCACGTCACAACTCGCCACCTTGAACCCCCGCCCGCAACAATCGGGTCAGCTACACTAACACGGTTCTTTGAACTCGAACATACACGTTGCCCCTTTTACGCCACATTGTCGACAACCAAATGTCGCGCACGCGAAAAGACCGCGCGAAGTCGCTCGGTGAAAGAAATAACGATGACGGGAGAAGACGTTATTCGCCCCGCGTGGCAGTCCCTAGGGGAGTCGAACCCCTCTTTTCAGGTTGAAAACCTGACGTCCTAACCGATAGACGAAGGGACCGCTGCGCGGAGGAGCGGCCTGATAGCCGTCCCTTTTCGGCGATGCAAGAGGGCGTCTCGCGCTTTTTCAAAAAAACGACGAAAGCCTGCCTTCAGCGTGGATCGAGAACGCAGCACGGCCGATCCGCGCAAGCTATCGCCGCCGCAAATGCATTCGAATTTTCTGGGAGAAAACTCCGCGTGGCAGTCCCTAGGGGAATCGAACCCCTCTTTCCAGGTTGAAAACCTGGCGTCCTAACCGATAGACGAAGGGACCGCTGCGCGGAGGACCGTGTAGATAGCCGCCGATTCCGCTTATGGCAAGCGCGCCGACGCGGATTTGTGCGACTTTTTCAAAGACCTGCGTCGTTTCGCAGCCAAGCCTGACAGCCCTCAGGCCATACGCGGATCGGCGACGTCCTCGATCTCGAACTGGACGCCGCGACGGCCGTTCCAGTCATCGGCCTTCAGGCGTCCGACCAGGTTCAGACCGCCCTGCCCCGCCAGCAGCGCCTTGCCCGTCGGCAGGTCGGCGCAGCGCCAGGCGATGGCCCGTACCGAGGCGCCGTCCGGACCGACCAGGCGGCACCGCACATGGCCGCCGTTCATGGCGACCGGCTCGCGCGCCTGCACCCCTTCCAGCGCAAACAGGGGCTCGGGGTTGGCGGGGCCGTAGGGCGCCAGTTGCTCGAAAGCCTCGAAGAGGTCGCGGGTGGCGGCGCGCGGGTCGATCAGGGCGTCGACCTCGACCCAGTCCTGGGCCACGGCCTCGACGCGCTCGGCCGATAGGCGGTCGTTGAGGAAGGCGCGCAGCTCGTCGATGCGGTCGGCCGCCACCGTCAGCCCCGCCGCCATGGCGTGGCCGCCGCCCGCGATCAGCAGGCCCTCGTTCCAGGCCGCCTGCACCGCCCGTCCCAGGTTCATGCCCGGCTGCGAGCGGCCCGAGCCCTTGCCCACGCCGTTGACGGCGTCGACGCCGATGACGATGACCGGCTTTCTCCAGCGTTCGCGCAGGCGCCCGGCGACGATGCCGACGACGCCGGGGTGCCAATCCTCGCCGCAGACGACCACGGCGGCGCTGTCGTCGGCGTGGGCGCCGGTCGCCTCGACGCGGCGGACGGCCTGTTCGGTCACCTCGGCCTCGACCTCGCGCCGCGCCAGGTTCAGGGCGTCCAGTTCCTGGGCCAGCAACCTCGCCTCGTCGGCGTCATCGGTGGACAGCAGGCGCGCGCCCAGGTCCGACTTGCCGATCCGGCCGCCCGCATTGATGCGCGGACCGAGGATGAAGCCCGCGTGGTTGGTCTTGGCCGGCCCCGGCTCGGCGCCCGCCGCCGCCAGCAGGGCGCGCAGGCCCGGATTGCGCCAGTGCGACATCACCCCCAGCCCCAGACTGGTCAGGGCGCGGTTGAAGCCCGTCAGGCCCGTCACGTCGCAGATGGCGCCCATGGCGGCCAGGTCCAGCCACTGACGGATGTCGGGCTCGGCCTTGCCCTCGAACAGGCAGCGCCCGCGCGCCTCGCGGTTCAGGGCGGCCAGCAGGACGAAGACCACGCCCGCCGCCGCCAGATTGCCCTGACCCGAGCCGCAGCCCGGCCGGTTCGGATTGACCACGGCGAGGCAGGCGGGCGGCTCCTCTCGCATCATGTGGTGGTCGATGACCACGACCTTCAGGCCGATGGCCGCCGCATGGGCCACCGCCTCATTGGCGGCCGCCCCGCAGTCGACGGTGATGACCAGATCGGCGCCGCGCGCCTTCAGCGTATCGAAGGCGCGCGCGCTGGGGCCGTAGCCTTCGGTCAGGCGGTCGGGGACATAGATGGGAAGGTCCGCCCCCAGCGCCCGGAACCAGCGCACCAGCAGGGCCGCGCTGGAGGCTCCATCCACGTCATAGTCGGCGAAGACGTGAACGCTGGCCTGCGCCTGCAAGGCGTCGACGATGGCGGCGGCGGCGGCGTCCATGTCCATGAAGCTGGACGGATCGGGGAACAGCGCCTTCAGCGTCGGCTTCAGGAAGTCGGCGCCCTGCTCGCCCGCCACCTTGCGCGCCGCCAGCGCCCGCGCCAGCGGTTCGTCCAGCCCCAGCGTCTGCATATGGGCGCGGATCGTCGTCGCCTCGGCCGGCCGCTGTCGCCAGGCCCGCCCGGACAGCGAGCGGCTGACGCCCAGGAAGGCAGGCGAAGCGGCGCCGTCCGCCATCAAGACGCTCGACGGGCGAAAGGAAGGGCGATGCAGGCGTGACGGGCCATGACGGACCTTCTTGGACAGTTCGGGCGACGACTTTCGCCGCCGCGCAGGATCGCGGGATTCGCACCACGACGCGACGTTCGCGCGGCTCGCACCCTAGGGGCGGGCTACGCCTGTCGCGGTCATGGGCCTCAAGGACGCGGGCGGTCGATCGGCGGCGGCGCCTTGGCGCGCCGGCGCAATTCCTCGGCGTAGGCCTCGACCTCCTCGGCGGTGCGCAGGGTCTGGGGCGACATCTGGCTGGCGTCGATACGACGGTTGATCGATTCCACGAAGGCGGCCGGGTCGCTGTCCAGCGTCCAGTCGATGCGCGCCATATCGGCGGTCAGGGCGGTGTTGCGGCTTTCCAGACGCCCGACCTCAGCGGCGATCTCGGCCGGAGCCGGCAAGGGCGTGCTGGTGCGCGGAAAATCGGCCCAGCGCGGATACTGGCGATTCTCGTCCACCAGCTTCTGGATGCGGGGCGCCAGAGGCGACGTCGGGTCGGTTTTGGGCTCGAAGGCGCTGACGCAGCCGCCCAGCGCCACGGCGGAACTCAGGGCCATGCCCCAAGCCGCCGTCCATCCCGTCTTTTTCAGCAGAAGCGCGTTCATTTCCGTCACTGACATATGCCATCATCGCGTCGGGAGGAAGGCGTGCGAACTCGCGCGTCCCCATCGGAGGTTCGCCATGGCCAAGCGCCCGACCAAGGCCCAGCCCCAGAAGACGACGCCGGCCGACGCCCCCGCACCGCGCAAGGCGGGGCGCCCGACCTCGGCCAAGCCCCGCGTGAAAAAGGCTGCGCCTGCTGAAAAGCCGCAACCGGCTGCCGCTGCGGAACCGGCGGCGACCGCCGAAGCCCCCTCCTCCGCGCCCGACTTCATGGCCTTCAGCGCCGACCAGCGTCAGCAGCTGGAGACCCTGTCGCTGAACCTGGCCAAGGCGGCGATGATGGCCCAGACGGCGGTGGCCGAGGCGGCCCTGTCGCAGGCCGACCGGCCCGCCGCCCTGTCGCCCGATCCGTTCAACGTGGCCCCGGCCATGTCCTCGATCATGACCAGCCTGGCCGCCCGGCCCGAAAAGCTGTTTCAGGCCCAGGCCGACCTGTTCGGCCGCTATATGGAGCTGTGGTCGACCACCACGCGCCGCGCCATGGGCGAGACGGTCGACAACCCCGCCCCGGCCGACAAGCGGTTCCGCGACCCCGCCTGGTCCGAAAACCCCATGTTCGACATGATGCGCCAGTCCTATCTGGCCACTTCGGACTGGATGAACAGCCTGGTCTCCAGCGTCGAGGACGTGGACCCGCGTGTGAAGCGCCGGGCCGAGTTCTTCACCCGCCTGCTGACCGACGCCTTTTCGCCCGCCAACTTCCTGGCGTCGAACCCCGTGGCGCTGAAAGCCCTGGCTGAGACCAGCGGCGAATCCCTGGTGCGCGGGATGCAGAATTTCGCCGCCGACCTGGAGCGCGGCGCCGGGTCGCTGAAGATCAGCCAGGCCGACTACGGCCGCTTCGTCCTGGGCGAGAACGTCGCCACGGCGCCGGGTCAGGTCGTCTGGCGCGACGAGCTGTTCGAGCTGATCCAGTACGACGCCGCAACGGATCAGCAGCACGCCGTCCCGCTGCTGATCTTCCCGCCGTGGATCAACAAATTCTACATCATGGACCTGCAGCCGGCGAACTCCCTGATCCGCTGGCTGAGCGCCCAGGGCCTCACCGTCTTCGTCTGCTCATGGGTCAACCCGGACCGCGACAAGGCTGAGTTCGGCCTCGACGACTATATGAAGAAGGGCGTCTATCGCGCCGTCGAGAAGACGCTGGAGCAGACCGGCCAGAAACATCTGAACGCCGTCGGCTACTGCATCGGCGGCACCATGCTGGGCGCCACCCTGGCGCACATGGCGGCCAAGGGGGACGACCGTGTCGCCTCGGCCACCTTCTTCGCCGCCCAGCACGACTTCGCCGAGGCGGGCGACCTGCTGCTGTTCACCGACGAGCACTGGCTGGCCGAGATCGAGCGGCTGATGGACGAGGCGGGCGGCGTCCTGCCCGGCACGGCGATGGCCGACACCTTCAACGCCCTTCGCGCCAATGACCTGATCTGGTCCTTCTTCGTGTCCAACTATCTGATGGGCAAGGCGCCGCCCGCCTTCGACCTGCTGGCGTGGAACGCCGATCAGACGCGGATGCCCAAGCGGCTGCACCTGCAATACCTGCGCCTGATGTATGGCCGGAACGCCCTGGCCGGGGGCGAGCTGGAGATCGACGGCGAGCGCATCGACCTGTCGAAGGTCCGCATCCCGCTCTACTTCCAGGCCAGCCGCGAGGACCACATCGCGCCGATGAACTCCGTCTATCGTTCGGCCCGGCTGTTCGGCGGGCCGGTGACCTATACGCTGGCCGGATCGGGCCATATCGCCGGGGTCATCAACCCGCCCTCGGCCGAGAAGTATCAGCACTGGATCAACGCCGCCCTTCCCGAAACGCTTCAGGAGTGGCAAGCGGGGGCGGAACAGCATCCCGGCAGTTGGTGGCCGCACTGGGCCGACTGGCTGCACGCCCGGTCCGGCGCGCAGATCCCGGCGCGTGATCCCAAGGTCGGGCCGTTGAAGCCTATCGAACCGGCGCCCGGCGCCTATGTGAAAGTGAAGTCTTGAAGCGTATCGAGCCCAACCTGCTGCTGGCCCTGACCACGGCCATTCCGCTGATCCTGCTGATCGCCACGGCGACCCTGTTCGGCGCGCCGGGTCAGTTGCTGAAGTATGTGGTCATCGCCGTGGTCGTTCCGGCCGTTTTCGTGCCGCTGAACGGCGTGATGGCCCGGCGAATGAGCCTGCAGCGGCCGCCGATGATCCATCCTGACGCCGCCTCCACCGCCGTCTGGGCCAGCCTGTTTCCCGCGCTGATCATCCTGGCGGCGGGCGCGCCACTGGTCTTCCCCGGCCACGATTACGGCCTGCTGATCATCATCGCCGCCATCTTCTTCGCCCTGACGGTGGAGTCCGCGATCAAGGCCCGCCGGGTCTGATGATCCGATGCGCCCTGCCGGCCGCTATCGCGGCGACCCTGGTCTGCGCCGGCGCGGTCAGAGCCCAGGAGCGGCCGATCGACGCCGAAAAGATCATACTGGTCGGGGACTCGACGACCTCGGTCGGCAGCGGCTGGGGCGGCGCCTTCTGCGGCCGGCACGTCCTGTCGTCCCTGGCCTGCGTCAACCTGGGGCGTCAGGGCCGCAGCACCTCGACCTATCGCGCGGAAGGTTCATGGGATCTGGCCCTGAACGAAATGGCGACGCCCGGCTATGGGGCGGTCTGGGTGCTGATCCAGTTCGGCCATAACGATCAGCCGGGCAAGCGCAGCTCCACCGAGCTGGCGACAGAGTTTCCCGCCAACCTCAGGGCCTATGTCGACGAAGCCAGGGCGCGCGGCGCGCGGCCGGTCCTGGTGACGCCCCTGACGCGCCGATCCTTCAGCAACGGCCGCCTGCAGGACACGCTTGAGCCCTGGGCCGAGGCCGTGCGCCGCGTGGCGCGCGAGACCGGCGCGCCCTTGATCGACCTGCACGCCGCCAGCGGCGACCTGGTCCAGAGCATGGGCGCGCTTGAAGCCGCTCGCATGGCGCCCGGCGCGCCTCCGCCCGACTTCCTGTCCGAGCTTCAGGCCGGAAACTCGCCCGCCGCGCCGCTCGCCGTGGCGACGACGGCAGGCCCCCACGACCGTCACGCCGAGGACTTCGACTACACCCATCTGGGCCCCGAGGGCGCGCAGGTCATCGCCGCCCTGGTCGCGCGCGACCTGATCGCCGCAGCCCCCGAACTGGCGCCCCGCCTGGCGCCCTGAACCCCGTCAGCTGAGGCCCGTCGCCTCGTCCAGGCCCAGCATGATGTTGAGGTTCTGAACCGCCGCGCCCGAGGCGCCCTTGCCCAGATTGTCCAGCAGGGCGACCAGACGCGCCTGCTCTCCGCCGCGATCGCCGAAGACATGCAGGCGCATCCGGTTGGTGCCGTTCAGGCCCTCAGGCTCGATGCCGGTCATGGCCTCGGTTTCGTCGATCTCGGCGACCTCGACGAAGCGCTGCCCCTCATAGGCCTCGACCAGAGCGCCGTGCAGCCGCTCGACCGAGGGCGTCTCCGGCAGGGCCGACAGATGCAGCGGAACTTCGACCAGCATCCCCTGGCGATAATTCCCCACAGCGGGCGAGAACAGCACCGGGCGCGACAGGCCCGCGTGCTTCGTCATTTCCGGCACATGCTTGTGCTTCAGCGTCAGGCCATAGGCGCGGAAGGCGGTGGATGCGCCCTCAGCTTCAAACTCGGCGATCATGGCCTTGCCGCCGCCGGAATAGCCGGACACCGCATTGATCGTCACGGGCCAGTCGGCTGGGACCAGCCCCGCCTTCACGAGCGGCCGCATCAGGCCGATGAAGCCGGTCGGATAGCAGCCGGGGTTCGATACCCGCGTCGAGGCGGCGATGGCCGCGCGCTGGTCCGCATCCATCTCGGCGAAGCCATAGGTCCAGCCGTCCGCCACCCGGTAGGCGGTCGAGGCGTCGATAACCCGCACCGACGGATTCTCGATCATCGACACCGCCTCGCGGGCCGCATCGTCAGGCAGGCACAGGATGACCGCGTCGGCGCTGTTCAACGCCTCGCGCCGCGCCTCGACATCGCGGCGACGGTCGCCCAGCAGCATCAGCTCCAGATCGCCGCGCGCCTCCAGACGCTCGCGGATCTCCAGACCGGTAGTTCCGGCCTCGCCGTCGATGAAGATGGTGTGGGTCATCTCGTGCTCCTGATCCTTCTCCCCTTGTGGGAGAAGGTGGCCCGCGCAGCGGGTCGGATGAGGGGTCGCACTGACGCGACATTCTGACGGCGACATTGAATGAGGCGAAACCCCTCATCCGTCGGCCTGCGGCCGCCACCTTCTCCCACAAGGGGAGAAGGACAAAAGAAAAGGCGCTTCGAGTTGCCTCGAAGCGCCCCTTCGTAAACCCATCGCCGGGTTCGGCGATTAGCGCTTCGAGAACTGGAAGCTGCGGCGAGCCTTGGCGCGGCCGTACTTCTTACGCTCGACGACGCGGCTGTCGCGGGTCAGGAAGCCGTGCGGCTTCAGAACCTTGCGCAGTTCCGGCTCGTAGTGGGTCAGGGCGTGCGACAGGCCGTGGCGGATGGCGCCGGCCTGGCCCGACAGGCCCGAACCTTCGACGGTGCAGATCACGTCGTATTGCGTGGCGCGGTCCGAGACGGTCAGCGGCTGAGCGACCATCATCTGCAGCACGGGGCGGGCGAAATACGCAGCCACGTCCTTGCCGTTGACGGTGATCTTGCCGGTGCCGCGCTTCACCCACACGCGGGCGATGGCGTTCTTACGCTTGCCGGTCGAGTACGAACGGCCCAGGGCGTCGATCTTCGGCTCGCGGACGATTTCCTCGGCGGCAGCGGTGCCCAGGCCCTTCAGGGCGTCAAAGCCGGCGGCGGTGTCTTGAGTCACGTCGGTCATGCTCAGGCGCTCCGGGTGTTCTTGGACGACATCGACTTGAAGTCGATGGTCGTGGGCTGTTGGGCTTCGTGTTCGTGAGTCGCGCCGGCGAACAGGCGCAGGTGGGTCATCTGCTTGCGAGCCAGCGGCGACTCCTTGGGCAGCATCCGCTCAACGGCCTTTTCGAGCACGCGCTCGGGGAAACGACCGCCCAGAACCTTCTCCGGGGTGGTTTCCTTGATGCCGCCCGGGTGGCCGGTGTGGCGATAGTAAACCTTGTCGGTGTTCTTCTTGCCGGTGAACACCACCTTGTCGACGTTGGTGACGACGACGTAGTCGCCGCAGTCGACGTGCGGGGTGTAGGTCGGCAGGTGCTTGCCGCGCAGGCGGTTGGCGATGAAGGTCGCGAGGCGGCCCACCACGACGCCTTCGGCGTCGATGTGGATCCACTTCTTCTCGACCTCGGCCGGCTTCAGCGAAGCCGTGGTGCTCTTCAGCATGATGAGGGTCCTGGAAGACGAAAAACGCGGCCCGAACCAGATGGATCGAGCGGAGGCCGGGGTGATAGAGGGTCGCGCGCCGAAGGTCAATGTCGGTTACGACGACGATTTCGGCATAGATATTTGATTTTATTAAATATTTTAAATGAGGTATTAAAATACCTAATCCACTTCCTTCTCCCCTTGCGGGAGAAGGTGACTGCCGGAGGCAGACGGATGAGGGGGTGTGAGCGCCTCGTCGGCCTGAGAATCTGGCGAAGGAAAAGCGCTGCATGTCGCGCCGACACCCCTCATCCGACCCTACGGGCCACCTTCTCCCACAAGGGGAGAAGGAAAGCGCCCTACCCTTTCAGCAGCCGATCCCGCGCGGCGTTGACGCGGGCGGCCAGCCCCTCGGTTCCGCCCTGATCCGGATGCGCGCGGGCCATCAGGCGGCGCCAGGCCGCGTGGATCGTCTGGGCGTCCGCATCGACCGCGACGCCCAAAATGGAGCGCGCCTCGGCCTTGCTCATGGGCTCATTGGGTTTGGCCGCCCTGCCCGCCACAGGCCGGATGCGCGACTGCACGGCTAGCCAGACGCCCGCAGACGCCATGCCGCCCGCGATCAGCCAGGCTCCGCGCGCGGCGGCGAACACCGCCCCGGCCAGCAGGGCGGCGCTCAATAAGGTGGCGGAGATGCGCCAGTGACCGCGCCGGGCGCGCTCGGTCTGGCGGCCCAGTCGCACCATGGCCCACAGGGCCACAGCGGCCAGACCCAACCAGATCAGGCCCATGAAGCGATCAGGCCGCCGCGTCCATGGCGGCGATGGCGTCGTCCAGACCCAGGGCCTGCATCAGGTTGCGCATCTCCTGACGCGCAGCGACGTGGGCCAGGGACACCGACACCGGACGGATGTCGTTCGACAGGTCCGCCACCGTCAGGCCGAAGGGGAAGAGTTCGCGATAGATGACCCGGTCGCGCAGGCCCGGCCCGACACGGAAACCGACCCGCTTGGCCAGCTTGGCCATGCGTGAGGCCAGACGGCGCCGGTTGCGGGCCTCGGCCACGGCCAGACGGTTGGTGACGACGATCCAGTCGATCGTCACCTGACGGCCCTCGGTGACGGCGCGATGCTTGCGCGCCTCCCAGACGCTTTCCGAATAGATGGAGGGACGGATCAGATCCAGCGTCACCGGGTCCACCTCGCCCAGCAGGTCGAAGTCGACGAAGCTGTCGTTCATGGGGGTGACGATCTGGTCTGCGCGGCCGTGCGCGGCGCGCGACAGAGCCGTGTCCCCGCCCGGCGTGTCGATGACGATGACGTCGGCGACGCCCCTCGCCTCGGCGTAGGCGGCTTCGAAACGCGCCAGTTGCTCAGCCTCGTCAGCCTTATGCAGGGCCTTGCCGTCGCCCATGTCCGGCACGAAGGGCAGCGGCAGATCATGGCCGTTAGCCTTGGTCCAGGCGACGCGGTTGGCGAAGAACCGCTCCAGCGAGCGCTGACGCAGGTCCAGATCGATGATGGCGACCTTGCGTCCGGCGTGCAGAAGGCCGGTGACGATGTGAATGGCCAGGGTGGACTTGCCCGCCCCGCCCTTTTCATTGCCGATGACGATGACCTGAGGCTGCGCCATGTGAAATCCCACTGTGATCAGCAGGCGCGACTCATCTTCGTCCGCCGCCCGCCCATGGGCCGCAAGATCAGCCTCCGCGGGCCAATCGTCAACGAAACCTTAAGCTGAGCCTGTGGACGATCAGGCCGCAGCGGCGCCGGATCGCGCGCACCAGGGGTCCGAGGCCGCCAGGTCGCGGCACAGGGCCTGAGCCTGTTCGACGGAGGCGGCGACCTTCAGCCGGATCAGACGACGCCCGCCTACCTCCACCGCCTCATAGGCGGGTTGAAGCCCGGACAGCGCCGCCCCGCCCGGCCCTCGGCTCAGCCGCGCCCAGGCCGCGCGGGCGCCGTCTTCGCTGGAATAGGCGCCGAGTTGCACCTGGCGGACGGCGGTCGCGGGCTGCGCCGCAACGGCCGCAGGCGGCGTCTCGGGATCAGGGTCGTTCGTCGGCGTTGACGCGGAGGCGAGGCGAACCCTGGCTGTCACGCCTTCGCGTGCGTCCCACAATTCGTGCGGGGTCATCAGCTCGACCTTCAACGGCGCAGCTCGCTCGCGCGGCTGATCCGGCGTGACGGTCGGCCGCGCCTCGCCCTCGTCTTCAGCCGACACTGGAATGGAGGCCACCGACTGCGCCAGGGTCTCGAAGCGATGGGGATCGGCTTCGTTCACGCCGCAGCCCGCAAGCGTCAGCGCAGCCGCCGCAAGGGCGACGACGCGGCGCGATCGATGCAGGGCGGGCTGGGCCATGCAGCCACCCTCGCCCACCCTGCTTTGAGACGGAGTTAACGGCCTGCGGTCAGCCGATGGCGCCGACGCAGCCTTCGACATCGCCCGGCGCCACATCGGCGTCGGTCAGGGCCAGGCTCCAGCCGTGGTGAGTGTTCAGGCCCCAGCGACGCGCGCCCGAACCGTCGCCCGCATCGCCGCCCGCGGTGACGACCACGCGGCGGCCCTTGGGCAGGGCCGGCGGATCGATCTTGCCGACAGCCAGAGACGACGGCGTCTCGCCGCCGTAGCCGTCGAAGACGCTGAGCATCGACCATTCGCGACGCAGGCCGATCCACCAGGGATCGTCGCCGCTGATGGACAGGACGGCCACGCCCTTGCCCTCGGCCGCATGGGCCAGGGCGGCCTGCGGATCGAGGACCAGCTTGATGTCGGCGGCGGCGCCGAAGCGCAGGCGGGCGCCGTCCACGGCCTTGGCCGGATCAATCGGGGCCCAGACCTGGACCTGCAGGCGGCCCTGACGGGCCAGCCCCCAACCGACGATCTCGCGCCACAGATGCTCGACCGCCTCGCGGTTCTCGGGTTCGCACTGCTTCAGGATGCGGGCCTGGACGGCCTGTTCGCGGTCGGGACGCAGCTTGGTGTGGGGGCCGGTCGGAGCATCCTTGGCCTTGCCCACCTGGGCGGCGACGGACAGGCGGCGCTCGAACAGTTCGAGGATCTGATCGTCCAGGCTGTCGATCTCGGCGCGCAAGGCGGCCAGCGCCTTCTGTTCGGCGCTCAGTTCAACGGTTTCGGCGGGCCAGACTTGCTGGATGGCGGATTGCGACATGGGAGATGGCTTTCGGCATGGGATTTCGATGGGGAGGTCGCGTCCCGCCGACAGAAGGTCAGGCGTGAACGCGCGTACTGGCCGCTTAGGGAGAAGCGGTCGCCAGCGAGACAGTCAGGGTCTGGTTAGAAGCCCGACGCCTCAGCCGGCGTATCGAAAGCCGTAATAGCCGTAGCCAAAATAAAAACCGGCCACCGCGCGCGAGGTGGTTTCAAGGGTCATTTGTGCGCGCAGCGAGGACATGAATCCGGTCCGGTTTCTGGATCAGGGTTGATCCGACCGGGCCTTACAACAGCAAATTTTATGCGCGGTCAAGCCTCAGGAGCCGTGAAGAGGACAAACCGTGTGCGATTGTCGCTGAAATCCTGCAGATCGTTGCGCAGAACCGACAGTCCATAGACCTCAGCCGCGCGAGCAGGCGCAACGGCGGCGCGCGAGACGTCACCCGCCTCGGCCACCGCAGCGGCCGCGCCCCCGGTGTCGAACACCTCGACGGCCGTGATCGCCATCTCTTTCAGGGCTTTGGAGCACTGCTGCAGGGCCACCGGGTGGCTCTCGGCCGTCTTCACGTCCGACAGCCGCGCCTCGGGCACGCCCAACAGGGCCAGACGGATCGGCCGCCAGGCGTCGCTGACCGCCACAAGTCCCGCCTCTTTCACAAGCGTAGCGGCGGGCTCGACCACGCCTACGGTCGAGTTCTCGACGGGGATCAGGGCGCAATGGCAGTCGCCGCTCAGGACGGCGTCGATCGCGCCCTGGAAGGTCTCAAAGCCGACCGCTTCGTCCCACGGACGCAGGTCCAGGCAGGCTTCGTGGCTGAAGGCGCCCGGCGCGCCCTGATAGGCGACGCGGCCGGGCGTTTCGTCTTCTGCCGTCATGCGGCCTCGGACCGGGCCTGCCGCCCGGCCTTGAGACGCTCGGCGACCAGGAAGGCCATCTCCAGCGCCTGATCCGCGTTCAGGCGCGGGTCGCAGTGGGTGTGGTAACGGCTCGACAGGTCGTCCTCGGTCACCGCCTGGGCGCCGCCGATGCATTCAGTGACGTTCTGGCCGGTCATCTCCAGGTGGACGCCGCCGGGGTGGACGCCCTCGGCCTCCGCAACATCAATAAATGTGCGGACCTCGCCCATGACGCGGTCGAAGGGCCGGGTCTTGTAGCCGTTGCCGGCCTTCAGCGTATTGCCGTGCATCGGGTCGATCGACCAGATGACGCGCTTGCCCGCCGCCTTCACCGCCCGCATCAGACCCGGCAGGCGGTCGCCCACCTTGTCGTGACCGAAGCGGCCGATCAGCGTCAGGCGACCCGGAATGTTATTCGGGTTCAGGGCGTCGATCAGCGGCAGCAGGTCGTCCGCCGTCATGGTCGGCCCGCACTTGACCCCGATGGGGTTGGAGATGCCGCGCATGAACTCGATGTGGGCGCCGTCCAGCTGGCGGGTGCGCTCTCCGATCCACAGCATGTGGGCCGAGGTGTCGAACCATTCGCCGGTCGAGCCGTCCAGGCGCGTCAGAGCGCTCTCGACGTTCAGCAGCAGGGCTTCGTGGCTGGTGAAGACCTCGACGCGCGACAGGTCGGGATGCGTTTCGGGCGTGACGCCGACCGCCTCCATGAAGGCCAGCGCCTCGGTGATCTTGTCGGCCAGTTCGCGGTAGGCTGCGCCAGCGCCGTCATCGGCGAAGCCCAGCGTCCAGCGATGGATGTTGTACAGGTCGGCATAGCCCCCGCCCGCGAAGGCGCGCAGCAGGTTCAGCGTCGAGGCCGACTGATTATAGGCGCGGATCAGGCGCTGCGGATCGGGCGTGCGCTCTTCCGGGGTGAAACCCATGCCGTTGATGATGTCGCCGCGATAGGACGGCAGCTCGACCCCGCCGATCTCCTCGACCGGCGACGAGCGCGGCTTGGCGAACTGACCGGCGATGCGGCCGACCTTCACCACCGGCTTGCGGCCGGCGAAGGTCAGCACCACCGCCATCTGCAGGATCAGGCGGAAGGTGTCGCGGATGTTGTCGGTCGAGAACTCCTTGAAGCTCTCGGCGCAGTCGCCGCCCTGCAGCAGGAAGGCGTCGCCCGCCTCGACCTGGGCCAGGTGATCGGTAAGCTTGCGCGCCTCGCCCGCAAAGACGAGGGGCGGCATCGCGCGCAGCTCGTCTTCGACGCGCGCCAGCTCGGCGGCGTCCGGATAGTCCGTCGGCATATGCAGGACGGGCTTGTTTCTCCAGGATTCGGGGGTCCAGCGACTAGTCATGCCGCCAAGATAGGCTTTTCCCCCGCCCGGAACAATGAAGCTTGCGCGAAATCAGCCGATCAGCGGTTTCCATGCCTCACCCGCAGGCAGGGGCGCGAACAGGGCCTCGATCTGGGCCTCTGAAACCGAAGAAAGCTCGGCCGGCGACCACTGAGGCGCATTATCCTTGTCGATGATGACGGCGCGCACGCCTTCCTGGAAATCGTGGGTCTGCACGACACGGCCGCCCAGGGCGTATTCCATCGCCATGTTGTCGGCGAAGTCGGTCAGCGTCGCGCCCGTGCGGATCTGGCGCAGAGAGACTTTCAGCGACTGCGGCGACTTAGTCTTCAGGATGTCGAGCTGCTTCTGCGCCCACTCCGAACCCTCGGCCTGAAGGGCGGCGACGATCTCTTCCACCGTGTCGAAGGCGAACAGGCGGTCGATGGCCTCGCGGTGCGACGCCAGCGGCGACGGCCCGGCGTCTCCGGCGGCGTAATCGGCGACCGCCTTCGGATCGGCGGGCGCGGCCAGCAGGTCGACCTTCAGCGCCTCAACGGCCTCCGACGCGACGAAGTGCGTATGGATGCCCAGCGCCACCGTATCCGCCGCCTTCAGCCGCGCGCCGGTCAGCGCCAGCCAGACGCCCGTTTGGCCCGGCAGGCGCGGCAGGAACCAGCCGCCGCCCACGTCGGGGAACAGGCCGATGCCGGTCTCGGGCATGGCGTAGGTGGTGCGCTCGGTGGCGATGCAGACGTCGGCGGGTTCGCTGATGCCCACGCCGCCGCCCATGACGATGCCGTCCACCACCGCCGTGATCGGCTTGGGATAGACGAACATCAGATGGTTCAGCTGATACTCGGCCTTGAAGAAGGCCTTGGCCTCCGAGGCGTCCCCTGCCCCGCTCTCGGCGATCATGCGGATGTCGCCGCCCGCGCAGAAGCCGCGCTCGCCCGCGTGGTCGATCAGCACCGACTGAACCGCGTCGTCCGCGCGCCAGGCCAGCAGCGCCTCGATCATCGTCTCGCACATGGCCCGGTTCAGGGCGTGAATCGCCTTGGGCCGGTTCAGGGTGATACGGCCGACACCGTTCTCGATGCGGGTGATGACTTCGGATTCAGTGCTCATGTCTTGCCTCTAGAGCCGAGGCCGTCGCGGGTAAAGCCGAAGAGCCGTCTTGCATTCGCGCTGCAGCAGCGTTGGTATGGCTCCGTCCAGCTCACGAAAGACCTCCCCCATGCTCATCGCCGCGATGACAGCCGCCCTGACCCTGACGGCCGCTCCCGTCGATGAAAGGAGCGCGCAGTGGGTGACGCACGACGTATCGGGCGAAGGGCCAGTGGCCAGCTTCCTGAACTGGAACTTCACCTCGGTCATCACCCGCGCGCACTGCGCGGGCGGACAGATCACGTTCCAGTATTTCTATGATTTTCCGGGATCGCCCGGCCCCGGCGAGCGCGTCCTGACCGTGACGATCGACAACACGGACTATGCGCTGACGCCCTCGGTCGATGAGATGGACCGGCAGGTCTACACCCTGTCGCCCGAAGGCAAGGCCGCGCTGAGACAGGCGCGCAACGTCGATCTCGACGCCCCGAACGAGGCGGACGAGCCGTGGTACCTGGGCCGGTCCGCCGCGCTGGTGAACCTGGCGAGGCGCTGCGGCTGACGCCTAGACCATTATCGATTCGAATTGAAACAATCCGAACTCAGATCAATGGTCCAGTATCAATGCTTTGAGCGAATATCTGGGTTCACATGCGATCGCGCGTGAACCGATTTCGCTCTAGCGCGCTAGCTCGCGCGCCACGATCACGCGCATGATCTCATTGGTGCCTTCCAGGATGCGGTGAACGCGCAGGTCGCGCATGATCCGCTCCAGCGGATAGTCCTTCAGATAGCCGTAGCCGCCGTGCAACTGCAGCGCCTGATCGGCGATCTGGAAGCAGGCGTCGGTCGTCAGGCGCTTGGCCATGGCGCACCATTTGGTCTTTTCCGGATGGCTGGTGTCGATGGCCCAGGCGCCGCGCAGCACCATCAGGCGGGCGGCCTCGAGATCCGTGGCCATGTCCGCCAGCTCGAACTGGGTGTTCTGGAACTGGCCGATGGCCTGGCCGAACTGCTTGCGGCCGGCGACGTATTCCTGGGCCGTCTCCAGCGCCAGACGCGCCCCGCCCAGCGAGCAGGCGGCGATGTTCAGGCGCCCGCCGTCCAGACCGGCCATGGCGTATTTGAAGCCCGCGCCTTCCTCGCCCACCAGGTTGGCGGCCGGCACGCGGCAGTCATCGAAGCTGACCACGGCAGTCGGCTGGGCGTTCCAGCCCATCTTCTTCTCATTGGCGCCGAACGACAGGCCGGGCGTCCCCGCCTCGACCACGATGGTCGAGATGCCCTTGGGCCCCTCGCCGCCGGTGCGGACCATGACGACATAGACGTCCGACGTCCCGGCGCCCGAGATGAAAGCCTTGGCGCCGTTCAGCACATAGTGGTCGCCGTCGCGCACCGCCGTCGTCCGCAACGCCGCCGCGTCCGAGCCCGAGCCCGGCTCGGTCAGGCAGTAGCTGGCGATCTTCTCCATCCCGACCAGCGACGGCACGAAGCGCGCCCTCAGTTCGTCCGAGCCGAAGCTGTCGATCATCCACGTCGCCATGTTGTGGATCGAGATGAAGGCGGCCGTCGCCACATCGCCGCGCGACAGCTCTTCAAAGATCAGCGCCGCCTCGACCCGGCCCAGACCCATGCCGCCGTGTTCCTCGCCCGTATAGATGCCGGCGAAGCCCATTTCGGCGGCGGCCTTCAGCACGTCGACCGGGAAATGCTTGTCCTCGTCCCAGCGGGCCGAATGCGGGGCCAGTTCGGCCTCGGCGAAGGCGCGGGCCGCGTCCTGAATGGCGCGTTGATCGTCGGTGAGGGCGAAGTCCATGAAAGCTCCCGCATTACAGCCTGCCCTCTGACGGGGCGTTCGGGGCGCTTCTAACGGCTGGCGTCGCGCGCGTCACCTTGCTGTCGGCGCCCCTATCAGATTTCCGCTCATCCCGGCGTCCGCCGGGATGAGCGGGGAGAAAGGGTACGCGCTCGCTTGGACAGTTCGTCTTTTGCCTCTCCCCGCGCTTTGTTTTAAGCCGCGCGCATGACCATGCCCTTCCAGCCCGCCGCCTTCCCCTACGCCCGCCCGCGTCGCCTGCGTTCGCAGCCGTGGGTGCGCCGCCTGGTCGCCGAGACGACCCTGACGCCGGCCGACCTGATCTGGCCGCTGATCGTCCATGACGGCCCGGAAGACCGCCAGCCGGTCGCGTCCATGCCGGGCGTCTTCCGCCTGTCGCCGAAGGAGGCCGCCAAGGCCGCCGTCGAGGCGCGCGATCTGGGCATTCCGATGGTCGCCCTGTTCCCGAACGTGAACGATGGGCTGAAGGACAATGTCGCCACCGTCGCCACCGACCCGGACGGCCTGATCCCCGACTGCATCCGCGCCATCAAGGACGCCGCGCCCGAGATCGGCGTCATGACCGACGTGGCGCTGGACTGCTACACTGACCACGGCCACGACGGCGTTCTGGAGAACGGCCGCATCGTCAACGATCCGACGCTGGAACGGCTGGCCGAACAGGCCTTCATCCACGCCCACGCGGGCGCCGACGCCGTGGCCCCGTCCGACATGATGGACGGCCGCGTCCAAGCCATCCGCGAGGCGCTGGAGGCCAACGGACTCAGCGACACGCTGATCATCAGCTATGCGGCCAAATACGCCTCGGCCTTCTATGGCCCCTATCGCGACGCGGTGGGTTCGTCCAAGTCGCTGACCGGCGACAAGAAGACCTATCAGATGGACTTCGCCAACGCCGAGGAGGCTCTGCGCGAAGTGGCGATGGACCTGTCGGAAGGCGCCGACGCCCTGATCGTCAAGCCGGGCCTGCCCTATCTGGATATCGTCCGACTGGTGTCGCAGACGTTCAAGGTGCCGACCTTCGCCTATCAGGTGTCCGGCGAGTACGCGATGATGCAGGCCGCCTTCGCCAACGGCTGGCTGGACCCGAACCGCGCCATCCTGGAAAGCCTGCACGCCTTCAAGCGCGCAGGCGCATCCGGCGTCATCAGCTATTTCGCGCCGCAAGCCGCGCGGATGATAGGCTGATCTTTCCCTTCTCCCCTTGTGGGAGAAGGTGGCTCGCGTAGCGAGACGGATAAGGGGTTGCTGGACATCGGCCGACGCCAGCCCCCCTTTCATTTCAGATTTCGGAGAGACCCCTCATCCGAGCCCTTCGGGCCCACCTTCTCCCACAAGGGGAGAAGGATCAGGCGGTGGGATCGACCGCTTTGCCGTATTTGCCCCGGAAATAGGTCAGCGCATCGCCCGGTCGGGTATCGAACGCCTCGACCCGGCCGACGATGACCAGGTGGTCGCCCATGACGATGCGGTCGTGCGTCCGACAGGTCAGCCGCGTCACCGCGTTCAGCAGGCGCGGCGGCTCGGGATCATCCACCGCGAACTCATCGTCCGACAGGCGGCAGACGCCCCAGGCGAAACGGTCGGACATGGCCTGATCCTCGACCGGCAGCATATGCACGGCGAACCGATCCGCCCCGGCGAAGGCGTCGTGGCGGTCGGACTTGATGTCCATGCACCACAGCACCAACGGCGGGTCCAGCGAGACGGAGGTGAAGCTGTTCACCGTGATCCCCAGCGGCCCGTCGACCGTATGGGCCGTGACCACGCACACCCCCGTCGCGAACCCGCCCAGCGCCCGGCGATAGGCGCGAGGATCGAAATCGGCGGCAGGTGAAGCGGACGCGTCGGACATGGCCCTCAGCTAGGCCGTGAAGCCCGTATCGGCAAGGGCGCGGCGGGCCGTCGCATGGCGCCGCAACCGCTTCTTAAGCCCCTCATGGGATTTAGGGCGAACGAACACGGTTAAGACGGACCCGCCCCATGGCGCTGAATGATCGCCCGATCCTGATCAAGAAGGTGAAGAAGGTATCCGGACACGGCCACCACGGCGGCGCGTGGAAGGTGGCCTACGCCGACTTCGTCACCGCCATGATGGCCTTCTTCCTGTTGATGTGGCTGATCAACACGACCGATCCGGAGCAGAAGCGCGGCATCGCCGAATATTTCGCCCCGGCCAACGTCTCGGCCTCGACCTCAGGGTCCGGCGGCATCCTGGGCGGCACCTCGCTGGGCGATTCCGAGGGGGCCAAGGGCGCCGGCTCCAACGCCGTCATCGAACAGCTGGCCCCCGAAGCCCCAGACGCGCCGCAGGAAGCGGGCCAGAACTCCAACCTCGCCTCGGCCAGCGAGGCCGCCCTGCGCGCCGAGATCGCCCGTCGCGAGGCCGCCGACTTCGCCAGCGCCGCCGAATCCCTGCGCCAGGCCATGCAGTCCATGCCGGAACTGGCCGAACTGTCGAAACAGCTGATCATCGACCAGACGCCCGAGGGCCTGCGCATCCAGCTGGTGGATCAGGAAGGCCGCTCGATGTTCGAGAACGGCTCCTCGCGCCCCAATCCGCGCGCCCAGTTGCTGCTGCGCGCCGTGGCCAAGGTCATCAACCAGCTGCCCAACCGCATCTCCATCACCGGCCACACCAACGCCGTCGCCGGCTCCAGCCGCGCCAGCAGCCCCGGCGACTGGCCCCTGTCCTCGGCCCGCGCCGACGCCTCGCGTCTGGTGCTGCAGGGCTCAGGCGTGAACACCGACCGGGTCTATTCCGTCGCAGGCAAGGCGGGGTCCGATCCCCTCTATCCCGACGACCCGTCGCTGGCGGGCAACCGCCGCATCGCCATCGTCCTGCTGCGCGAAGCGCCGGTCCTGCCCACGGACACCAGCCTGTGAGGCCGTGCGGCGACGCCCTCGCCGCACGAAGAAGGCTTGCGAAAACGGCTGGTTGCGCGCCAAATCAGAATATGAGCCGCGCGTACCCATCCAGCCCCTGTGCGGGCGCTGATTTCGTCACGGAGCGACAGCCGTGACCCAGCACTTCTTCTCGCGCCAGCTCCGCTTCTTCATGACCGCCAGCGCGCCCTGCCCCTATCTGCCAGGGCAGTTCGAGCGCAAGGTCTTCGCAAACCTGCCGTTCAGCGACGGGGCCGACGTCAACGACGCCCTGACCCAGGCCGGGTTCCGCCGCAGCCAGAACATCGCCTATCGCCCGGCGTGCGAGGCCTGCATCGCCTGCGTCTCGGTACGCATTCCGGTAGCGGATTTCGAACCCTCGCGCTCACGTCGCCGCATCCTGGCGCGCAACGCCGACCTGTCGCGCGACCTGGTCGAGGCCGAGGCGACAATGGAGCAGTTCGACCTATTGCGCCGCTATCTGAACGCCCGCCACCCCGGCGGCGGCATGAGCGACATGGGCTGGCTGGACTATGTGTCGATGGTCGAGGACACCGCCGTCCGCACCCATCTGATCGAATACCGTCTGCCCAGCGAGGATGACGGCCCCGGCCGCCTGGTCGGCGTCTGCCTGACCGACCTGCTGCATGACGGCCTGTCGATGGTCTACAGCTTCTTCGACCCGGCCCTGGAGCGCCGCAGCCTGGGCCGCTTCGCCATCCTCGACCACCTGCATCAGGCCGAGACCGTGGGGCTGCCCTATGTTTACCTCGGCTACTGGGTCCAGGGCTCGCCCAAGATGGACTACAAGGCCGAGTTCCGCCCGCTGGAGGCATTGCGCCCCTGGGGCTGGGAGCGGCTGTAACGCCCTTCTCCCCTTGTGGGAGAAGGTGGCCCGCCAGGGCCGGATGAGGGGTCTCTCAACGCGAGATGGGGCGGCGAGTTGAAGGTCCTGCAACCCCTCATCCGTCTGGCTTCGCCAGCCACCTTCTCCCGCAAGGGGAGAAGGGATCAGGTCGTCGGCACCGCCGTGCCCGCCGCTTGCGGCGCTCCGCCCCACGGCCCGTCGTCCCGACCGCCGGCGAACTGCACCAGCGCCGCGATGCGTTTCTCGATCGGCGGGTGCGTCGCGAACAGGCCCGAGAATCCCGCCTTGTCGGCCGTATTGTCCAGGAACATGCCGCGCAGTTCGTCCGGCGCCTCGACCTTGGACTGGCCCGACACCTTCCTCAGCGCCGAGATCATGGCGTCCGGGTTCTTGGTCAGCTCCACCGCCCCGGCGTCGGCCACATACTCGCGCGTCCGCGACAGGGTCATGCGGATGACGGCGGCCAGGCCGAAACCGATCACCCCGATCGCCAGACCGATCAGGATCAGGGGCATGGCGTTCTTGTTGTTCCCGCCGCGGCCGCCGCGCACATAGAACAGGCTGCGGAACACCAGTTCGGCCACCACGCTGATGATCCCTGCGAAGATCGAGGCGATCACCATGGTCCGCACGTCCTTGTTGATGACGTGGGTCAGTTCGTGCGCCAGGACGCATTCCATCTCGTCGCGGTTCAGGGTCTGCATCAGGCCGCGCGTGACGGTGACGCTGTAGTTGCCCTCGTGCAGGCCGGACGCATAGGCGTTCAGCGACGGACTTTCGATGATGCGCAGGGCGGGCGTCTTCATCCCGCGCGAGATCGCCAGGTTCTCCAGCAGATTATAGAGTTCCGGTTCGACCCGGCGCTCGACCTTTCGCGCGCCGGTCATGACGTCGATCATCATCTGGTTGCCGAAATAGGCGATGACGAACCAGATCGCCGCCGCGATGGCGGCGAAGGGCACGGTCCAGCCCAGCATGGAGGCCGCCCGCGCCAGGTCCTGGCCCAGATCGCCGCCCGAGTTGGGCAGCAGGCCGAACCCCATCATCAGCACCTGGACGCCGAACAGGATGCCGACCAGCAGCACCGGGAACCCGGCCAGCAGGATCGCTGACCGGGCGTTGTTGCGCCAGATGTGGGTCTTGAGGCCGACGGCCTGACCGAAAACCGCCATTGGGGCTTAGAACTTCACCGTCGGCGGCGCGGCGTTCAGGCCGGCGCGCTCGCTTTCGCCCACGTCGAAGAAGGGCTTGTCGGCGCCGAAGCCGAACATCCCGGCGAACAGAACGGTCGGAAACTGGCGGCGCACGGCGTTGAACTCGCTGACCGCATTGTTGAAGAAGCGACGCGCGGCGGCCAGCTTGTTCTCGATGTCCGACAAGTCCATCTGCAACTGCTGGAAGTTGGCGTTGGCCTTCAGGTCCGGATAGGCCTCGGACACGGCGAACAGACGGCCGAGCGTCGCCGTCAGCATGTTCTCGGCCTGCACCTTCTCATCGACGGTGCGAGCCCCCGCGGCGGCGGCGCGCGCCTGGGTCACGGCGTCCAGGGTGCCGCGCTCGTGCGTGGCGTAGCCCTTCACCGTCTCGACTAGGTTGGGGATCAGGTCCTGACGCTGCTTCAGCTGCACGTCGATGTCCGCGAACGACTGGTTCGCCGTCTGATCCAGCTTCACCAGCCGGTTGTAGGCGCCGACCACGACGAACAGCAGAATGACGACGATGACGCCGATGATGATCCAGGTGATCATTGAGCCTCCTCCGAAAGATCAGGCGTGAATATGGGGGGCAACCCGCGTCGCGCCTAATGAAAATCCCGACATACGCGGTCTTCTGACGCACCCAGCTTGTGCGGTGAAAGAACGGCGTACTACGTGTGATGCATGAAGATGAGAGATCAGACCCTCACCGTCCTCCTGGGAATCGGAGCGGTGGCCGCGGGGATCGCCTTCATGGCTTTCCTGGCCGCCTTCCTGTTCAGCATCTACGTGTCGTTCTTCGCCGCGTGAGGCGTCGCGCTCCTCCCCACGCCTTGGAGAGGAGCTGACGATCAGCGGAACTTCCTCAGGCCGCGCGGGCCCTGGCGGCCGGCCCCGGCGCGCTTGCCCAGCCAGTCCTTCCAGTCCGGCCAGTTGCGGCGACGGCCGCCGCCGTCGACCCATTCCGGCCCCTGTTCGGCGTTGAACACCGCCACGTCGGACAGGCCCCCCTGCTTGTAGTTCTGCAGCTTCACGCCCTTGCCACGGCCCATTTCGGGCAGTTCGGCCAGGGGGAAGATCAGCGTCTTGATGTTCTCGCCGATGGTCGCGACATGATCGCCGACAGGCGTCTGGGGGACCCGCAGCATGGCCAGCATCTCGCCGTTCAGCACCTGCTTGCCGCCGCGCTTCTGGGCCAGAAGATCGTTTTCCGGCGCCACGAAGCCGTAACCGGCCTTTGACGCGATCAGCAGCTTCGCATCGGGTTCGTGCGCCACGACATTGATGATCTCAGCCTTCTCGTCGAGGTCGATCATCAGGCGCAACGGTTCGCCATGCCCGCGCCCGGAGGCCAGCTTGTCGGCGCCGATGGTGAAGATGCGGCCGTCCGAGGCGCCGATCAGCAGCTTGTCAGTCGTATAGGCGGGGACCAGGAAGCCCAGCTTGTCGCCTTCCTTGAACTTCAGCTCGGAGGGGTCGTCGACCTTGCCCTTGGCGGCGCGGATCCAGCCGCGATCCGACAGGATGACGGTGATCGCCTCACGCGGGATGAAGGCCTCCGGCGCGACGAAGGCCGAGGCGTCGACCGCCTCGCCGATCACGGTGCGGCGCGGCGAGATCAGCGCCTTGCGCACCGCCTCCAGCTCCTTGCCGATGGCCTTCCACTGCTTGGCCTCGGAGGACGTCAGCGCCTGCAGCGCTGCAAGTTCATCCGACAGCTCCTTGAATTCCTTCTCGATCGTCATCTCTTCGAGACGGGCCAGCTGGCGCAGGCGGGTGTCGAGGATGAAGTCGGCCTGAAGCTCGCTCAGCCCGAAGGTCGTGATCAGGGCCGCCTTGGGCTGCTCTTCCTCGCGGACGATGCGGATCACCTCGTCCAGGTTCAGAAAGACGATGCGCAGGCCTTCCAGCAGGTGCAGCCGCTTCTCGACGCGGGCGATGCGCCACTGGCTTCGGCGGTTCAGCACCACGCGGCGGTGATCCAGGAAGGCCCGCAGGCATTCCTTCAGCCCCATGACGCGCGGCGTGCCGGTGGCGTCCAGCACGTTCATGTTGATGGGGAAGCGCGTCTCCAGATCGGAAAGCTTGAACAGGCTTTCCATAAGGACTTCAGGCTCTACCGTCCGGGACTTGGGCTCCAGGATCAGGCGGATGTCCTCGGCCGACTCGTCGCGGACGTCGGCCAGCAGGGGCGCCTTCTTGTTCTCGATCAGGTCGGCCAGTTGTTCGATCAGCTTGGACTTCTGCACCTGATAGGGGATTTCGGTGACGACGATGCGCCAGACGCCTCGGCCCAGATCCTCGGTGTCCCAGGTGGCACGCAGGCGCACACCGCCCCGCCCCGTCTCATAGGCGTCCAGCATGGACGCATGGCCTTCGACCGACACGCCGCCGGTGGGGAAGTCCGGTCCCGGCACGATCCTGACCAGATCCTCGGTCGTGGCGTCCGGCCGTTCCAGCAGCAGGTGGCAGGCGTCGATCAGTTCGCCCACGTTGTGCGGCGGGATCGAGGTCGCCATGCCCACGGCGATGCCCGACGACCCGTTGGCCAGCAGGTTGGGGAAGCCCGCCGGCAGGACCACCGGCTCCTCGTCCTGATCGTCATAGGTGGGGCGGAAGTCGACCGCGTCCTGATCGATGCCGTCCAGCAGCAGGACGGCGGCGGGCGTCAGCTTGCACTCGGTATAGCGCATGGCCGCCGCGCTATCGCCGTCGATGTTGCCGAAGTTCCCCTGGCCGTCGACCAGCGGATAGCGCTGGGCGAAGTCCTGAGCCAGACGGACCAGCGCCTCGTAAATCGAGGCGTCGCCGTGCGGGTGATAGCCGCCCATGACCTCGCCGACGACCTTGGCGCATTTGCGCGCGGCCGCCTGCGGGTTCAGCCGCATCTGATGCATGGCGTACATGATGCGCCGGTGCACCGGCTTGAAGCCGTCGCGCACGTCGGGCAGCGCGCGGTTGGTGATGGTCGACAGGGCGTAGGCCAGATAGCGGCGCGACAGCGCCTCGCCCATCGGCTCTTCAACGATGCGGCCGCCGTCCGGCGTCGGGGTGTGGATGGTCATACAGCTTCGAATCAATGATCGGACGAGGAAAGTCTAGCGCAGCCGGGGCCTGACGCCGGGATTGTCAGCGCCTATCTGTGCAGAAACGCGCGAAGGAGCCCCGATGAAGACCGCCCTGACCGACCGCCTCGGCCTGTCCTTCCCCTTGATCCAGGCGCCGATGGCCGGAACCTCGACCGCCGAACTGGCCGCCGCCGTGTCGAACGCGGGGGCGCTGGGCTCCATCGCCCTGGGCGCCATCGACGCCGAGGCGAGCCGCAAGGCTATTCTCGCACTGAAGGGGCTGACCGAGCGGCCGTTCAACGTCAATCTGTTCTGCCATGCGCCGGTTGCGGCCGATCCGGCGCGCGACGCGGCATGGATCGACAGCCTGCGCCCGATCTTCAGTGAGTTCGATGCGGCCCCTCCCGAACGCCTCAACGACATCTACCAGAGCTTCCTGACCGACGACGCCAAGCTGGCCGTGCTGGTGGAGGAAAGACCCGCCGTGGTCAGCGTCCATTTCGGCCTGCCGCGCGCCGATCAGATCGCGGCGCTGAAGGCGGCGGGCTGCATCCTGATCGCCAGCGCCACCACGCCCGAGGAAGGCCGCGCCGCCGTCGCCGCCGGGTTCGACATGGTGATCGCTCAGGGGGTCGAGGCGGGCGGCCATCGCGGCGTCTTCGACCCGGCCGACGATCCGCGCTTCGCCACCCTGCCCCTGACGCGTCTGCTGGCGCGCGACCTGCCGGTTCCGGTCATCGCGGCGGGCGGCGTCATGGACGGCGCCGGGATCGCGGCGGCGCTGGCGCTGGGCGCGGCCGGGGCGCAGATGGGCACGGCTTTCGCCGCCTGCCCGGAGTCGGCGGCGGATGCGGCCTATCGTTCGTCGCTGGCGGGACCGGAAGCGGGCCGCACGCGAGTCAGCGCGGCCATCTCCGGCCGTCCGGCGCGCGGGGTCGAGAACGCCTTCATGCGCCGCGCCGATGAGACGAAGATCGCCGCCTATCCGTATGCCTACGATCTCGGCAAGGCGTTGAACGCGGCGGCAAAGGCCAAGGGCGACAACGACTATGCGCCGCGCTGGGCCGGGCAAGCCGCGCCACTGGGCCGTGCCCTGCCCGCCGCTGAACTGGTCGCGGCGCTGGAAAAGGAAACGCACGAGGCGATTGCGGGGTTGGCCCGTCTCTAACCTGCCATCGGGATGAGCGGCCGTGGGGCAGTTACAGCCGCCCCGCCTCGCCCAGCTTGTCGATCATCCAGACGCGCGCGGGCGGCAGCGGCCGGTTCAGGGCGTGAAAAACGAACTGCTCCAGAAAGTGCCCGGTCAGCTCCAGCCCCGCCTTCACGTCGCCCTCGCCCAGCCCCGCCTGCGCGCCCAGCATGAAGGGCGGCAGGGTCAGCAGCTTGTCGGCATAGGGCGCGCCCGCCTCGCGGCTGACGGCGCGGCCGGTGCGGGGGCTGACCCAGATCAGATCGTCCATCGACCCTGTTGAGGCGCAGCGCGACAGGTCGAGACCGAAGCCCAAGTCCTCCAACAACCCGGCCTCGAACCGCACGAAAATGGCGGGCCAGACCTCGGGCACGGCGAACGCGCTCATCAGCGCCTCGAAGGCGTAAAAGGCGCCCGGATGCGGCTCCCGCTCCGGCAGGGCGCCCTGCGCCACCGCAGCGGCGGCGCTGAGACCCGTCAGGGCCAGCGGGTCGTCGAACAGGGCGGCCGGACCTTCGCCCACCGGCTCCAGCCGCGCCGAGCCCAGCTGATCCGACGTCCGCGACCGCAGATCGGCCACGACCCGCGCGCCCGGCTGAAGAAAGGGCCGCATCCGACGCGACGCCCCGCCCGCGACATAGGCGGCGCGACGGCCGTGACGCTCGGTCAGCAGATCGACCACCGCCCCCGTGTCGCCATGCGCCCGCGCCGACAGCACGAAGGCGTCGTCCTGAACCTCCATCAATCGGCCTTGATGGCGTCGACGACAGCGCGCGCCTTGTCGTTCGGCACGGTGAAGCTGAGGACATACTGCTCGATCTTCCAGCCGTCCTCGGTCAGGCGCAGCACGCCCGAGCCGCGCGTCGTTCCATAGGCGTCATTGTCCAGCACCTCGTCGAACCAGGCGATGCAGCGGCAGTCGATCGGGGCGACGGTCACGGTCCGCGCCGTCGGCCGATAGGTCCAGCCCTTGCCTTGCGAGAAGTATGGCGTGGCGTAGGCGCGGAACTCCGGCAGGCTCCACCGCTCGCCCGCGTCGGTGCCGATGAAGCGGGCGTCCGGGGTGAAGGTCGCGAAATAGGCCTCGCCGTCCGCGACCGAGGCGGCGGCGTGCATGGCGTCCAGGGTGCGTTCGACCGAGGCGGTCTCGGCCGGAGCGGCGGATAGCTGGAGCATCATCAGAGCGGCGGCGATCATGGAGATGTTCTAGTCCTGTTCCAACGCTGGGGGAAGCGCATCCGTCTAGAGTCAGGCCAGCCCTTGCCCCTGCCCTCCGGCTGGGCGAAAGGTAACATCGCGTGTTGGGTTAAGGAATCTGACCAGTGACGAGTCTGGTGGAGCGGCTGACGGAGCGGGAACGGCAATGCCTGCAGCTCGTCCATGCCCACTTCAATTCCAAGCAGATCGCACGCCAGCTCGGCATCAAGCCCGGAACCGTCGACCGCCACTGCGAAAACGCCGTGAGAAAGCTGCAGGTCGACAGCCGCGTGGCCGCCGCCCTGGCGCTGGCTTCGGAAAGCCGGTCGCGCATTGGGAACGCTTCCCAAGACGGATCGGCGCCAATGTTCGAGACGGTCGATTTTGCGCTGGATCGGGTCGCTGAAAGGGCGCCCGATGACCGATCCCGAAGACATGATGCCGCCGCTGAAATGGCGCGAGTTGGAAGCCGTGTTTCACCAACTGGCTCCGACCGAAACGAAGAAGCGGATGGTCCGTCATCTGATCGAGGGGACCCGCAAACAAGCGGCGTTCCTTACGCCGACGGCCGTGATGACGGAGCTGGCCTACATCGCCGCAGCGATGCTGGACTCCAACTTCTGTCCCTCGGAGCAGGAAGCGGGCGCCTCGGAAGCCTTCTGGTCGTCTTCGGCGTCGCCGCCGCAGCGGCCTGGATCCTGACAGCTGCAGCCGGCGCCCAGAGGTTCGCCTTCGTGCTGCAGCACCTGCGGTATGGGGGGTGACCCGGCGCCCGTTCAATACGGAACGAGTGATATGAAAAGAAGCGAAGAGGCGACGCTCATCGCCACGAGAATCCAACGCGCCCTGTGCCGCGCCGAACAGGGGCAAGACCAGTCCATCGACCGACTGGGCCAACTGGCCCAGGCCCTGACGCGCGGGCGTCGCGCCGCCGGCCTCTCGACCACCGTCGGCCAGCCGGCCTTCGACGCCCTGGCGCGCGCCATGGCGGCCCAGGTCGAGGCGCAGAAGGCCATGGTCGAACTTCACGGCGCGCTCGCCGAGGTGAAAGGCCAGACGCGTTTCCGCAGCATACGTCTGGGCGGTCTGGACAAGGCGGACGACCCTGTGCCGCGCGAAACCCGTCTGGCCCTGGTTGATCGGGCGGCCTGAATCGATGAGGGTGACATGGCGGCCATGTCACCCATCTACCTCTTCACCCTCGTCTTTCTGGTTCTGACCGCGCTCCTCGCCCTGTGGCGCGGCGGGCCATGGCAACGCGCCCTCTCCATCGCCCTGGGGGTCGCCTGGCTGATTTCCCAGATCGTTCCGTTTGACTACCGCACGCCCCCCTGGGCGGCCGTGTCGGCCGACGGCTTGGTCTTCCTGCTCCTGCTTTACGGCTCTGCGCGAAGCGGAACCTGGTGGATGCCGATTGCCGCGGCCTTCCAGTTCCTGGTGCTCGCCACCCACTATGTCTTCATCACCGACATCAGGCTGGAGCAATGGGCCTATGTCTCGGCCTACTACGTCTGGAACATCGGGCTGATTGCGACGCTGTTCGTCTCCTGCCTGCTGTACCGGCGCAAAGCGCGGGCGCCGCATCCTGCAAGCCACGGAAAAACGCAAGCCGACTAGCGCGATCCCGCTTCCGGGCCGTAAACCAGACCCATGAGCAAGATGAATGCGAATTGGCGTTTCTGGATCGATCGCGGCGGCACCTTCACCGACATCGTCGCCCGCGCGCCCGACGGCGCGCTCAGGACCGGCAAGCTGCTGTCGGTCAATCCCGAGCAGTACGCCGACGCCGCTGTCGAGGGCGTCCGGCGGATGCTGGGCGCCGCGCCCGGCCCGCTGGCGGCGGGTCTGGTCGACGAGGTGCGCATGGGCACCACCGTCGCCACCAACGCCCTGCTCGAGCGCAAGGGCGAGCCGACCGTGCTGGCGATCACCGCCGGTTTCGGCGACGCCCTGCGGATCGGCTGGCAGGCCCGGCCCGACCTTTTCGCGCGCCACATCCGCCTGAACGACCAGCTTTACGACCGCGTGGTCGAGATCGACGAGCGCCTGACCGCAGATGGCGCCGTTGATCGTCCTCTGGATGAAGCGAAGGCGCGGGCGGATCTGACGGCGGCCCATGCGGCGGGCTTCCGCGCCGTGGCGATCGTCCTGGTCCACGGCTGGCGCTTTACCGATCACGAGCGACGCCTGGCCGAGATCGCGCGCGAGGTCGGCTTCAGCCAGATCTCGGTCAGCCATGAGGTCGGGGCGCTGATCAAGCTGATCGGACGCGGCGACACCACGGTGGCGGACGCCTATCTGTCGCCGATCCTGCGCGCCTATGTGGAGCGGGTCGGCGCCGATCTGGGCGCGGCGACGCCGCTGCAGTTCATGCAGTCCTCAGGCGGGCTGACGGCGGCCGACGCCTTCCGGGGCAAGGACGCCATCCTGTCGGGGCCCGCAGGCGGCGTGGTGGCGATGGCCGAGACGGCCAGGGCCGCCGGCTTCGACCGCGTCATCGGCTTCGACATGGGCGGCACCTCGACCGATGTGTCCCATTTCGCCGGGGATTATGAGCGGACCTCCGACGCCGTGGTCGCCGGGGTGCGCCTGCGCGCGCCGATGCTGAGCATCCACACCGTGGCGGCGGGCGGCGGCTCCATCTGCCGCTTCGACGGCGGGCGACTGCGAGTCGGGCCGGAATCGGCCGGCGCCTCGCCGGGACCGGCGGCCTATCGGCGCGGCGGGCCTCTGACGGTGACCGACTGCAACGTCATGATGGGCAAGCTCAGCCCCGACTTCTTCCCCGCCGTCTTCGGCCCGAACGCCGACCAGCCGCTGGACGCCGAGGCGGTGCGCGCGAAGTTCGAGGCCATGGCGGCCGAGGTCGAGGCCGCGACCGGCCGCCCCGTCACGCCCGGCGAACTGGCCGAGGGCTTCGTCACCATCGCCGTGCAGAACATGGCCGAGGCGATCCGCTCCATCTCAATTCAGCGCGGCTATGACGTCACCAAATATGTGCTGAACTGCTTCGGCGGCGCAGGGGGCCAGCACGCCTGCCTGGTGGCCGACGCCCTGGGCATGACCCAGGTGCTGCTGCACCCGTTCGCCGGGGTGCTGTCGGCCTACGGCATGGGCCTGGCCGAGGTGCGGGCCATCCGCCAGACCACTGTGGCCCTGCCCCTCTCGCCCGACGCCGACGCTGCCCTAGCCGAGCAGGTGAAAACGCTGACAAAAGCCGCGTCCGGCGATCTGACGGCGCAGGGCTTCTCCGCCGACGCCGTCTCGACCATCGCCCGCGCCGAGATCAAGTTCGCCGGGTCCGACACGCCCCTGACCGTGCCGTTCGGTCCGGCCGCCGACATGGCCGCCGCCTTCGAGCAGACGCACCGCCGCCGCTTCGGCTTCTTCGCCGAGGACAAAGCTCTGGTGGTCGAGACGCTGGAGGTCGAAGCCGTCGGCCGCTCGGACCAGACGCCGGACGCGCCCCCGGCGCCTGATGGCGGGGCCTCGACGCCCGAACCGGTCGCCGCCCTGACCGTCCGCATGGCGGGCGAGGATCGCCAGACGCCCGTCTACCGTCGTGAGGCGCTGAAGCCCGGCGCCCATGTCGACGGCCCCGCCATCCTGTTGGAAGACACCGGCACCACCGTCGTCGAACCCGGTTGGCGCGCCTCGGTCGATGCCGCGTCCAACCTGCTGCTGAAGCGTGTCGTCGCCCTGCCCGCCCGCACCGCCATCGGCACAGACGTCGATCCGATCATGCTGGAGGTGTTCAACAGCCGCTTCATGGCCTGCGCCGAACAGATGGGCGAGGCCCTGCGCGCCACCGCCTATTCGGTGAACATCAAGGAGCGTCTGGACTTCTCCTGCGCGGTCTTCGATGCGGGCGGGTCGCTGATCGCCAACGCCCCGCACATCCCGGTGCATCTGGGCTCGATGGGCGAAAGCATCCGCACCGTCATCGCCTCGCGCGGCGATCAGCGAGACAGTCGAGGCATGAAGGCGGGCGACGTCTACATGCTGAACGCGCCTTACAACGGCGGCACCCACCTGCCCGACATCACGGTCATCATGCCGGTGTTTCTGGACAGCGATGACGCCCCGGCCTTCTTCGTCGCGGCGCGCGGGCACCACGCCGACGTCGGCGGGATCACGCCCGGCTCCATGCCCGCCAACTCGCGCAGCGTGGACGACGAGGGCGTACTGATCGACGACTTCCTGCTGGTCGACGCCGGAAAGCTCTGCGAGGCCGAGACGCGGGCCCTGTTCGCCTCCGGTCCCTGGCCGTCGCGCAATGTCGATCAGAACCTGTCGGACCTGAAGGCCCAGGTCGCCGCCTGCACGCGCGGCGCTCAGGAGCTGATCCGCATGACCGGCGAGTTCGGCCGCGAGGTCGTCACCGCCTATATGGGCCACGTCCAGGACAACGCCGAAGAGGCCGTTCGCCGCGCCGTCGCCGCCCTGAAGCCCGGCGCCTTCGCCTATGAGATGGACGACGGCGCCGTCATCCGCGTCCGCATCGATGTGGACGCCGAGGCCCGCAGCGCGGTCGTCGACTTCACCGGAACCAGCGACCAGCTGCCGACCAACTTCAACGCCCCGCTGTCGATCGCGCGGGCGGCGACGCTCTATGTCTTCCGCACCCTGGTGGACGACGCCATTCCGCTGAACGAGGGCTGTCTGAAGCCGATCGAACTGATCGTGCCGGAAGGCTCGATGCTGAACCCGCGCTATCCCGCCGCCGTGGTGGCGGGCAACGTCGAGACCAGCCAGGCCGTGGTCGATGCGCTTTACGGCGCGCTGGGCGTTCTGGCCTCCAGCCAGGGGACGATGAACAACTTCACCTTCGGCGACAACGCGCGTCAGTATTACGAAACCATCGCCGGGGGATCGGGCGCCGGGCCTGACTTCGACGGAACCGCCGCCGTCCAGACCCATATGACCAACAGCCGCCTGACCGACCCCGAGGTGCTGGAGACGCGTTTCCCCGTGCTGCTGGAGGAATTCTCCATCCGACGCGGCTCGGGCGGCGAGGGCCTGCATCGCGGCGGCGACGGGGCCGTGCGGCGGATGCGTTTCCTGGAGCCGATGACGGCGGCCATCCTGTCCAACCACCGCCGCGTGCCGCCCTTCGGCGCGGACGGCGGCGAACCCGGCGCAGTCGGGATCAATCGGGTCGAGCGGGCCGACGGTCGGGTCGAGCCGTTGGGCGCCACGGCCGAGGTCGCTATGGCGCCCGGCGACGTCTTCGTCATCGAGACGCCTGGCGGCGGCGGCTTCGGCGCGAAAGACGCTTCCTGAGACGCCCGAACCGCGTAACCATTCGCTAGAAGTCCGTCTGGGGAGGGCGTGATCGAATGCTGGTGCTGCTAGGGATACTGATCGTGGTCGCGGGCTTTGTCGCCCGGATTAATCCGCTGATCGTCATTCTGGTCGCGGCCATCGCCACCGGAGTGCTGGCGGCGGTCGGGCCGGGCGTGGACGCACACGCGCTCTTGCAGGCCGGGATCGACACCATTGCGCGCTTTGGTCAGGCCTTTAACGACAACCGCTATTTCCACATCACCTGGCTGGTGCTGCCGGTGATCGGTCTGTTGGAGCGCGCGGGCCTGCAGGAGCGCGCGCGCGACCTGGTGACCAAGGTCAAGGCGGCGACCGCCGGACGGCTGATGCTGATCTATCTGCTGGTGCGCCAGGCGACCTCGGCGCTGGGCCTGACCTCTCTGGGCGGCCACCCGCAGATGGTCCGCCCGCTGATCGCACCGATGGCCGAGGGCGCGGCCGAGAGCGCCCACGGCGCCCTGACCGACAAGGCCCGCTTCCGCATTCGCGGCATGGCGGCGGGCACGGACAACATCGGCCTGTTCTTCGGCGAGGACATCTTCATCGCCATCGGCTCCATCGTTCTGATCGTCGGCTTCCTTGAGCAGGCGGGCATCCGCGTCGAGGCGTTGCACGTCTCCCTGTGGGCCATCCCCACGGCCATCGTCGCCTTCCTGGTCCACGGCGCGCGCCTGCTGATGTTCGATCGTCAGGTGAAGAAGGACATGGCCGCGCCCGGCGCATCCGCAGACGCGGAGGGCGGCCGATGATCACGCTGGAGCACGCCTATGTCGCGACCGGGCTGATGTTCGCGGCCTTCTCCATCCTCAGCCTGCGCGATCCGCACAATCCGACGCGCTTCCGCAGCGCCCTGTTCTGGGGGCTGATCGCCCTGTCCATGCTGTTCGGCTCCTGGCTGGGCGGTCTGGGCAACGGATTCCTGGTCATCGCCCTGGTCGTCATCGGCGCCTCGGGCAAGCTGGGCGTCGGCAAGCCCGCCACCACGACGCCGGAGCAGCGCCAGGCCAGCGCCGCCCGCTGGAAGAACGCCCTGTTCGTGCCCGCCCTGATGGTGCCCCTGGTCGCCGTCGGCGGCACCCTGCTGGCCAAGCACACGGCGGCCGGCGCCTGGCTGATCTCGCCGGTGCAGACCACGCTGATCTCGCTGGGGCTAGGCTGCGTCATCGCCCTGGTCGCCGCCATGGCCTGGTTCCGGCCGCCGGTCATGGCCCCGGTGCAGGAAGGCCGGCGCCTGATGGACTCCATCGGCTGGGCGGCGCTGCTGCCGCAGATGCTGGCGTCTCTGGGCGCGGTGTTCCTGGCCGCCGACGTGGGCCAGGTGGTCGGCGATCTGATCGCGCGGGTCATCCCCATGACCTCGGCCTTCATGGCGGTGTTCGCCTATTGCGCCGGCATGGCCCTGTTCACGATCATCATGGGCAACGCCTTCGCCGCCTTCCCGGTCATGACCGCCGCCATCGGCCTGCCCATCGTCGTGCATCAGTTCGGCGGCGATCCCGCCATCGTCTGCGCCATCGGCATGTTGGCCGGATTCTGCGGAACGCTGATGACGCCCATGGCCGCCAACTTCAACGTGGTGCCCGCCAATCTTCTGGAGCTGCCGGACCGCAACTCGCCCCTGAACGGGGTGATCCGCGCCCAGCTTCCCACGGCGATCGTCATGCTGTTCGCCAACATGCTGCTGATGTATTTCCTCGCTTTCCGGTTCGGATCATGACGCAAAGCCTCGACGCCGCTCTCGCCTCCCGCTTCGCCGCCACGGCCCTGGGCCATGTGACGCGCGAGTATCCCAACCACATCATGCATGTGCTGACCGGGCCTCAGGACGCCCGCACGCCGCGCGACATGCACCCGATCTTCTTCGGCAGCTTCGACTGGCACTCGTGCGTCCATGGCTGGTGGACCCTGTTCACCCTCTATCGCCTGCACCCCGACATGGCGGAGGCGCCCGCCATCCGCGCCCTGGCCGCCGAGTTGTTCACGCCGCAGAACGTCGCCGGAGAAGCCGCCTATCTGGCCCGGCCCGAAGCGCGCGGCTTCGAACGCCCCTACGGCTGGGCCTGGCTGCTGATGCTGGCGGCGGAACTGGAGCGGCACGAGACGGACGAAGGCCGCCGCTGGGCCCAGACCCTGCGCCCGCTGGCCCAGGTCTTCGCCGACCGCTTCAAGGCCTTCCTGCCTCTGGCCGACTATCCGGTGCGGACGGGCACCCACTACAACACCGCTTTCACCCTGCGGCTGACGCTGGACTATGCGGACGCCCACGACGCCGACCTGGCCGCCCTGTGCCGCGCCGCCGCCCTGCGCTGGCACGGCGAGGACCGCGACTGTCAGGCGTGGGAGCCGTCGCAGGACGAGTTCCTGTCGCCCGCCCTGATGGAGGCCGCCCTGATGCGGCGCGTCCTGTCCCCTGAGGCCTTCCGCGCCTGGTTCGACGCCTTCCTGCCGCGCCTTGGCGACGGCCGGCCCGCGACCCTGCTGAGCCCTGCCCGCGTCAGCGACCGCACCGACGGCAAGATCGCCCATCTGGACGGGCTGAATTTGAGCCGGGGCTGGTGCTGGCGCGAGATCGTCGCCGGACTACCCGCCGAAGACCCGCGCCGCGCGGTCGGTGCCGCAGCGACGGCGGTTCACCTGGACGCCGCCCTGCCCCACGTCACGGGCGACTATATGGGCGAGCACTGGCTGGCGAGCTTCGCCCTATTGGCCCTGCTGGCGGACTGAAAGGCTTCCAGAAAAAAAGGGGAATGGTAGGCGGCGACGGGTTCGAACCGCCGACCCTCTCGGTGTAAACGAGATGCTCTGACCAGCTGAGCTAGCCGCCCACATCACCCGACTCAATGTCGGGGACAGGCTTCATGCCCTGCGGCGGTCAGCCGTTCAAGGCGCTTTTCAAGCCCTCGCCGGGACGAAAGCGCGCGGTGCGCGAGGCGGGACGGGCGATTTCCTGGCCAGTCTGGGGGTTTCGGGCCACGCCCGCCTTGCGATCCACGGCGACGAAGCTGCCGAAGCCGACCAGCCGCACGTCGCGTCCCTGAACCAGCGAACCGGTCACCTGATCGGTGAAGGCTTCCAGGGCCAGCTTGGCCTGGTCGCGGCTGATGCCCGCCGCCTCGGCCATGCGGCCGATCAGTTCCGTCTTGGTCATGTCTGCGGCTCCCCTCTCGAACGAAGGGCGCACTTAAACGGCTGTCGGCGCGCAGGTCAAAAAAGAGGCGGTCCGAGTCGTCCCGAACCGCCTTCCTTCATCGGATCAGAGACCCGGCGTCAGTGGCTGACGCTGGCCCCCTCGCCCGCCGTCGGCGCCGGCGGCGTCGGGGTCATGGGCTCGGCCGCCTCGTCCCATTCGACGGGAGTCGGCGTGCCGGTCAGGGCCCACTTCAGCGCCTCGTCGGCAGTGGAGATCGGCACGATCTCGAGGGCGGCCTTCACGTTTTCCGGCACCTCCTCGAGGTCCTTCTCGTTCTCCTGCGGGATCAGGACGGTCTTCACGCCCGAGCGCAGGGCCGCCAGCAGCTTCTCCTTCAGACCGCCGATGGCCGTCACCCGGCCGCGCAGGGTGATCTCGCCGGTCATGGCGATGTCCTTGCGGATCGGGATGCCGGTCAGGACCGAGACCATGGCCACCGTCATGGCCACGCCGGCCGAGGGGCCGTCCTTGGGCGTGGCGCCGTCGGGAACGTGGACGTGGATGTCGGTCTTCTCGAACACCGGCGGCTTGACGCCGATGCTGAGGGCGCGGCTGCGGACGTAGGACGCCGCCGCCGAGATCGACTCCTTCATGACGTCCTTCAGGTTGCCGGTCACGGTCATGCGGCCGCGGCCCGGCATCTTCAGGGCCTCGATGGTCAGGATGTCGCCGCCGAACTCGGTCCAGGCCAGGCCGGTGACGATGCCGACCTGATCTTCGGAGTCCGTCTCGCCATAGCGGAACTTCTTCACGCCCGCGTATTCGGCCAGCTTGGCCGCATCCACGGTGATCGAGGCGGCCTTGGTCTTGGCCATCTCGCGCACCGCCTTGCGGGCCAGACCGCCCAGGGCGCGTTCCAGCGAACGGACGCCCGCTTCACGCGTGTAGTAGCGGATCAGGTCGCGGATCGTCTCGTCGGGGACGATCAGTTCGCCGTCCTTCAGGCCGTGGTCCTTGAGTTGCTTGGGCAGGACGTGGCGCTTGGCGATCTCGACCTTCTCATCCTCGGTGTAGCCGGAGACGCGGATGATCTCCATGCGGTCCAGCAGGGGCTGGGGCATGTTCAGACTGTTGGCCGTGGTGACGAACATCACCGGCGACAGGTCGTAGTCGACCTCCAGATAGTGATCGCCGAAGGTCGAGTTCTGGGCCGGGTCCAGCACTTCCAGCAGGGCCGAGGACGGGTCGCCGCGCCAGTCGGCGCCCAGTTTGTCGATCTCGTCCAGCAGGACGAAGGCGTTGGTCGTCTTCGCCTTCTTCATCGACTGGATGATCTTGCCGGGCATGGAGCCGATGTAGGTCCGGCGGTGGCCGCGGATCTCGGCCTCGTCACGCACGCCGCCCAGCGACATGCGGACGTATTCACGCCCCGTCGCCTTGGCGATGGACTGGGCCAGCGAGGTCTTGCCGACGCCCGGCGGACCGACCAGGCAGAGGATCGGCCCCTTCAGGCTGCCGGTACGCGCCTGGACGGCCAGATATTCGATGATCCGTTCCTTGACCTTCTCCAGACCGTAATGATCCTCTTCGAGGATGTCCTCGGCCTTCTGCAGGTCGATGGGCTTGGGCCGGGTCTTGGACCACGGGATCGACAGCAGCCAGTCGAGATAGTTGCGCACCACGGTCGATTCCGCCGACATCGGCGACATGTTGCGCAGCTTCTTCAGCTCCGCCTCGGCCTTGATGCGGGCCTCCTTGGACAGGCGCGTCTTCTTGATGCGCTTTTCCAGCTCCAGCAGTTCGTCGCGAGCGTCGTCGGTCTCGCCCAGCTCGCGCTGGATCGCCTTCATCTGCTCGTTCAGATAATATTCGCGCTGGGTCTTCTCCATCTGCCGCTTCACGCGGCTGCGGATCTTCTTCTCGACCTGCAGGACGCTGATCTCGCCTTCCATCAAGCCATAGACCTTCTCTAGCCGCGTCGGGATGACGACAGTTTCGAGCAGGGCCTGCTTGTCGGCGATCTTGACCGACAGATGGGCGGCGACCGAATCCGCCAGCTTGGACGGATCGGTGATCTGGGGGATGGCGCTGAGGGCCTCGGGCGGGACCTTCTTGTTCAGCTTCACATAGTTTTCGAACTGCTCGATCACGGCGCGCAGCAGGGCTTCGCTCTGCGACGGGTCGCCCGCCTCGTCCTCGATCTCGACGGCTTCGGCCTCGTAGTAGTCCTCACGGTCGGTGAAGCGGGTTAGGCGGGCGCGCGACTTGCCCTCGACCAGCACCTTCACGGTGCCGTCGGGCAGCTTCAGCAGTTGCAGCACCGTCGCCAGCACGCCGGTCGGATAGATGGCGTCCGTCGCCGGATCGTCGTCGACAGAGTTCTTCTGGGTGGCGAGCAGGATCTGCTTCTCGCCCTTCATGATCTCGTCGAGGGCGCGCACGGACTTCTCGCGCCCGACGAACAGGGGCACGACCATGTGCGGAAAGACGACGATGTCTCTCAGCGGCAGGACAGGGAGGATTTTGCTCTCGGTCATGATGCGTACTTTCCGGGGCCTTCGTGAATCTCCGGCCCGCCGATCCGATCCGACTTGGCGCGACTGCCGCCTCGTCTCGACTCGACCCGCTGTTTTCAGCGGCTTTCGTGTGAGTATGTGGTTCTGTCTGGACGCGGTTCAAGCGTGGCGGGCGCGCGGCCCACAGAAGCGTGAAAAAGCGTGTGATTTCAGCCGACCGCCCGAATAGTCCCTGAAACGATGAAGGGGCGGCCCGTGGCGAGCCGCCCCTTGTCTCTTGGATCGGACCGCAGCGTCAGGCGGCGCCGTCGGCCGTCTTCTTCTTGGTTTCCGAATAGATCAGCAGCGGCTGGGCCTTGCCCTCGATCACCTCGGCGTTGACCACGACTTCCTCGACGCCCTCATAGGTGGGCAGTTCGAACATGGTCTCCAGCAGCACGCCCTCCAGGATGGAGCGCAGGCCGCGGGCGCCGGTCTTGCGGGTGATCGCCTTCTTGGCCACCGCCGACAGGGCGTCGTCGGTGAAGGTCAGCGTCACATTCTCCATCTCGAACAGGCGCTTGTACTGCTTGACCAGGGCGTTCTTCGGCTCGGTCAGGATCTTGATCAGCGCGGTCTCGTCCAGGTCCTCCAGCGTCGCCAGGACCGGCAGACGGCCGATGAACTCGGGGATCAGGCCGAAGCGCATCAGGTCGTCAGGTTCGACCTGCTTGAGGATTTCGCCGGTGCGGCGCTCGTCGATCTCCTTGACCTTGGCGCCGAAGCCGATCGAGGCCCCCTCGCCGCGCGCCGAGATCACCTTCTCCAGGCCGGCGAAGGCGCCGCCGACGATGAACAGGATGTTGGCGGTGTCGACCTGCAGGAATTCCTGCTGCGGATGCTTGCGCCCGCCCTGCGGCGGCACGGAGGCGACGGTGCCTTCCATGATCTTCAGCAGGGCCTGCTGCACGCCCTCGCCCGACACGTCGCGGGTGATCGACGGGTTGTCCGACTTGCGCGAGATCTTGTCGATTTCGTCGATATAGACGATGCCGCGCTGGGCCCGCTCGACGTTGTAATCCGACGCCTGAAGCAGCTTCAGGATGATGTTCTCGACGTCCTCGCCCACATAACCGGCTTCGGTCAGGGTCGTGGCGTCGGCCATGGTGAACGGCACGTCGATGATGCGCGCCAGCGTCTGGGCCAGCAGCGTCTTGCCCGAGCCGGTCGGCCCGATCAGCATGATGTTCGACTTGGCCAGTTCGACGTCGTTGTTCTTCGTCGCGTGGTTCAGGCGCTTGTAGTGGTTATGGACGGCGACGCTCAGCACCTTCTTGGCGTGGGCCTGGCCGATCACATAATCGTCGAGGACGTCGCGGATCTCCTTGGGCGTGGGCACGCCGTCCTTGGAGGTCTTGAACGCGATCTTGTGCTCTTCGCGGATGATGTCCATGCACAGTTCGACGCATTCATCGCAGATGAAGACGGTCGGTCCGGCGATCAGCTTGCGGACTTCGTGCTGGCTCTTGCCGCAGAACGAGCAGTAGAGCGTGCTTTTGGCGTCTGTGCCGGCGGCTTTGGTCATAGACCCTTCTCACTATCCGCAATCCGCCCCGACATTGGGACGAAAGGCGCTTCCTTCACGATCGATCCAGGGAATCTATCATCGAAGGTCTTCAAAAAATGACAATCACCCATCACACGTTCCGCCACAACCCCGTTGCGGCGCTGCAACGCGCTTCGGGGAATGGACAGGACAGATAATATGGGGATCACGGCTAATGTCTGACATGGGAAGCGAAAAAGCCTTTCACCAGTCCCCCGCCCCCGGCCAGGCCATCGTCGCCTTCGATTTCGACGGCACCCTGACGATTCGCGACAGCTTCACCACCTTCCTGAAGTGGCGGGCCGGCCCTCTGCGCTGGCTTCAGGGGCTCGCGCGTCTGATCCCGGCCGTCTTCGCCTATCTGAGCGACAAGGATCGCGGCCGGATCAAGGTCGCCTCGGTGCGCGAATTCCTGACCGGCGTCGACCGCACGGCGCTGGAGGCCGAGGCCGAACGCTTCGCCCAGATCATCTGGCCGCGCTTCATGCGTCCCGACGCCCTGGCGACCTGGGAGGACTGGGGCCGTCGCGGCGCCCATCGCGTCATCGTCACCGCCTCGCCCGAAACCACCGTGGCCCCCTTCGCCCGCAGGCTGGGCGCCGAGAACCTGATCGGCACCCGCCTGGCCTTCGACGACCAGGATCAGGTGCTGGGCGCCTTCGTCGGCGGCAACTGCCGGGGCGAGGAGAAGATGCACCGCCTGCGCGCCGTCTATGGCGACGACATGGTGCTGACGGCCGCCTATGGCGACACCTCCGGCGACGCCCAGATGATCGCGGCGGCCGAGGAGAAGGGCTATCGCGTGTTCACCGCTCGTCCGTAAGCACGCCTAGGCGACCTGGCGGTCACGCCCCGCGCCCAGCCCCAGCACGACCAACAGGATGCACAAGGCGCCACACACCGCCAAGGCCGGAGGCCATGCATCAACGGCGTCGTGCAGGGCTCCAATCGCAATCGGGCCGCAGGCGGACATCAGATAGCCTACCGATTGGGTCATGCCTGAAAGTTGCGCGGTCTGTTCGGCCGAACGGCTTCGCAGGCCGATGAAAGCCAGGGCCAGGATGAAGGCTCCGCCGATGGCGAACCCGAACAGGGCGACCCAGATCATCGCCAGTCCCGGCGCGGCGTACAGACCCGCCAACGACATGAGGCCCAGCAGGGCGAAGCCTGTCGCCAACGCCCGCTGATCCTTCATCCGGCGCACCAGAGGAACCAGAACCAGACCCGGCGCCGCCGTGGCCAGTTGCATCACGCCGTGCAGGCCGCCCGCGACCTCCGGCGACATGCCGGCGCTCGTCAGGATCGACGGCAGCCAGGCCGCCACCGCGTAGTAGACGAAGGAGTTCACGCCGAAGAAGAGCGTCACCTGCCACGCCAGGCCCGACCGCCACACAGAGACTCCGCTCAGGCCCGTCGCCGCCTCGGCCCCCGGCGTGGAACGGCGTCGCAACTGCGGCGCCCAGACCAGAGCCGCCGTCAGCGGCAATACGATCAGCGCCGCCAGCGCCCACCGCCAGTCGAACGCCTGCGCCAGTGGGACCATCACCGCCGACGCCCCGGCCGAGGCCACGCCCATGATGACGGCGTAAAGGGTGGTCAGCTTGGTGATCTGATCGGGAAAATCCCGCTTCAACAGACTGGGCAGCAGCGTGTTGCCGATGGCGATGCCGGCGCCGAGCGCCGTCGACCCCAGATAAAGCGCCCACAACGGCCCGGCGGACCGGATCGCTACGCCCCCGATCATGGCGATCAGCGCCAGGAAGATCGCCCGCTCCAGGCCCGCCGCCCTGGCCAGTCGCGCCGCGAACGGCGAGACGACGAAGAAGGCCAGCAGCGGCAGGGTGATCAGGAAGCCCGCCTGGCTCGCTCCCAGGCCGAACGCCTGGCCGATATCGCCGAGCAACGGCCCCGCCCCCGTGAACGTCCCACGCAGGGTGCCGGCCACCAGCAGAACGCCGGCGATGATCCAGAATGGATGCAGGGAAGCACGCGAAGTCATGACAAGCCGCCGGGGAGAGACGCCTCAGGAGGAAGGCCCGTCCACACTAGCGATGGAGCAATCGGCGAACTTCGGCTATTCAGGCATGAAGTTTCGATAATCGGTCAGATCGCCATGACCTCGCTGCACGCCTGCTTCCAGAGCTTCGACCCCGACGCCTTTCCTCAGGCCGCCATCGCCGTCAGCCTGGGCGGATCGGCGCATGACGTCGAACTGCCCCTGCACACCCATCGCAAGGCCCAACTGGTCGTGGCGCTGCAGGGCGGGGTCATGTGCCGGACGCAGGACGGCCTGTGGATGGCGCCCCTCGGCGGCGGCGTCTGGGCGCCCGGCGGCACGCCGCACAGCAACCGCGTCACCGCCAACGGCCGCGTCTGCATGCTGTTCGTCGAGCCGGACGTGCCCGGCCTGCCCGACCGATGCTGCACCCTGTCGCTCAGCCCCATGCTGATCGAGATGATCCGCCATCTGGCCCGCCAGCCCACGCCCGACTATGCGCCCGGCGGCCACCTGGACCGGATCGCCCAGGTCATCCTGGAAGAACTGCGGCGGACCGAGATCGCGGCCCTGCACCTGCCGATCCCGGCCTCCCCCGCCCTGCGCCGCATCGCCGAGGCCCTGATCGACAACCCCGGCGACCGATCCACCGTGGGCGAGTGGGCGCGCCGCGTCGCCATGAGCGAACGCACTCTGACTCGGCTGGTCGTGCGTGAAACAGCCATGAATTTCAGCCGCTGGCGCCAGCAGCTGCAGATCGTCCTGGCCTTGCAACGCCTGTCGTCCGGCGCCTCGGTCCAGAGCGTCGCCTATGACCTGGGCTATGAGTCCGCCAGCGCCTTCATCACCATGTTCAAGGCCGCCCTGGGCAAGCCCCCCGCCAAATACATCGCGGCGGCCGCCCCCCGCTGAGCGCCCAAAGCAATCAACGTATATTGTATCTGATTTAAGCTCATGTTTTCCTTCGGCTCGAACCGCCCGGCAAGGGCGGCGAAACCTCGGGGGAGGGAAACATGATCGTAGCCGTTCTATTGACGGCGCTGGCGCTGCTGGCCGCCTGCTACGCCGTCCAACTGGTGCGCACGGCCAAGGCGCGCGGCGCCTTGAGACCCAGCGCCGAGGGCGTGGCCATCGGCGCTGTCGCCAACTTCTTCGACGCCCTGGGCATCGGGTCCTTCGCGCCGACGACAGCCTGGTTGCGGTTCCGCAAGCTGGTCCCCGACAGCTTCCTGCCCGCCGTGCTGAACGCCGGCCACTGTCTGCCGACGGTGATGCAGGGGCTGGTTTTCATGAAGCTGATCCAGGTCGACCCGGTGCTGCTGATCGCCTGTATCGGCGCCTCCATCCTGGGCGCGGTCATCGGCGCGCCGATCGTGCTGCGTCTGCCGGTGCGGGCGGTGCAGATGGTGGTGGGCGCGGCCTTGCTGATCGCCGCCGCCCTTTACGCCATGACCAATCTGAACCTGATGCCGGCGGGCGGCGAGGCCGTGTCGCTGGGCGGCGGCCTGTTCGTCGTCGCCGTCGTCGCCCACCTGATCATGGGCGCGCTGATGAGCTTCGGCATCGGCCTTTATGCGCCGTCCCTGATCATGCTCAGCCTGATGGGGATGAACCCCACGGCGGCCTTTCCGATCATGATGGGCGCCTGCGCCTTCCTGATGCCGGTGTCGAGCCTGCGATTCATCAGGAGCGAGCGCATCGACCTGCGCCTGGTGCTGGGCATGGCGATCGGGGGCATACCGGCGGTGCTGCTGGCCGCCTTCGTCATCACCTCACTGCCGCTGACCGTGCTGCGCTGGGGCGTGGTGGCCGTGGTCCTCTATGCGGCTGTCAGCCTGTTGACGACCGCCCTGAAGGCTCGCCCCGAGGCTGCGGCCGCCGAACAGGGGTGAGGCGTTCGATCAGTCCCGCCCCTCTTCCTGTCCGAACTCCTGGCGAAGGTCGGACAGGGTATGTTGCAGGTGCTCGGCTACCAGGCCGCGGACCGCTGCGGCGTCCCGGTTCAGCCACGCCTGCAGGATCTCATGATGTTCCGCCTCGGCCGTCAGATGGCGGCCCTTGTGCTCCAGGTGCTTGCGAACATAGCGGTCGGCCATGACGTGAAGGCGGGCGGTGATTTCCGTGGTCAGGGCGCGTCGGCCCGGCTGCACCAGGGCCATGTGGAAGGCGCGGTTCAGCGCTCCGACCGTCGGCAGACCGGCCGCCGCCGCCGCGTCGAGTTCAGCCAGCACCCGCCGGGCGGTCTCCTGCCGGGTCTCGTCGGCGCTGAGGCAGGCCTCAGCCGCCGCTTCGGGCTCCAGCTTCAGGCGCAGCTCATAGATTTCCTCAGCCTCGGCGGCGCTCATGCCGCGCACGAAGAAGCCGCGGTTGGGGTGCGACACCACCAGACCGTCCTGCTCCAGCCGCACCAGCGCTTCGCGCAGGGGAATCTTGGAGACGTTCAGATCGGCCGCCAGACCATCTTGCCGAATGGGCACGTCGGGCGCGATCGCCCCGGACACGATCATGTCGCGCACCACCTCCATCAGGCGATCGGACAGGGTGCGGACTTCAAGCGGGGATGCGGCCATGCGGGAGTTCATCGAGTCGAAAAGGCTGGGCTGGTCGCCCGGCCCAGCCATACCGCGCGACGGCCGCAATTACGATGCGGAACTCCCTCAGACGACCTGGAAGCCCGCCCAGAAGGGATCGCGACGATCCACCCAGATGGTGTTGAAACCCGTGGCGACGGCCGAGCCCTCGATCGAAGGCACGATCGCCTTGTGGCCGCCCACCGTCGTTTCGGCCTCGACGCGGCCGATGAAACGGCTGCCGATATAGCTTTCGTGGACGAAGGCGTCGCCGACCTTCAACCGCCCCGTGGCGTGCAGATGCGCCAGTCGCGCCGAGGTGCCGGTGCCGCACGGACTGCGGTCGATGGCCTTGTCGCCATAGAAGACGGCGTTGCGGCCGTCGGCCCCCTGCCCTTTCGGCTTGTCAGCCCACAGGACATGGCTGACGCCGTTGATCGAGGGCTCGTCCGGATGCACCGGATGGAAGGCCGCCCGCACCCGCTCGCGCACCAGACCGCTCAGTTCGATGATGCGGCCGGCGCCCAGATCATCCAGCCCGGCGTAGGCGCCCTGCGGCTCGACAATGGCGTAGTAGTTGCCGCCGTAGGAGACATCGACGCTCAGCGGGCCGAGGCCCGGCACGTCGATTTCGATCCCCTCGGCCGCCAGATAGGCCGGGACGTTGCGGATGCGCACCGAGGTCACGCGATCGCCCTCGGTCTCATAGGCGATGTCGAGCACGCCCGCCGGAACCTCGACCTTCAACCGCCCCGGCGTGCGCGGCCGGATCAGACCGTGCTCCAGACCGAAGGTGATCATCCCGATGGTCCCGTGGCCGCACATGGGCAGGCAGCCGCTGGTCTCGATGAACAATATGCCCGCGTCCGCGTCCGGCAGGGTCGGCGGATACAGGAAGCCGCCGCTCATCATGTCATGGCCGCGAGGCTCGAAGCACAGGGAAGTGCGGATCCAGTCATAGCGGCCGAGGAAGTCGAGCCGCCGCTCGGCCATGCTGGCCCCTGACAGCAGGGGCGCGCCGCCGGCGACCAGGCGAACCGGGTTGCCGGCGGTATGACCGTCAATGCAGAAGAAGACGTCGCGCATCGGGACTCCGGATCAGACGATCTTCACGGCCTTGCCCGAACCGATGGGCCTGGTGTCCGCCGCCTTCTCGACCATGGCGATGACCTCGGCCCGGCGCGCGCCCGCCAGCGGCATGCGCGGCATGCGGACCCGCTCGGTCCCCCGACCCATGATGGTCTCGGACAGCTTGATCGACTGCACCAGGTCCGACACGGAATCCAGGTGCAACAGCGGCATGAACCAGCGATAGATCTCCAGCGCGCGTGCGATGTCGCCGTCCTTGACCGCCTTGACCAGGGCCACCGACTCTTCTGGGAAGGCGTTGGTCAGACCCGAGACCCAGCCCTTGGCGCCCAGGATCAGACCTTCCAGCGCCACATCGTCCAGGCCGACCATCAGCGCATAGCGGTCGCCCAACTCGTTGACGATGTCGGTGATGCGCCGCGAATCCGGAGCGCTTTCCTTCAGGGCCACGATGTTGGGCACGTCAGACAGACGACGCAGGTCGTCGTTGTTCAGCGTCTGCCGATACATCAGCGGATTGTTGTAAAGCATGTTGGGCAGGCCGCTGGCCGCCGCCACCGCGCGGAAGTGCGCCTCCAACTCTGCCTGGGTCGGTACATAGACCATGGCCGGCAGCACCATCAGGGCGTCCACGCCGATGGCCTCGGCGTCCCTGGCGTAACGTTCGGCCCGCGCCGTGGTCAGTTCGCTGACCCCGGTGATGATCGGCACGCGTCCCGCGGCGACCTCGACCGCCGCCTTCAGGACGGCGCGCTTCTCTTCCGGCTCCAGCGAGTTGTTCTCGCCGACCGTGCCCATGACGATGATGCCGTCGACGCCGTCCTTGATCAGGCCGTCCAGCACCGTCTGGGTAGCGTCCAGATCGACCCCCAGTCCTTCGTCGAATTGCGTGGTCGCCGCCGGGATCACCCCGGTCCAGTCCAACTTCGCCCCAGCCATGAACAACTCCTCCTCAAACAACGATCGTATACGATATCTGATTACAGATTAAGTCAAGCGGTCTACAGCCTCTGCGGCGCGGTCGATCGCGTCCGGCCAGGCTCAGAACCCGAGAGCCAGGATCTGGTCGTAGAGCACCTTGGGCGTGCGCACGCCGCGCGCCAGGCTGCGGGTGCGGGCCTCATAGCGGCGCTGTGACGGCAAGCGCGCGCCCTGATCGGCGAAGGCGGCGAACAGAGCCTCGGCGCGGGCGGCGTTCGCCTCGGCGTCGCCGCCGCCCATGACGGCGGGATCAAACGCCAGGATCAGTTCGCCGTGCATCGGCGCCGCCTTGGCGCCGTCGTCGAAAACCATGGACTCCCGGCTGGTCAGATCCCCGATCAGCGGCCCGGCCATCAGCTCGATCATGGTCGACAGGGCCGAGCCCTTGTGTCCGCCGAAGGTCAGCATGGCGCCGTCCAGAGCCTCGCGGGCGTTCGTGGTCGAACGTCCTACGGCGTCAACGCCCCAGCCCTCGGGGATCGGCTTTCCGGCGATGTCGTGCAGCGCCATATCCCCGCGTGCGATGGCGCTCGTGGCGAAGTCGAAGACATAGGGGTGCGGCCCCGGACGCGGCCAGCCGAAGGCGATCGGATTGGTGCCCAGAAGGCCGCGCCTTCCTCCGGCGGGCGCCACCCAGGAATGGCTAGGCGTCATGGCCAGGGCCGCCACGCCCATGCCCGTCAACTGCTCGATCTCGGGCCACAGGGCCGAAAAGTGGAAGCAGTTGTTGATGACCAGGGCCGCCACCCCGACCGCCCTGGCCTTTTCCGCCAGCAGAGGCGCGGCCCGCTCGAACGCCAGCAAGGAATAGCCATGGCCCGCATCGGCCCGCACCAGGGCGGGCGAGGCGTCCGTGATGACAGGCTCCGCATCCGGCGACAGCTTGCCCGAACGGATCGTCATGACGCAGCCCGGCAGGCGATAGAGTCCGTGGGACGCACACTCGTCCCGCTCGCCAGCCGTGATGACGCGGGCCACCGCCTCGGCGTGCGGGGCCGACAGGCCGGCTCCCGTCAGCACCCGCCGCGACAGGGCGAACACCTCTTCGATCGACAGGGCGACCGTCTCCTGGGCCTCGAACACGCTCACATCGCTCTCCCGCGCCTGAATCGTATACGATAATGCTGGGACGCGCCGGAAACATCAAGTCCGACGGGCTCAGGCCGTGAAGCGTCGTCGGCCCTTCTCGACCGTCATCCGATGCGCGCCTGCGACGGCCGAGGTGCGCGCCTTGACTGTCTCCATGAAGATCCACTCGCCGCCGACGCGCTCTGGCGTGATGTCGATCATCATGTATCCGCGCCCGCTGGGCTGGGCCCAGGCCATTTCCGGATTGGCGGCGACGAAGGATCGAGCGGCGACCGACGGCGCAACGCCCAACTGCTTCTCCATCCCGTTGGAGGTCACGGCCTGACCCGCGAACTCCACACCGGCCGGACGACCGTCTTCCGACAGAGAAAAGGCCCAGGCGTTGTGGCTGTCGCCGGACAGCATGACCAGGTCGGCGTCGGCCGCCTGCGCCGCCTTGAGGAAGCGCGAGCGCGCCGCCGGATAGCCGTCCCAGCGGTCCATCCACATCGGCAGGCCAATCCGCCCTGCCCGCGCGGCGTTGGCGAAGGACCGAACGGCGCCCTCGCTTAGATCCGGCCGCAGCAAGTCCAGCGCATCCCCTGGCATGACGGTGCGGCCCATGATGGTGCCCATTCCCACCACCTGCCAGGCCGTGGTCCGGGCGTTGGCGCGCAGTTCGCGCGCCAGCCAGGCCTCCTGGGTCGAGCCCAACATGGTGGCCGAGGCGTCCTGCCACACGCCGTCGCGGAAGGCGGTCAGGGCGGCTTCGGTCCCCTCGCGATAGGCGGCGCCGATATCGGCCTGACGCGTGCGGCCGATCAGCCGTGATTCCGTGCGGTAGAGGGTCGCCAGATCGCCGATCGGATAGGATTTCCACGGCTCCTCGGAAATCGGCATCCATTCCAGATAGGCTTGGACGGCGGCGGCGCGGCGCGTGCTCCAGTCGCCTTCGGTCGCCGGTTGATGGTTCTGGGCGCCGCCTTCCCAGCTGTCGTTGGTCGATTCATGATCGTCCCAGACGCAGACCATCGGCGCCGCCGCATGCAGGGCCTGCAGGTCGGGATCAGCCCGGTAGCAGGCGAAGCGCAGGCGGTAGTCGGCCAGCGCCACCATCTCATGATCATGGGCCGGCAGGACCACGCGTTCGGCGATGCGATCGTCTGCGGCGTAGGAGCCGATGCCGTATTCATAGACATAGTCGCCGACGTGCAGCCACAGATCGACATCGTCGCGCGCCGCCGCATGGGCATAGGCGTTGAACCACCCCATGGGCAGGTTCGAGCAGGAGAACAGGCCGATGCGGAACCGCTCGGCCCGGCCGACCGGCAGGGTCCGCGCCCTGCCCGTCTGCGAGCGCGATCCATCCGGGCCGATGAAGCGGTACCAATAGGTCTGGCCGGGCTCCAACCCGTCCAGGGTGATCTTGACGGTCCAGTCGCGATAGGCGCCCGTGCGCACCACTCCGCGCGCCGCCACCTGGCGGAAGTCGGGGTCCAGCGCGATCTCGGCGTCGAGCCGCGTTTCATCCGCTTCCCCGGCGGGGACGTAGCGGCTCCACAACAGCAGGGAGTCCGGCCCCGGTTCGCCGCTGGCCACGCCGTGGGTGAAGCCCGACGCGCTCAACAGGGTCTTCGCCAGCGCCGCGCCGCCCGGCAGCGCCAAGGCCGCCAGGCCCAGGCCGCCGCCCATCACCAGCCGCCGTCGATCAAGCCTCAAGGCCATGGGATGTCCTTTGAAGAGAAAGGTCCGGGACGTCGTCCCTTGGAAAAAAGGTCCGAGCGGCCGCGCCGTCGCAGGACGACGCGGCCGCCGGGTCTTCATGCGTTCAGGCGGATCAGAAGACGCCCTTGATGCCGATGTTCCACATCGAGCCGTAGACCGTGTATTGCTGCACCCGCTCGCGCTCGTTGGAATAGATGATGTCCGGCGCGTTGAAGATGTTGCGGCCCGCCAGCATCAGATCGAAGCGGTCGTTGAGCTTGTAGTTGACGCTGACGTTCCACAGCTCGCGCGGCGAGTGATACAGGATGCCGTTGTTCGGCGTGGTCGGCGTATTGTTCAGTCCACTGACCCGATACTTCGACTGCCAGTTGCCGTTCAGCTGGAAGTCGAAACGGCCGATGTTGTAGCGGACGCCCCAGTTAGCCGCCTGTTTCGGCGTGCCCTGACGCTCGCCGTCCGGGTCCAGATAGGTGACCGAGCCGTGCAGGCTCAGACCGCGCCAGGCGCCCGGCAGGAAGGTCAGCTGTTGGTTGTACTCCAGCACCACGCCGCGATTGGTGCTGGTTCCGTCCAGGTTCTGGGCGCTGCGGAAGGTGTAGCCCGCATACTCGGCCGGATCGAAGCCGACATCCTCAGGGTTCACCGTCATGCCGGTGACCTGCATGTCGTTCATGTCCAGCTGATAGGCGGACAGGCCGATGATGCCCGCCGGCGCCAGATAATACTGCAGGCTGGCGTAATACTTGGTCGAACGCTCCGGCTTCAGTTCGGGGTTCGGAACGGTCACGATCATGGTGTCGTCATTGATCGACACCACGCCGCCCAGATTGCCGTAGTCGGGACGCAGGATCGCCTGGCTGAAGGACAGTTGGCCGACCAGCTTGTCGGTGAAGTCGTATTTGACCCCGCCGCTCCAGAACCAGTCGTCGTAATCGCCCTTGCGGTCCTGATAGGTCCCGTCGTTGTACTGATAGAGCAGGCCTTCGATGGTGTTCACCGAATAGCCGGCGTCGGTGACCTCCTTGAGCGGACGGATCATCGCCACGCGCGAGGCCGTCTCGGTCTTCTCATAGCGCAGACCCAGGTCGAAACGGGCGCGGCCGGCGTCGGCCTGCGCCTCGACATAGGCGGAGGTGATGTCTTCCTTGACGCGCTTGTTGTTGTCCAGACGGCGCTTCAGGTTGCCGATCTCGTCCGCCACGAAATACTCGGGATGCTCGCGATAGATGTCGTACATCCCGTAGTGGCTGTCGGCGCGCCAGCCCTGAGCGTTCATGTTCCCCGCATCGAAGCCGATCATCTCGAAGCGGTACTTCTGGGTCCAGGGGATGACCGCCTCGGCCGACGTCTGCGTCAGGTCGCCGGTCGAGCCGACATATTTGAACTGCTGGAACGAGCCCTCGTCGGTGCGCCAGTCGTTGCTGCGCGCGCCCAGCCCGCCCATCAGGGTGAAGTGGACGTCGCCCAGGCTCAGCCGCTTCTTCACGTCCAGGTTCAACGAATACATGTCGTTGATGGCGTCCGACTCCGCCGTGCGGATGTTGTTGCCGATGGAGATGTCGCGGTTGAAGCTCATCGGGTCGCTCCACGAACGGCCCGCCGTCTGGCGCAGATACCAGGCGTTGGACTCCGTGGAGTTGCGCTCCATCTCGAAACCGATCCCCGTCAGGTGGTTGTCGGTCCGCTGAAAGAAGCCCTTGCTGGTGTCGCGGAAGTTGAACTCCGCCGAGGAATAGCTGGCGCGCAGCGCGGCTTCCCAAGTCTCGCCCTTATATTCCAGCTTGGGCGCGATCAGATAGGTCGGCGTCCCGGCGTACCGGTGCGAATAGCCGGTGTGCAGACGGGTGTTCCGGCCATCCGGATTGACCACGATGTGCGTGCCCGTCGACTCCGGCGTGGCGTAGGACGTCGTCGTCGTGCCGAAGGTCAGATAGGTGTACTGGTTGAAATACTCCACGTCATAGAAGGAGTAGTTGCTACGCAGCGAGAAGATCAGATCTTCGGTGAACTTGTAGTCCAGCGCCAGGTTGGCGGCCGTGCGGCTGGTCAGTTTCGGACCCGGACGCCACATGACCTGATAGGGCAGCACCCGGCCGTCGGCCAGATAGGACCAGTCGGTCTGGATGCGGTCCTGCTGCACATAGTTGGCGTTGTGGCTGGCGCTGAAGGCCACGCCCAGACGGCCGTCCATGAAGACGTCGGCGTAGGAGAACTGGGCCGAGGGGTAGAGGCTCGCGTGCTTCTTGTCGTCGGGCATGTAGTGACGCGACAGGGCCGAGTCCGAGGTCGCCACCCCGCCCAGCTGGAAGCGCAACTGACGCTCAGGCAGCTGGAAGGCGTATTTGCTGCGCAGGTTGATGCTGCCGCCCGGCGAGTCGGCGTCCATGCTGGCCAGCAGGGTGTGGTTCAGCTCGATCGTCTCGATGCCCGTGATCGACATCTGCTCGAACGAGTTCTGACGCCCCGAGTTGTTGTTCGAGGTGGCCGTGGCCATGCGGGCCCCGTCCATGGTGAAGGTCGAATATTTGGGCGGCAGGCCGCCGATCCGCACGGCGGTGGCGTCGACCTCGGTATAGTCGATCGACAGGCCCGGCATGGACTTCATGAACTCGCCCACGTCGCCCATGGTCAGGGCTCCGAAGTTGTCGGCCGGGACCACGTTCTTGGCGTTCATCGCCACGCGGCGCTCCATCAGCGCCTTGGCCTGACCGCCGCGCGCGGCGGTGACCACGATGTCCGAGACCGAGGCCACGTCATCGGCCGCGCCATAGGACGGCGCCTGCAGTTCGACATCGACGACCGCCGTCTGGCCCGCGCCCACGCTGGCGACCACCCGCGCCTCCTGCAGACCGGCGTAGCGCACGATCACTACGACCTCGCCCGCCGGCACGCCGCTCAGGCGGAAGACGCCGCCGTCGCCTGAATAGGCGATCAGGCTGGCGCCTTCGACCCGAACCTCGGCGTTGCGGATGAACTCGCCGGTCGCGGTGTCGAACACCCGGCCGCGCAGGGCGCCGGCGGCCACGGGCGACTGGGCCGCAGCCTCGCCCGAGGTCTGCGCCGCGGCGGCCTGCGGCGCGACGGCGGCGAAGGCCGCCGCCATCAGCGGATACAACAACAGGGCTCGCGGGCTGGCGCTGGCGAGATGGCGGGAACGGATCTTCATGGAAATCTACTCGAACAACTGGGGAGGAGAGGAAAAAGCGAGGGGTCGCAGGCCGCCGTGACGGCGGCCCGATGGGGCGAACGCAGCCGTCAGGCGCGGCTCAGGGGGCGGAGAGTCGTCGCAGGCGCTCTTCGGCGGCGACGGGCGCGAACGCCGCCTGCGGATCTCCGGTCCAGCGCATCAGGGCGATGTCAGCCGTCTGGGCGCCCTTGCCGCCGGAATTCGCCGCCACATAGAAGAGGCCGCGTCCCAGCGGTTGAAACCCGACGTCCGCCTTCCAGCGCCAGCCGCGCAGGCCGGTGGCCGGGTCTTCCAGACCGTCCGGCGCCAGAGGCAACAGCATCCCCTGCTCCCAGCCCTGGCCCGACGCGGCGGGGACGCCGATCAGATCGCCGCGCGCAGGCCTGGCCTCGGCGTCGACGGCGAACAGCAGATAGTTGGGAAACTCGGGCTTTCGGCCCTGATAGACGCCCATGAACCAGCGGCCCGCTTCGGCGTCGTAGGCGAGATTCTGCACCCCATAGGTCGTGTTGCCGGTGCGGACGAAATACTTGCCGTCGACGGCGGCGGGGCCTTCGCGGTGCGGCGCGGCCTCTGACAACGGCTGGGCGTAACGGTCCCAGGCGGCGATGTCGTATTGTAGCAGGACCTGATGATCGTTGTCGGCCCGCGTCACATCGCCATAGACGCCATAGGCGACGGTCAGCAGCACCGGTCCGTCCCTGCGCCCGAAGCGCGGGCCGAACGCCACGCCGTCGATGCCCGAGGCGCCGTAGCGATGATCGCGCGTGTCCGCCGTATCGCCGTCAAACCGCCCGTCGCCATCCATGTCGGCGGCGTAATCGCGTCCGACCTCGGCCAGATGAACCGTCGTGAACAGATCGCTGCGGCTGGCCTCGACCCCGACCTCATTCAGGCCCGCGACATCGATCACCGCGATGTAGAAGGCCTCGTCCGCCTTGTACTCCAGCGAGCCGTACAGCCTGCCGTCGACCGGGTTGAGCGCCAGATCGCCCAGGTGGCCGGTCCAGCCGACCAGCGTCCCGACCAGCCGCCCCTCAAGGTCGTACTTGGCCAGCAGGTTGGTGAAGGAATAATAGATGAAGCCGCCTTCGACATCGACGGCGACCCCCTGCACATGGCCGGCATCCCAGGTCCCGCCGTTCTGGTTCAACGGCAGGCGCTCCACGGCGCGGCGGTCGGTCGGGGACGCATCGGCGGCCTGCGCCCAACCCGGCGCGATAGCGATCAGCATGGCCGTCGCCAGCGCCAACGCCGCGATGGTCACAGGCGCTATGGCGCGCGGCGAAACACTGAACTTCATGCCTTTGAATCCCCGCCTCCGACGGAGAGGGGCTCTAGGGCGAATTCATGATGTTCGGCTCACGCTTCGACTACAGCCACGCCAAGCTTAGGCGACGATCCGGTGCCCTTCCCTCTCCATGCGGAGCATTCAACGACGGCGGCGGCGACGACCGGCGCGTATCACACGACGCGCGGGTGAAGGTCCTTGCGTCGAAGGCGGTCGACATCACCCCGATGACTCGTTTGACGGACTCAAAAACGGAAACAGTTTCGTTTTCTTCTTGCGGCAAGAGGAACCTTATGAAAACCTCCGGCTGGGCGAACACTCACGAGCGTTCTGGAGGGGACATCATGAAAATGCGCATCTGGCTGCCGGTCGCGGCGATACTGTTTCTGAGCGCCTGCGGGTCGAAACCGACCGAGAAGGGCACGGACCTCGCGAAGGCGAACACAACCTATCAGAACGAACTGATGGAGCTGTTGATGGACGCCAAGCCGGGCGCGGTGATCGAAATCCCCGCCGGCGTCTTCGCCATCGACACCGAGTTGAGCCTGGTGGTCGACGGGGTGACCATTCGCGGCCAGGGCATGGACAAGACCATCCTGAACTTCCGCAACCAGGCGGCCGGCGCTCAGGGCCTGCTGGTCACCGCCAGCAATTTCACCATTGAAAACCTGGCGATCGAGGACACCAAGGGCGACGCCATCAAGATCAACAAGGGCGAAAACATCATCGTCCGCAAGGTCCGCACGGAATGGACCCAGGGACCCAAGACGGAAAACGGCGCCTACGGCATCTACCCCGTCCAGACCAAGAACGTCCTGATCGAAGACAGCGTGGCGATCGGCGCCTCCGACGCCGGCATCTATGTCGGCCAGTCGCAGAATGTGGTGGTCCGCCGCAACCGGGCGGAGTTCAACGTCGCCGGCATCGAGATCGAGAACTGCATCGACGCCGACGTCTATGAAAACCTGGCTACCAACAACACCGGCGGCATCCTTGTCTTCAACATGCCTCAGCTTCAGCAGGCCGGCTATCGGACGCGCGTCTACAACAACCGCGCCGTCGCCAACAACACGCGCAACTTCGGCCACGCGGGCACCCCGGTCGCCAGCGTGCCCGCGGGCACGGGCGTGATCGTCAACTCCAACGATCAGGTCGAGATCTTCGACAACGACATCGCCGACAACAAGACGGCCAACATCATCATCTCGGCCCTGTTCTCCGCCGGCTATTCCGACAGCGCCATGAGCGGCGACTTCGACCCCTATCCCGAGGCCATCCTGATCAAGGACAACCGCTTCAGCGGCGGCGGCAACGCGCCCGACGGCATGGAATTCCAGGCCCTGCGCATCGCCAAATTCGGTCCGACCGGCCGTTTCCCCGACATCCTGTGGGACGGCTACGTCAATCCCAAGCGGCTGGTGAACGGCCAGTTGCCGGCGGAGCTGCGCATCTGCATCGACAACGGCGACGCCGGGATTCTGAACGTCGACGGGCCGAACAAATACGCCAATCCGAACACCGACATGACGCCGCATCGGTGCACCCTGCCCCGCCTCTCGCCCGTCGTCCTGCCCGCAGCCTGACACGGCCCATGACCCCGCTTCGTCTGCTCGCGCTCGGCCTGCTGCTCCTGATCGGAGCGGCAGGCTGCTCCAAGCCTTCCGCCCCGGCCCAGCCTCTGGCCGAACCGACCTACTTCGACAGCGAAAACCCCAAGTCGCTCCGGGAATGGGGCATGGTCCAGACGTCGGACGGCGCTCTGATCCTGGGCGCGCGCGTGACGCCCTATGACCTGACCACGCCGCTGTTCACCGACTATGCGCAGAAGCTGCGGACCATCTGGATGCCGCCCGGCGTCGCGGCCGACTATACGGTGGACGGCCCCCTGGCCTTCCCGGTCGGCACGGTCATCACCAAGACCTTCTTCTACCAGACCGGCGCCAAGGGCCGGGTGCTGCAACAGGCGGACCCGGCGCAATTCCATGCCGGCGACGGCCTGAAGCTCAATCAGGTCCGCATGATCGAGACCCGCCTGCTGATCCGCAGGGCCGAGGGGTGGACCGCCCTGACCTATCTGTGGAACGACGCCCAAACCGACGCCGTGCTGCATCGCATCGGCGCCGTCGTGCCCCTGACCATGGTCCGTCAGGACGGCAAGGACGGAGCCTTCTCCTACATCGTTCCCAACGCCACCCAGTGCTCCGCCTGCCATGCGACCAACGTCGCCACCCGCGAAATCCAGCCGATCGGCCCCAAGGCGCGTCTGCTCAACCGCGATTTCGCCTATTCGGACGGGTCGGAGAACCAGCTGAGCCGCCTCACCGCCATGGGCTATCTGAAGGGCGTCGCCGATCCGGGTCAGGCGCCGCTTCAGGTGTCCTGGACGGACGCCGCCGCGCCGACCGAGGCGCGCGCCAGGGCCTATCTCGACGTCAACTGCGGCCATTGCCACAACCCCAAGGGGGCCGCCGCCACCTCAGGGCTCTACCTGGACGCGGCCTCGCCGCTGTCAGGGTCCGCCGGCCTGTGCAAACTGCCCGTCGCGGCGGGCGCGGGCACGGGGAACCTGCGCTTCGACATCGTGCCGGGCAAGGCGGACGAATCCATCATCGCCTACCGCATGGGCTCGACCCATCCGGCCGTCATGATGCCCGAGATCGGCCGCTCGACCCGCCATGACGAAGGCGTGGCCCTGATCCGGTCCTGGATCGATTCATTGGAGGGATCATGTCGTTAGACGCGGCCCAGACCCCTGACCCTCAGATCGCCGCGATCATGGAGCGCCAGCGCGCCGCCTTCGACAGCGGCCTGACACGCGACCTGGCCTGGCGTCGCGCCCAGCTCGCCGCTCTCGAACGGATGATGGTCGAGAACGAGGCGGAGATCGCCGCTGCGCTGAAAGCTGATCTGGGCAAGCCGTTCGCCGAGGCCTGCACCGCCGAGATCGATCTGGTCTCCAGCGAGGCGGCGCTCGCGCGCAAACAGGTCGCCCGCTGGAGCCGCCCCCAGCGGACCAGCACCCCCCTGGCGATCCAGCCCGGAAAGAGCTTCATCGAGTCGGCGCCCTACGGCGTGACCCTGATCATCGGGGCGTGGAACTATCCCTTCCAGCTGGTTCTGGCCCCCCTGGTCGGCGCCATCGCGGCGGGCAACTGCGCCGTCATCAAGCCTTCGGAGATGGCGGTCCAGTCCTCGGCCCTGCTGAAACGACTGGTCGAACGCTATCTGGACCCGCGCGCCTTCGCCGTGGTCGAAGGGGACGCGGCCGTCTCCAAGGCCCTGCTGGACCAGCGGTTCGACCTGATCTTCTACACCGGCGGCGAACGGGTCGGCCGGATCGTGATGGCGGCGGCGGCCCGTCATCTGACCCCGGTCGTGCTGGAGCTGGGCGGCCAGAACCCCTGCATCGTCGATGAAACCGCCGACCTGGCGGTAGCCGCCCGGCGCATTGTCTGGGGCCGCTTCCTGAACGCAGGCCAGATCTGCGTGGCGCCGGATCACGTCTATGTCGCCGCCTCGGTCGAGGCCCGGCTGTTGGACGAACTGAAGCACGCGGTCACGACCATGTTCGGCCTCGACCCTCGGCAAAGCCCCGACTACGGCCGCATCATCAATCCGCGCCACGCCGCGCGCCTGCAGAGGCTGCTGGCCGACGGCCGCGCCGTTACGGGCGGCCAGGCCGATGTCGACGGCTGCTATGTCGCGCCCACCATCCTGACGGATGTCGCGGCCGATGCGCCAGTGATGGCCGAGGAGATCTTCGGCCCGATCCTGCCGGTCCTGCCCTATCAGACGCTGGACGAACCCCTGGCGGCCATCAACGCCCGCGCGCCCGCGCTGGCGCTCTACGCCTTCACCCGGAACAAGACGACGGCTGACCGGATCATCGCCTCGACGCGATCCGGCTCGGCGACCGTCAACGACGCCGTGATCTTCATGGCCAATCCGAACCTGCCGTTCGGCGGCGTGGGGGCCAGCGGCATGGGCGCCTACCACGGACGCTACAGCTTCGAGGCCTTCAGCCACCGGCGCGCCGTGTTGAGGCGCGGCTTCGCCCTGGACGCCAGCATCCGCTATCCGCCCTTCACCAAGGGCAAGCTGGCCCTGTTCCGGCGCCTGGCCTGAGCCGTCGGCCCGGATCAGTCCTGCAGATAGGCCGAGAGATAGCGCTCCAGCGCCACGGTCGCCTCTTCGAACAGGCGGTCGGTCCATTCCGACTGGGCCTCGCCGCTGGTCAGGGTTTCGAACGAGGTGAAGATTTCAGTCGCCATGCGGGCGACGGCCAGGGGCGCGCCGTCATGGAAGCCGTCCAGCCCCTGCTCCCATCGCGCCGCAAGATAGGCCGCGATCTGGGCGTTGGCCTGTTCCTTGACGATGCGCAGTTCGCGCGTCGTCAGCATCAGATGGAACAGGGGGCGATAGGCGGGGTCCTCGTCCAACGTCTTGCGCAGGGCCAGCATGACCTGCAGATGGCGCTCGCGCCACGACGTGAACCGAGGGTTCTCCATGATCTCGGCGATGCGAGCGTGCAGTTGCGCCACCAGAGTCTCGAACAACTCCTTGTAGATGGCGAAGACGTTCGGGAAATAGCGATAGATCGAACTGACCGGCACATTGGCTTCAGCCGCAATGGCGCTGGTGGTGATCGTATCGACGGAGGTCGAGGCCAGGAGCTTCTCGGTCGCCGCCAACACGCGAGTGATCCGATCGCGCGCACGTTGCTGCATCGGCGCGGTGCGCCGTTCCAGCGTGGTGATGATTTCTTGCGACGCGCGCGAGGTCACTGCCGCCCTCCATTCCAATCCGCAGGCCGTCTAACACGACTGGACGCCTTTCTGTAAGCCACATCGGCGCGCAGCCCCTTGTCAAACGGAATAATATTCTGTTTCGTAAAGTTTGAGAAAACGGGGCTTTGGGAGGGGCTGCGATGATCAGGATGGAGCACTGTCTGAAGGCGACGCTTGCGGGGAGCGTGGCGCTCGCCGCCCTGGCGACGTCGGGTCTGGCCAGAGCGCAGGAGGTTAGAGCGCAGGAGGCCACGACGCTTGATGACGTCGTCGTCACCGCGCAACGGCGCGAACAAAGCCTGCAGGAAGTGCCGATCACCGTCAGCGTCGTCACGGCCAGGACCCTGGAGTCGCTGGCGGCGGACGATATGGGCGACATCTCGGCCTTCGTGCCCGGCCTGTCCGTATCGAACACCAGCCCGACGCAGGCGAACTACAGCATTCGCGGGGTCTCGACGTCGGACTTCGGCGTCGGCACCGACCCGGCGGTGGGCGTCTATGTCGACGGCGTCTATGCGGCGCGCTCGGGCGCCGGCCTGCTGGCGTTCAGCGACGTCGCCCGGATCGAGGTGCTGAAAGGGCCGCAGGGCACCCTGTTCGGCCGCAACAGCGCCGCGGGCGCCGTGTCCATCACCACCAACAAGCCCAGCGACGAATTCGAGGCGCGCCTCGGCGTCCGGCTGGGCGATTACGACAAGCGCCGCTTCGAGGGCCTGGTCAACCTGCCGATCAACGACGTCCTGGCGCTGCGGGTCAATGCGCTGGTGAACCGTCGCGACGGCTGGCTCATCGATGACGTCACCGGCCAGGACTATGACCGCGAGGACAATTGGGCCGCCCGCGCGGCCCTGCGCTGGGACGTCGGCCCCCAGACGCAGATGATCCTCAGCTGGACCCATGACGAAATCGATCAGGACGCTCGCCCGGCGATCGGCGTCGCCCCCCTGCCCGCAGCGCCCGGCCTGCCGGCCTTCCCGCCCGATCCGGCGGATTACCTCGATCCGTTCAAGGCCAAGATCCGCAACGACGTCATCGACAATCACGAGACGCGTCGCCTGGACGAAGGCACGCTGACCATCACCCACGCCTTCGGCGACATCGACTTCACCTCCCTGACCTCGGCCCGCCGCTTCAGCACCGAGAACCGCGAGGACGAGGACGGCACCAACCGGCCGGACCTGTATTTCGACACCAACAACCGCGAAAAGAACCGGTCCTGGTACCAGGAATTCCGTTTCGCCGGCGAACACGGCGCGTTCAACTGGATCGCCGGCGCCAGCTACTACAGCGAACACGCCGAACAGCGCAGCGACACCTACGCCACCACCGACAGCATCAACACCATCCTGACCAATGCGGCCGGGCAGCCGCTGTTCACGCTGGCCGACATGATTCTGGACATGGCCGGCATCCCCGCCAGCACGCTGGGCCACAGTTGGCAGGAGGACATGATCAACGAGGGTGATTTCGACGCGACCGCCCTCTTCGCCGACGTCATCTGGGCCGCCAACGACCGCCTGAACCTTACGTTCGGCCTGCGCTATACCCGCGACAAGAAGACGTTCCAGTGGCTGAACGGCCCGCGCGTCGCGCCCGAACTGGACGCCGTGCTCAACGACCCCACGATCAACTTCGTGCTGGATACCTATATGGGACCGGCGCTGGGCTATCTGTATTCCGACTTCGTCTTCGACCTGTCCGGCCTGGCCGGGGTCGAGTGCGACAACGGCGTCACCGTGCAGGAAGGCGTGGCCTGCAAGCTGTCCGATTCCTGGTCCGACCTCAGCCCGCGCTTCGTCGCCGACTATCACCTGACCGACAACGCCATGGTCTTCTTCTCCTACGCCAAGGGCTACAAGGCCGGGGGCTTCAACAGCGTCGAGGTCGCCTCGCGTTTCGACAATGAGGATGTTCAGAATTTCGAGATCGGGCTGAAGAGCAGCCTGGGCCCCAACGCCCGCCTCAACATCTCGGCCTTCCAGTATGACTACGACGGCAAGCAGTCGATCCGGCTGGTCACCCCGGCAGGGTCCAGCGTGCCGCAGTATCTGGTCGAGACCAGCGACGACACCGCCTGGGGCGTCGACATGCAGTTGGATGTCCAGCCCCTGGACGGTCTGAACCTGTTCGCCAACGCCCAGTACATCGACGCCACCTACAAGCGAAAGATGACCGACGACGGCGATCTGGCCGGGCAGCCGACCGGCGAGCCGCTGTGGTCGGCGGCGGCGGGCGCCTCCTATCGGCGGGACCTCGGCGCCGCCGGCTCGCTCGACATGCAGCTGATCCACGCCTATCGCGGCGAAGGCCGGTGCAACAAGACGTCCACGGGCCAGGGCTCTTGCCTTCAGACCCCCTGGTTCGATCCATCCGAGGCGCAGAACCGGACGGACGTTCGTCTCTACTGGCGCAACGCAAACGAGCGCTATCAGGTCGGTTTCTACGTCAACAACCTGTTCGACAACCAGTATGTGACGGGCGTGAACAACATCACCGCCACCACCTTGGGCACTCCGTTCGTGAACATCACCGAACCCAGAATGTGGGGCGTCGATTTGACCTACACCTACTGACGGGTCTCGCCTGGGGCGGCGCAAAGGCGGTCCCAGGCGGCGCCTCGGCAGGCGCGGCCGCACCACCAAAACAGTCAATTAAACTGACAAATAACGTTAGTAAATTTGACAACCTAGAAAACTGCTGCGCCAATCCCTCTGTCTCGCATTCAGAACGAGAACAAGGAGAGGGATGGAATGAAATTCTCACGCTGGCTGTATTGCGGCGCGGCCTTGGCCGCCATCGGCGCGTCGCCCGTTATGGCTCAGGAGACGGCGGGTTCGGAAGGTCCCGCCGCCGCGGTGGAAGACATCGTCGTCACCGCCCAACGCCGGGAACAACGGCTGCAGGACGTGCCCCTGGCGGTCAGCGCCTTCAGCATGGAATCGCTTGAGGACGGCAAGGTCGAGAGCCTGCTGAACCTGGACGGCAAGGTGCCCAACGTGGTCCTGGCCCCGGTCGGCGCCTATCCCTTCGCCAGCGCCTTCTATATCCGCGGCCTCGGCTACGCCGACGTCGAATCCAGCTTCGAGCCGTCGGTCGGCGTGGAGCTGGACGGCGTCTATCTGTCGCGCAACGTCGGCGCGGTGCAGGACTTCTTCGACATCGGCGGCGTGACCATACTGCGCGGGCCGCAGGGAACCCTATACGGCCGCAACACCATCGGCGGCGTGGTCAGCGTCCAGTCGCGACGCCCCTCCTTCGACTTCGGCGCCCGCGCCCAGGCGACGTTCGGCTCCAACGGCCGCCAGGAACTGCGCGCCGGCGTGGAAGGCGCCCTGATCGAGGATCAACTGGCCGGGAAATTCTCGTTCCTGACCAAGACCTACGACGGCTACATCAAGAATTACGACGGCCGCGACATGGGCGCCCAGGACGTCACCTCGATGCGCGGCGCCCTGTTGTGGACCCCGACGGCGAGCTTCGACGCCACTCTGATCGTCGACTACACCAAGGACAAGGGCACCGGCACGGCGTTCGAGAACGCCAGCCTGCCGTCCATGGTCCTGCCGGGGTTCGGCGAGCCGGCCGATACGGACGGCGATCCCTTCCTCAGCCACGTCGGCGACGACATCTTCTCGGACCTGGAGGCCCTGGGCGTCACCCTGAACGCCAACTGGGACCTCGGCCCGGTCAAGCTGACCTCCATCACCGGCTACCGCAAGACCGACACCGAGGTGCTGAGCGACTTCGACGGCACGCCTACGCCGTTCATGACCGTCCACCGCGACGAGACGCACGACCAGTTCAGCCAGGAACTGCGCCTCGCGTCCAACACCGACGGCCCCCTGACCTATGTGGTCGGCGCCTATTACATGACCCAGGAATACGACATCGCCACGGGTCAGTTCGGCACGGTGTTCGGTTCGCCGACCGCCGGATCGACCATCTACACCCAGCAGAAGGCCGATTCCTGGGCCGTGTTCGGCCAGGCCGACTATGAGGTTCTGCCCGGCCTGACCGTGACGGCCGGCGGCCGCTACAGCAAGGAAGAGAAGACCTTCACCACCCAGCCGCTGTTCTATCCGAACGCGGAGACGTTCGAAGCCAGCTTCGACGACTTCTCGCCCAAGGTCGGCGTCAGCTACAAGTGGTCCGACACCCTGATGACCTACGCCCAGTACTCGCGCGGCTTCCGCGCAGGGGGATTCAACGGTCGCGCCGGGTCCTTCCTGGCCGTCGGTCCCTATGACTCCGAAACGGTCGACTCCTACGAAGTCGGCGTGAAGAGCGACCTGTTCGACCGCCGTCTGCGCCTGAACGCCGCCGTCTTCACCAGCGACTACCAGGACATGCAGCAAAGCGTGCAGCAGTTGATCCCCGGCACGCTGATCAACCAGACGCTGGTCGCCAATGTGGGCGCGGCCACCATCTCGGGCTTCGAGGCCGAGGCCACGGCGCTGTTGACCGACGTCTTCACCATCTCGGCCAGCGTCGGCTATCTGGACGCCAGCTATGATGAGTTCATGGCCGATCTGGGCGACGGTCTGGGCGTCATCGACCGCACCTATCTGCCGATGCCCTACGCTCCCAAATGGAGCAACAGCGTCACCTTCAACTACAAGGACGACTTCGACTTCGGCCGGGTCACGGCTCAGGCCAGCGTGCGGCACATGACCGACATGTACACCAGCTTCAGCACCCTGAACGCCACCACCGACCTGACCATGCGTCAGTCGAACACCGTGGTGGACGGCAGCGTGTCGCTGGAATTGCCGGACGGCCGCTGGCGCGTCAGCCTGTGGGGCAAGAACCTGACGGACGAACTGGTGATCAACAACACCTTCGGCGTCGGCAACCTGCTGGCCTCGCGAGTCTATCAGCCGCCGCGCGAGATCGGCGTCGATCTCAGCCTGACGTTCTGATCATCGGGGGCCGACGTCGCCAAGGCGTCGGCCCCTTCGACCTCAACTTCGTCCTTCGAGCCGCCATGACTTCCTCCTCCGAACTGATCGGACGGGCGCACGATCTGCTGCCCACGCTCAAGGCCCGCGCGGCCGAGACCGAGGCCCTGCGCCGTCCGCACGACGACACCATTCGCGACCTGATCGATGCAGGCATCGTGCAGATGCTGGTCCCCAAGCGCTGGGGCGGCGCCGAATCCGATCTGAAGACGGTTTATGAAGTCGTCGACGTCCTGGCGCAGGGCTGCATCTCGACCGCCTGGATCGCCTCCTTCTACATCGGCCACAACCTTTACGCCGCCAAGCTGACGCCCCAGGCGCAGGATGAGCTGTTCGGGCCGCGCGGCTTCGTCCTGCTGCCGGCCGCCACCGCTCCGACCATGAAGGCCGAGCCCGTCGAGGGCGGCTGGATCATCTCCGGCCGCGCGCCCTGGGGTTCGGGCGTGATGCACGCCGACTGGGTCATGGTCTCTGGCATGACGCATGAGAAGACGCCGCGCAGCTTCGTCATGCCGGTCGCGGACGTCACCGTCGTGGACACCTGGCGCTTCACGGGCATGGCCGGGACGGGCTCCAACGACATCGTCGCCGAAAACGTCTTCGTGCCCGACCACCGCTCCATCGACGGCGTCGCCCTGCGCAAGGGGGCGACGGATGGCACGGCGCTTTACGACAATCCGCTGTACGCCATCCCCCTGGTGCCCATGTCCTACACGACGATCGTTCCGGTGCTGACCGGCGGGCTGAAAGGCGCTCTGAGCGCCTTTGAAGCCATCGTCGACCGGCGCGTGCGCAACTTCTCGGGCGACGTGGTCAAGGATCAGCAGCACGCCCACATCGTCATGGGCGAGATGCAGATCGCAACGCGCGCCGTCGATGTGCTGGGCCGCGCCCACATCGACCGCACCGAGGCCCTGGTGCAGACCGGATTCACGACCGAGGATCGGATCGCCCTCAAGGGATCGGCCGCCTATCTGGCGCGCACGGGTCGGGAGGTCATGCAGGCGATGATGGCCGGCGCCGGCTCGTCCAACTATCACCACGACCAGCCGATCCAGCGTTTCTGGAGAGATCTGGCGACGGTCACCTCCCACGCCTTCTGGGACTGGGACATCGCCCGCGAACAGGTCGGGCGGCGTCATTTCGGCCTGCCGATCAGCCACCCGATCGTCTGACCTGGAGCCGCCCCCGATGACCGCACCCGACGATGACCGCATCCTCGCCCTGGCCGATCGTTTCATCGCGGCCATCCGGGCCGGCGATATCGAGGCGGTGAAGGCCTGCTATCATTCCGAAGCCGAAGTCTGGCTGAACACCGCAGGCGTCGCTGTGAACCGCGAGGCCAATCTGGCCGTCCTCGCCGCCTTCGCCGCCAAGACTTCAGAGCGTCGTTATGAGGACCGCCGCGTCTGCATCCTGCCCGGCGGCCCGAACCGCCCAGGCGGTTATGTGCAGCAGCACGTGCTGCACGCCACGCACAAGGCGGGACCGGTTCTCGTCCTGCCCGCCGTTCTGGTCTGCCAGATTCAAGACGACCGCATCATCCGGCTGGAGGAGTATTTCGACTCAGCCCCGCTTATCGCCTGGCGCGCCCAGGCCGACGCGGCCGCCGCCTGATGCGCCCGCCCCCCTTCCCGCCCCAGTATCCAGGAGTTCGCGGATGACCACCGCCCCGCCCCCTTCCGCCGCGTCGCCCGCCGTCTCCGCGCGTCCGCGTTACGCCATCTATGTCGTCCTCGTGCTGATGGTCGCCTACATGCTGTCCTTCATGGACCGGGTGCTGATCAGCCTGATGATCGACCCGATCCGCAGCGAACTGGGCCTGGGCGACACCCAGGTCGGCCTGCTGGTCGGTTTCGGCTTCGTGCTGCTGTATTCGATCATGGGCGTGCCGTTCGGCTCGATCGCCGACAACGGCAACCGTCGGAACTTGATGGTCGGCGGCGTCCTGGGCTGGAGCGCGGCCACCGCCCTCAGCGGCTTCGCCGGCGGCTTTCTCAGCCTTCTGGCCGCCCGCGCCATGGTCGGCATCGGCGAAGCCACCCTGTCTCCCGCCGCCTATTCCACCATCGCCGACCGTTTCGAGAAGCGAAAGCTGGGCTTCGCCGTCAGCCTCTACAACATGGGGGTCTCGCTAGGCGGAGGCGCGGCCATGCTGTTCGGGGGCGTGCTGGTCGCCTGGGCGATGGCCACGGTCATCCCCATGCCCTGGGGCGAACTGACAGGCTGGCGCCTGGCCTTCGTCGCCGTGGGCCTGCTGGGCGTTCCCCTGGCCGTCGTCATGCTGCTGACCGTGCGGGAGGCGCCGCGCCGTCAGGGCGCCGCCAAGGCTCCGCCGCTGAGCGCCCTGTGGGCCCTAGCGATGAGGCACAAGGCCGCTTTCGGCGCGGTGGTCATCGGCTACTCCATCATCGTCATCGCCGCCTATGGCGCCATGCTGTGGGCGCCCGTCCACTTCGCGCGCGCCCATGGCATGAGCCCGGCCCAACTCGGCCTGGCCTTCGGCGTCATCATCGGCCTGTTCGGCACCATCGGCCTGGCGGTCGGCGGCCTGCTCTCCGACCGCTCGGCCAAGCGCGGCCATCCGGACGCCCCGGTGCGTGTGGTCGTGGCCTCGGCCATCATCCAGTTCCCCCTGATGATCGGCGCCTATCTGGTCAGCGACACGACCGTCGCCCTGATCCTGGCGGCCGCGGGCATGGCCACGGTCTCGACCATCGGCGGGCTGCAGGCCGGCACGCTGCAGATCCTGACGCCCGCCACCATGCGCGGGCGAATGACCGCCATCTATCTGCTGGTGGCCAACATGGCCGGCATGGGTCTGGGCCCGCTGCTCACCGGCTTCGTCAGCGAGCACCTGTTCGACGGGCCGACCAGCCTGGGCAAGGCCCTGGCCCTGGTGACGGCCCTGTCGCTGACGATCGGGATCTGCCTGCTGCTGCTTGCCCGCAAGGCCATCATCGCCGCCGTACAGGACAACGACCGCGCCGAGGCGGAGGCGGTCTGAGGCTCCGGCCTATCCGGCCGATGGAAAACCCCCGCCGGGTCGTCCCGGCGGGGGTTTCGTCTTCAAGCGCCGGGAACCGATTCAGGACATGGCGGAGTCTTCACGCACCGCCGACAACATCCTGTCGCCGAACAACACGGACCACTGCTCGGCCGTCAGCGTCATGTGACGCGCCGCGGCGGGATGATCGGCGGCGACCGCGCCCGCGGTCTTCACGGCGTCACGGGCGCCGACCCGGTCGAACCAGGCCTTGAGACGAGGCCATTCGGCGATGTCCATGTCGATGGCGCGGCTGGCGCGCACCCAGGGCCAGCAGGCCATGTCGGCGATCGAGTATTCCTCGGCCAGATAGTCCGCCTGCGTCAGCCGGGTCTCCAGCACGTCGAACAGGCGTCGCGCCTCGCGCGTGTAACGCTGGACCGGATAGGCGTCCGGCTGGGGGCAATAGCGCAGGAAGTGGTGCGCCTGGCCATGCTGCGGCCCCAGGCTGGCCATCTGCCACATCAACCAGGTGACCGCCGTATGCCGCAGACGCGGCGCGTCAGGCAGAAACCGCCCGGACTTCTCGGCCAGATACAGAAGAATGGCGCCCGACTCGAACAGGGCCAGCGGCTCGCCGCCTCCGATCGGCATGTGATCCACAAGGGCCGGCAGGCGACGGTTGGGGTTGATGGCGCCGAACTCGGAAGTCAGGTGCCGTCCTTCGAACAGGTTGTACTGGACGACGCGGTGCTCCAGCCCCGTCTCGGCGAGCATGATCGCCACCTTGTGCCCATTGGGCGTGTCGCAGCCGTGCAGATCGATCAAGACCAGCCTCCGTGAGTTTAGGGAGAGGACGGCGCCGCCCGTCAGCCTGACGCCGCGCCCTTCCAGTATTCGTCCCGGATCAAGCGTTTGTAGAGCTTGCCCGTGTCATGACGGGGCAGTTCGCGCATGAAGTCGAACTGACGCGGCAGCTTGACGCCCGACAGCGACTGGCGCGCCCAGGCCGACAGCTCGGCGGCGAACTCAGGCGTGGCGTCCGCCCAGTCGGCGGGCTGGATCACCGCCACCACCCGTTCGCCCATCTCGGGACAAGGCGCGCCGATGACGGCGGCGTCGGCCACCCCGGGATGCTGGATCAGCAGGTTCTCGATCTCCTGCGGATAGATGTTCACCCCGCCCGAGATGATCATGAAGCTCTTGCGGTCCGTCAGAAACAGATAGCCGTCCTCGTCCAGCCGCCCCACGTCGCCCAGGGTCGTCCAGCCGCGCGCGTCATAGGCGGTGGCCGTCTTGTCCGGGTCGTTGTGGTATTCGAACGGGTGGTCGCCCTCGAAATAGATGTTGCCAACCTCGCCGGGCGGCAGTTCATTCCCCTCGTCGTCGCAGATATGGACGACGCAGAAGTTCGCCTTGCCTACCGACCCAGGCTTCTTCAGCCACTCCTGCGAGTTGATGATGGTCATGCCGTTGCCTTCGGTCCCGGCGTAGTATTCCACCAGGATCGGGCCGAACCAGTCGATCATCGCCTGCTTGACCGGCACGGGGCACGGGGCCGAGGCGTGGATGGCCAGCTTCAGCGTCGAGACGTCGTATTTCGCGCGCACATCGTCCGGCAGCTTCAACATGCGGATGAAGTGGGTCGGCACCCATTGGCTGTGGGTCACGCCGTGGCGATCGATGGCGGCCAGGGCCAGTTCGGCGTCGAACTTCTCCATCAACACGACCGTGCCGCCCAGGTGCTGGACCGCCATCGACCAGCGCAGCGGCGCAGCGTGATACAGGGGCGCCGGGCACAGATAGACGCTGGTCTCGTCCACGCCGAACCGGGTCCTGGCCACCACGGTCGTCATGGGCATGGCGGTGATGTCGCCGTCGGCGGGCAATTCCGGCCGGATGCCCTTGGGCCGTCCCGTCGTGCCCGAGGAATAGAGCATCTCGCCGCCCGCCACCTCATCGGCGATGCGGGTCGAAGGCTGGCCCGCGACCTCGTCCTCCCAGACGCGAAAACCCGTCATGGCCCCGCCCAGCGAGAACAGCGCCAGATCGGACAGGCTGGTCGGCAGCGCGGCGGTGTTCGGCAGGTCGGCGCCGGCGATCAGCACCTTGGCCCCGCAGTCGCGGGCGATGTAGTCGATCTCGGCCAGAGTCAGGCGGGACGACAGGGCGACGAAGTAGAGTCCCGAACGCTGGGCCGCCCAGGCCAGGGCGAAATAGTCCGGCGTATTGCCGAGACAGACGGCCACGGCGTCGCCGGGCCGGAGCCCCAGCGATCGCAGCAGATGCGCCGCCCGGTTGGAGGCGTCCTCCATCTGACGGAAGGTCGTGACGGCCCCGGTCTGCGCCATGATGACGGCGGGCTTATCGGGCGTGGCGGCGGCGAAATGGCTGGGGTGCATGATGTGGCTCAGAAAGCGCGGGCGGCGTCGTCCGCCTGGATGTCGAAGCTGCGGACATAGGCCTCGCGCGCTTCCGCTCCCGGCTGGGTCGTCGCGGGCACGACCAGGGCGCGGATGTCACGGATGCCGATGGTCTCGAAGATGTGCTTCAGATAGGGCAACTGGAAGTCGACATAGTCGCCGGCCATCGTCGACGACCGCGTCAGGATCATCTGCATGGGCCGGTTTCGCAGCAGCCCGACATGACGCATCTCGTCGGCCTTGTAGCCGAAGGTCACGCGCGGCTGGACGATGATGTCGAGGTAGAGCTTCAGCGCCCAGGGAATGCTGTAGTTCCACATGGGGCAGGACAGCAGGATGCGGTCGGCGCGATCCAGCCGCGCCACGGCGTCGGTGACGATCCGCCAGGCGTCTTCGGCCTCGGACGAGACCTCCTCGCCGAAGATGGGCGCGAACTTGCGAAAGGCGTGTTCGGCCTCGAAGCGCGGCAGGTCTTCTTCGAACAGGGCCAGGGTGTCGATCTCTTCATCCGGGTTCTGTTCCCGCCAGGTCGCGATGAAGCGATCCGCCAACGACCGCGACGCCGACCTTTCCCCCTTCGGGCTGGCCACGATATGAAGCAGCATGATGTCTCCCGATGCGTCGGCTGCAGCCGATCTCTCGCTCATCTGGCCAAGAGTTTTGTCAATTTATTTGGCAATCACAAGCCCTGGAGCCGCCGTTGACTTTCGATCGTCACCCCGCCAGTGATTGTAAGATTAATTGACGTTATGGAGAATGCCCTCGTGACCAGCCAACCGGTGAACGGCCCTCTGCACGGGCTGAAGGTCGTCGAGATGGGCCAACTGATCGCCGGTCCCTTCTGCGGCCAGTTGCTGGGCGACATGGGCGCCGAGGTGATCAAGCTGGAAGCGCCGGGCGTCGGCGACCCGATGCGGCACTGGGGCCAGGGGGAGACGCCGACCTGGTGGCGCGTCATCGCGCGCAACAAATACTCCGTCGCGGTCGACCTGCGTGCGGCCGAGGGCCAGCAGACGGCGCGCGACCTGATCGCCCAGGCCGATATCCTGATCGAGAACTTCCGCCCCGGCACGCTGGAGAAATGGGGCCTGGCCCCGGCCGATCTGATGAAGGCCAACCCACGTCTGATCGTGGTGCGGGTTTCGGGCTACGGCCAGAGCGGCCCCTATTCCTCGCGCGCCGGCTTCGGCGGCATCGGCGAGGCCATGGGCGGCTGGCGCGGCATCGTCGGCGAACCGGATCGCGCCCCGTCGCGCATGGGGGTGTCGATCGGCGACACCCTGGCCGCCACCTACGGCTGCATGGGCGCCCTGGCGGCGCTGCAGCACCGCGAGCGCACCGGCCAGGGCCAGATGGTCGACAGCTCCCTGTACGAAAGCGTGCTGCAGGTCATGGAGAGCATGATCCCGGAATACGCCGTCAACGGGCACAAACGCACGCGCACCGGCTCGGTCCTGCCCAAGATCGCGCCGTCGAACGTCTATCCCTGCGCCGACGGCGAATATCTGATCGGCGCCAATCAGGACGCGGTCTTCGCCCGCCTGTGCGACGCCATGGGCCGCCCTGAACTGGCGACCGACGCCCGCTACGCCACTCATCTGGCGCGCGGCGAGCATCAGAGCGAGCTGGACGCCCTGATCGGCAGGTGGACCGCGACCCTGACGGTGCAGGCCCTGGAAGACCTGATGATCGAACACGCCGTTCCGGCCGGCCGCGTCTTCGACGCCGAAGACATGATGGCCGATCCACATTTCGCGGCGCGTCAGGCCATCATCGAGGTCGAGGACCCGATCCTGGGCAAGGTGCCGATGCAGGGCGTCTTCCCCAAGCTGTCGGCCACGCCGGGTTCCGTGCGCCGCCCCGCCCCGCTGGAGGTCGGTCAGGACACGGCGGATGTCCTTCAACGCTGGCTGGGGCGTTGATCCTGAAACGCTAGCAAGATCGTCATGGCCGGGCTTGTCCCGGCCATGCATAGACGCAGGCGTCCAATGCTTCAGCATCGACGGCGAACGGCCGTGTCTATGGATCGCCGGGACAAGCCCGGCGATGACGGATGTTTAGAGACAGCGCCGCCCTGTCAGGGCGCCAATCTCTAGGGCGTCAGATGCGGCGCCGCATAGCCGATGCCCGCCTCAAAGCGCTCGATCTCAGCCATCCGCGCCAGGGCGACATCGATCTCGTCCTTGCCTTCCAGCAGCTTGACCTTGTCGGCCGCGCCGATGTCGAACGACCAGACGCGCCCGCCCGCCGTCACCGTCTGATCCGGCAGGCTGACGCTGAAAAGCGCCGCCGCCGGATCGCGCGCCAAGTCCATCAGCGCCAGGCAGTCGGCCTCGGGCAGGATCAGCGGCAGGATGCCGTTCTTCAGGCAGTTGTTGCGGAAGATGTCGGCGAAGCTGGGGGCGATGACGCAGCGGATGCCGAAATCCGCCAAGGCCCAGGGCGCGTGTTCGCGGCTGGAGCCGCAGCCGAAATTATCCAGCGCGATCAGGACGCCCGCCCGGTCCCACGGCGACTGATTCAGAACGAAGTCCGAACGCGGCCGATCATCCGCATCGAACCGCAAGGGATGCAGCAGGATTCGCCCCAGCCCGGCACGCGTCACGCCCTTCAGAAAGCGGCCGGGGACCAGCTTATCGGTGTCGATATTGGCGATGGGCAGGGCCGCAGCGACGGCGTCCAGGGTGACGAAAGGCTGCATCAGACAAGGCTCCGGACATCGACCAGCCGTCCCGCCACGGCCGCGGCGGCGGCCATCGACGGCGACACCAGATGGGTGCGGCCGCCCGGTCCCTGACGGCCCTCGAAATTGCGGTTGGAGGTCGAGGCGCAACGCTCGCCCGGCGACAGCCGGTCCGGGTTCATGCCCAGGCACATGGAGCAGCCCGGCTCGCGCCACTCGAATCCTGCGTCGATGAACACCCGATCCAGCCCCTCGGCCTCGGCCGCCGCCTTGACGTGACCGGACCCCGGCACGACCAGGGCCCGCACGCCCTCGGCGACATGACGGCCGCGCGCGACGGCGGCGGCGGCGCGCATATCCTCCAGCCGGCCGTTGGTGCAACTGCCGATGAAGACCGTGTCGATGGCCAGGCCGTCCAGCGGTTGATCCGACGCCAGGCCCATATAGGCCAGCATCTGCTCGATCTGGGCGCGGCGCCCCGCATCCTTGATCGCCGCCACGTCAGGCGTGCGGCCGCCGATGGTCGTCACCGCCTCGGGACTGGAGCCCCAAGTCACCATGGGCTCGACGGCGGCGGCGTCGATGCGCACCGTCTTGTCATAGGTCGCGCCCGGATCGCTGGCCAGAGTCCGCCAGTCGGCGACGGCGGCGTCAAAGGCGGCGCCTCGTGGCGCATGGGGGCGGCCGCGCAGCCAGGCGAAGGTCGTCTCGTCCGGCGCGATCAGGCCGGCGCGCGCGCCCGCCTCGATCGACATGTTGCAGACGGTCATCCGCCCGGCCATGTCCAGGTCGCGGATCGCCTGGCCGGCGTATTCGATGATGTAGCCGGTCGCCCCGTTGGCGCCGATCCGGCCGATGATGGCCAAGATCAGATCCTTGGGCGTGACCCCGAATCCGAGCGCCCCCTCCACCTCGATCAGCATCGACCTGGCGCGCTTCTGCACCAGGGTCTGGGTCGCCAGCATATGTTCGACCTCGGAGGTGCCGATGCCGAAGGCCAGGGCGCCGAAGGCCCCGTGGGTGGCGGTGTGGCTGTCGCCGCAGACGATGGTCGTGCCCGGCAGGGTCAGCCCCTGCTCCGGCCCGACGACGTGGACGATGCCCTGATCGACGCTGTCCAGCGGAATCCACGGCAGGCCGAACTCGGCGGCGTTCGTCTGCAACTGCTCGATCTGCGCCCGGCTTTCGGGGTCGAGGATTCCGGCCCCCCGGTTCAGGGTCGGCACATTGTGGTCGGCCACGGTCAGGGTTCGCCCCGGCGCATGAACGCCGATGCCGCGCTGGCGCAGGCCCTCGAAGGCCTGGGGGCTGGTGACTTCGTGGACCAGGTGGAAGTCGACATACATCAGCATGTCGCCGCCGCCGAGGTCGGCGACCTGGTGCCGGTCGTAGATCTTGTCCAGCAGGGTTCGGGGCGCGGTCATCGCCATCTCCTTCAGCGGCCTGAGAAGCTGGCGGGGCGGCGGGCGATGAAGGCGGCGGCGCCTTCGTGGAAATCGGCGGTGCGGCCGGCCCGGTTCTGCGCCTCGCGTTCAGCCGCCAGAGCCCCAGTGAAATCGAGATCCAGCGCCGCACGGGCGGTGCGACGCACGGCGGCGTAGGCCAGGGTCGGGCCGCTCGCCAGTTGCTCCAGCAGGCTTTCAGCCTCTCCCGCCAGGGCCTCGGCCTCCACGGCCTTCCAGGCCAGGCCCCAGTCGACCGCCTGTTCGGCGCTGATGCGCTCGCCGGTCATCATCAGTCCCATGGCTCGATGCCAGCCCAGGGTGCGCGGCAGCAGCCAGCTCGCCCCTCCGTCCGGCGCCAGACCCACCTGGGCGAAGGCGTAGGCGAGAAAGGCCGAACGCGACATGAGGATCATGTCGGCGGCCAGGGCGATGGACGCCCCTGCCCCGATCGCCGGCCCGTTCACCGCCGCGATCACGGGAATCGGCAGGTCCGCCAGCTGGAGCAGCAGGGGGTTGATGTGGCTTTCGAGAATGGCCCCGGCGTCATTGGGCAGCGGCTCGGACAGCGTGCCGCCGGCGCAGAAGGCCCGGCCCGCTCCGGTGATCATCAGCGCTCGTGCTCCCGAAACGACGGCGGCGTCGACGGCGGCCGCCAGCGCCTCGACCATGGGTTCGGTCAGGGCGTTCATCCGCTGCGGCTGGTCCAGGCGGATAACGACCCCTTCGCCCTTTCGCTCAAAACCGATCATCACACACCTCGCCGCGCCGCCCGGCCGTGCAAGTCGCGGCGAGATCGGCGGAAAAACGCCTGAACATGAGTTGACAGACATGGTTCGGGGCGGGATTAGATGTCAATAGATTTGACAATATTTCCCGCCTTCAGAGGCGGCAGGAGCACCCCTTTCGATGCGAGTCACCCAGGGCCTCGTTCGCGCCGTCGTCACGGCTGCGACGCGCACCGCCACCATCGACGGCGAGCGTCGCCGCACCTGGCGCGAGGTCGGCGACCGCGTCGCCCGTCTGGCGGGAGGTCTGCGCGATCAAGCGAGTCTGAAGGTCGGCGACCGGGTCGCCATCCTGGCGCACAACTGCGATTCCTACTTCGAGACCTATTTCGCCGTGCTCTGGGCCGGGGGCGTGCTGACGCCGTTGAACACCCGGTTGGCCACGCCGGAATTGGCTTTCCAGCTGAGAGACGCGGGCGTCGAGATTCTGTGCTTCGGCGAGGAGTTCTCCGCCGTCGCCGAACAGCTTCTGGCCGAGGGCGCGGTCGGGCGCCTGATCGCCATGGACGGCGCGGCGGACGACGCACGCCTGACGCACGAGGGTCTGATCCGGGCGTCCGAACCCGCTGAGGAGCATCTGGCCGCCAACGAGGATCTGGCGGGCGTTTTCTACACCGGCGGCACCACCGGCCTGCCCAAGGGGGTGATGCTCAGCCACGGCAACCTGCACGCCATCGCCTCGAACCTGCTGATGACGATTCCCTTCGACGAGACGGGGGTGAATTTCCACGCCGCGCCGATGTTCCACCTCGCGGACATCGGCATCCTGTTCGCCACCATGACGGGCGCGACCCACGTCTTCCGCCGCAGCTACAACGCCGAGAGCATGCTGGAGGCTATCGCCGAGCATGGGGTGACCCATTGCTTCACCGTGCCCGCCGTCATCGACCGCATGGCCAAGTATGACCGGCTGGATCAACTGGATCTGTCGCAGCTGAAGATGCTGGGCTACGGCGGCTCTTCCCTGCCCGCCGCCACCCTGGCGCTGGCGCGCGAAAAATTTCCGCACGTCAGCTTCATCCAGGGCTTCGGTCAGACGGAGATGGCCTCCGTCACGGTGCTGACGCCCCAAGACCACCAGTGCGCCGACGACCATCCCCGCCTGCGCTCATGCGGCAAGGTCGCGCCGGGCTTTGAAATCCGCATCGTCGACGAGGCCGGAAACGAGGTCCCGCGCGGACAGATCGGCGAGATCGTCGGCCGCGGCGACAATGTCATGATGGGATACTGGAACCGCCCCGAGGAAACCGCCGAAGTCATGCGCGACGGCTGGCTGCACACCCGCGACGCAGGGTGGATGGACGAGGACGGCTACATCTACATCACCGACCGGCTGAAGGACATGATCGTGTCCGGGGCCGAGAACATCTATTCGATCGAGGTCGAGAACGCCCTGTCCTGGCATCCGGCGGTCGAGGAAAGCGCCGTCATCGGCGTCCCCGATCCGGTCTGGGGCGAGCGGGTCCACGCCGTGGTGGTGTGCAAGGTCGGCGCCCCCCAGCCCAGCTTCGAGGAGTTGTCCGCCTTCTGCCGCCAGCGCATCGCCGGCTACAAGACGCCCAAGAGCGTCAGCTTCAGCGAAACCCGCCTTCCCCGCAGCGCCGCCGGCAAGATCCAGAAAAACCCGGTGCGCGACGCGGTGCTGAAGGATCTGAACCTGGCCTGAAATCAGCGTCAGCGAAGAGGGGAAGAGGCGGACGAGGGGTTGTCCGCCTTTTTTCTTTGTCTGAAATCCAGAGATCACGTCCATCCGGCATGAAAAAAGGCGGGACGCTTGCGCCCCGCCTTTCCTGTTCACCTATCCGCCAAGGCGATCAGGCCGCCAGCGGCTTGGGCGCCGGATAGAAGCGCTCGCCCTTCCCGGCCATGGTCTTCAGCAGGGCCGGCGGCGCGAACCGCTCGCCGTATTGCGCCGCCAGAGCCTCGCAGGCGGCGGTGAACTCGGCCACGCCCGTGCTGTCGATCAGGCTGATCGGGCCGCCGGTCCAGGGCGCGAAGCCCCAGCCCAGGATGGCGCCGACGTCGGCGTCGCGGGCGGCGGTGACGACGTTCTCGTCCATGCAGCGCGCGGCCTCGACCGCCTGACGATACAGCAGGCGCTGCTTCAGATGCTCGACCAGTTCCGGCGAGGATTCGCTGATCTTGACCGGATACATGTCCGCCAGACCGGCCCACAGCCGCTTGGGCTCGCCTTGTGGATAGTCATAGACGCCCTTGCCGTTCTTGCGGCCCCAACGCTCCTGGACGACCATGTCGATCAGGAATTTGTCGGTGTCGCCCGCCACCGGCGCCGGCAGGTTCAGGTCGATGCGGCGTTGGCCCGCCACCCGGTCCACCAGATCGATGGCCACGTCGTCCAGCAGCTCCAGCGGGCCGCGCGGCATGCCGGTCATGCGGCCGACATTGTCGATGATGGCCGGGGCGATGCCCTCGATCAGCATCTCCAGCCCCTCGCGGATATAGGTGTCGAACACCCGGCTGGTGAAGAAACCGCGGCTGTCGTTGACGACGATCGGCACCTTCTTCAGCTGCTTGCAGTAGTCCAGCGCCTTGGCCAGCGTCTCCTGCGAGGTGGTCTTGCCGACGATGATCTCCACCAGCTCCATCCGATCGACCGGCGAGAAGAAGTGGATGCCGATGAAGTTGGCCGGGCGCTCGGCGGCTTCCGACAGGCCGGTGATCGGCAGGGTCGAGGTGTTCGAGGCGAACACGGCGTCCGGCCCGATCCGGGCCTCGGCGCGCCTGGTGACGTCGGCCTTCAGGGCGCGGTCCTCGAACACGGCCTCGACCACCAGGTCAGCGCCCTTGATGGCGTCATAGTCGGTGGTGGCGGTGATGCGGCCGACCAGTTCGTCGGCGGCGGCCTGCGACATGGCGCCCTTGGCCACGGCCTTGGCGACCAGGCTCTCGGAATAGGCCTTGCCCTTGTCGGCGCCGGCCTGAGCCACGTCGATCAGGACGGTGTCGATGCCGACCCGCGCCTGGGCGTAGGCGATGCCCGCCCCCATCATGCCGGCGCCCAGGACGGCGGCCTTCCTGACCGTATAGGTCGGCACGCCCTCGGGACGGGCGCCGCCCTTGGCCAGAGCCTGTTTCGACAGGAACAGCGAACGGATCATGGCCCGCGCCTGCGGCGTCTGCTGGGTGTCCAGGAACAGGCGCGCCTCGACGCGCAGGGCCGAATCCATCGGCAGGTTGAAGCCCTCATAGACGCAGCGGGCGATGTTCTTCTGGGCCGGATAGTTGCCGTAGCTCTTGGCCATGATCTTGGCCGGGGTCAGGATGAAGCCCGCCGAACCGGCGTCCGAATAGGGGCCGTCCGGCATGACATAGCCCTTGCGATCCCAGGGCTGGACGCCTTCGCCGCCATTCATGATCCAGGCCTTGGCGGCGGCCAGGGCCTGACCCGGCTCGACCACTTCGTCAACGATGCCGATGGCCTTGGCCTTCTCCGCGTCGACCGGAGCGCCGGTCAGCATCAGGTCCAGGGCGGCGGGCACGCCCGCCAGACGCGGCACGCGCTGGGTGCCCCCGGCGCCGGGCAGCAGGCCGATGGTCACTTCCGGCAGGCCGACCTTGGCCCTGGTCGAGGCGACGCGATAGTGGGCCGCCAGGGCGAACTCGAAGCCGCCGCCGAGCGCGACGCCCTCGATGGCCGCCGCGACTGGCTTGCCGACCGTCTCCAGGGCCCGCAGCGCCCGGCTCATCCGCGAGGTGCCCGGCAGGGCGGCTTCGCGCGCCGCGCCCTCGGCCCGCCCGCCGGCGGTCTCGCCCAGTTCGCCCAGGTCGGCCCCGGCGCAGAAGCCGTTCGCCTTGCCCGAGGCCAGGATGGCGCCCTTGATCGAAGAGTCGTCGCGGATGGTGGCGACGATGGCGTCGATGTCGGCCACGGCGCTGTCGGTGAAGGTGTTCATCGTGCGCCCCGGCACGTCGAACAGGAAGGTGGCGACGCCGTCGGCGTCCACCGAAACGGTGAAGTTGTTCATGTCGTTGTCCTGACTGTCAGATCGCGATCAGACGCGCTCGATGATGGTGGCGGTGCCCATGCCGGCGCCGACGCAGAGGGTGGCGAGGCCGGTCGCCTTGTCGGTACGCTCCAGCTCGTCCAGCAGGGTGCCCAGGATCATCCCGCCCGTGGCGCCCAGCGGATGGCCCATGGCGATGGCGCCGCCGTTCACATTCATCCTGTCGTGCGACACCTTCAGCTGCTGCATGAAGTACATGACCACCGAGGCGAAGGCCTCGTTCAGCTCGAACAAGTCGATGTCGCCGATGCTCATGCCCGCGCGGGCCAGGGCCTTCTGCGTCACGGCGACCGGGCCGGTCAGCATGATGGTCGGCTCCGAACCGATCGAGGCCGAGCCGACGATGCGGGCGCGGGGCTTCAGCCCCATCTTCTCGCCCATCTCCTTGGTGCCGATCAGGACGCCGGAGGCTCCGTCAACGATGCCGGAGGAGTTGCCCGCATGGTGCACATGGTCGATCGCCTCGATCTCGGGATAGCGCTGACGCATCACCGAATCGAAGCCCGCCGCGCCCAGACCCGCGAACGAGGGCTTCAGCGCGCTCAGCGTCTCGACCGTGGTGTCCGGGCGGATGAATTCGTCGTGGTCCAGCACCGTCACGCCCGCGTGCTTGACCGGGACGATGGAGGTCTTGAAACGGCCGGCGGCCCAGGCGGCGGCGGCGCGCTTCTGGCTCTCGGCGGCGAAGGCGTCGACGTCGGTGCGGCTGAAGCCGGCCAGGGTGGCGATGGCGTCGGCGCCGATGCCCTGGGGCGCAAAGCCGGTGGTGAAGGCCACGTCCGGGTCCGCCGACCAGGCGCCGCCGTCCGAGCCCATCTTGACCCGGCTCATGCTCTCGACGCCGCCGCCGATGGCCGCGTCGGCCTCGCCGAAGACGACCTTGGCCGCCGCCGTGTTCACGGCTTCCAGGCCCGAGGCGCAGAATCGGTTCATCTGCACGCCGGCCACCGTCTGGGCCAGGCCGGCGTTGAGGGCGGCGACGCGGGCGATGTTGGCGCCCTGTTCGCCGATGGGCGCCACGCAGCCCAGGATCACGTCGTCGACTAGGCTGGTGTCGAGATTGTTGCGGTCGCGCAGGGCCTGCAACACCTGGGTCGCCAGGGAGATGGCGGTCACTTCGTGCAGGCTGCCCTTGGCGTTGCCCCGGCCGCGCGGCGTGCGCACGGCGTCATAGATATAGGCTTGTCTCACAGGTCGGTTCCTCGTGCAGGGATCAGGCGTCGCCGGGCGCGCGCGGCTGCGGCGCAGGCGTCAGGGAGAAGCGGGGGGCCGGGGCCGGCTGCACCACGCCGTTCAGGGTGATGAAGGCCTCGCGCGCCTTGTTGTGCGGATGCTCGGGCGCCTCGACGAAGGACAGGACCGGGGCGAAGCAGGCGTCCGTTCCCTCCATTAGGGCGCGCCATTCCTCGCGGGTCTTGCGGCGGAAGAGGTCGGTCAGGCGGGCGCGGCGCGTCTCGATCCCGCCCGGCTCGTTCTGGTCCAGGAACAGGGGATCGTCCGACAGCCCCGTCGCCTGCAGCATCCGCGCGTAGAACGGCGGCTCGATCGAGCCGATGGCGATGAACTCGCCATCGGCGGTCTCATAGGTGTCGTAATAGGGCGCGCCGGTGTCGAGGTAGTTGGCGCCCCGCTCATCGCTCCAGATTCCCTGGCCGCGAAAGCCCCAGATCATCCCCATCAGCAGGGAGGCGCCGTCCGTCATGGCGCAGTCGATGACCTGGCCCCTGCCCGTGGTCCGCGCCGACAGGACGCCCGCCAACATGCCGAAGGCCAGCATCATGCCGCCGCCGCCGAAGTCGCCGACCATGTTGATCGGCGGGGTCGGCTTCTCGCCCCTGCGGCCAAAGGCGTTCAGGGCGCCGGTGATGGCGATGTAGTTGATGTCGTGGCCGGCGGCGTGAGCCAGCGGCCCCTCCTGGCCCCAGCCGGTCATGCGGCCGTAAACCAGCTTGGGATTATCGGCCAGCAGCACCTCAGGCCCCAGACCCAGCCGCTCCATGACGCCCGGGCGATAGCCCTCGATCAGACCGTCGGCGTCGCGGATCAGAGCGCGGGCGGCGGCCCTGCCCGCTTCCGACTTCAGGTCCAGCTCGACCCGCGAGCGCGACCGAGCCAGCACGTCCGAGGGATCGATGCGCACGCCCGGACGGGCGATGCGGATCACCTCCGCCCCATGGTCGGCCAGCATCATCCCCGCGAACGGTCCCGGGCCGATGCCTTCCATCTCGACGATCTTCAGGCCCGCCAAGGCGCCGCTGGAAACAGCCGCGGCGCTCATCGACGCCGGCTTCCGTAGATGTGGTCCGTCATGACCGTTCCTCCCGCAGCCCCCTTGGTGGGGCTTCATGCGGTGATCGGACGAGAGACCAATCTTGTCAAGAAATTTGACTTAAGCGACGTCCGACCGTCGCTCTGACCATCCTTCCGAGCCGCCCAGGAAGTTGCGCAGACCTTGGCGCAGCGCCTCCAGATTGCCTTGGCCGACCGCGTCTTCCAGCTCGCTCTCGAGTTCTCGCAGGATCTTCTGCGCGTCGTCGCGAATGGCCTGGGATTCCGGCGCAAAGCGGACGATGCGGGCGCGCTTGTCGTCAGGATCAGGCGCCAGCTCCAGCAGTTTGCGATCGACCATCTCGGTCAGGAACTGACTCATCGCCTGGCGTGAGACTCCCAGGTTCTCGGCCATGCGGGCGGCGCGGGTCTCGCCGTTGGCGACGTTGACCAGAATCAGCGACTGCGACCGGCCCAACCTCCCCCAGCCTCGCCTGTCGAGACGCGACTGAAGCTGTTCGTCGAACCAGTAGAGGGTCCGCACCAGATCGAGCATGAGCAGAGGGCGATTCATGGGGTCAGTGTCGCCGTCCGCCACGCCCCCGCAAAGCCCCAAAACGTCGTCATGTCGATTTTTAGTCAACTTACTTGACATTTATATTCATCCAAAGCGAACCTCAGCGTCCCAACAGGGAGGATTGAACATGACGGGCGAAAAGCTCGCGGACCGGCGCATTCCCACCGGCAACGATTTTCTGGCCCCCGAGGCCGTCGCCGCCCTGACCCCGGCCGAACTGGTCGCGCGGGTCGCGGCGCTGAAGCCCATGATCGCCGCCGCTTCGGCAGAGGCGGAACGCCTGCGTCGTCCGGTGGACGAGGTGTGGGACGCCCTGCGCGCCACCGGCTATTTCTACATGTATGTGCCGCGCAAATTCGGCGGGCTGGAGTTCGATCCCCAGGCCTATATCGACGCCACGCTCGAGATCTGTGAAGCCTGCCCCTCGACCGGCTGGACCGCCAGTTTCGCCGCCGAGCACAACTGGCTGATCGCCCAGTTCCCCGAGCAGACCCAGGCCGAGGTCTGGGGCCGCACCCCCTATGTCATCGCGCCCAGCGTCGCCGCCCCTCCGGGCAAGGCGGTGCGCGTCGATGGCGGTTTCCGCATCAGCGGCCGCTGGAAGTTCGGCACCGTGGTCATGCACGCCGACTGGGTCATGCTGAACGCCATGGAAAGCATGGGCGAAGGCAAGCCGCCCGTCGTGCGCATGGTGCTGGTCCGCGCCGAGGACGTGAAGGTGCTCGACACATGGTTCATGAGCGGCATGGCCGCCACCGGGTCCAACGACATCGTGGCCGAGGACCTGTTCGTGCCTGAGGCCTACACCTTCGTGGTGTCCGAGGTCCGCACCGGCCGCGGCAACGGCTCCCGCATCCACGACAATCCTCTCTACCGCGCGCCCATGCTGCCGCAGCTGTGCGTGACGGCGGCCCTGCCCTCGGTCGGCGCGGCCCGCGCGGCGGTCGAACTGAGCCGGCAGCGGCTGACGGTCCACACCAAGATGGGCGGCCAGTCGACCCAGGTGGACAAGCCCGCCGCCCAGATGCGCCTGGCCCGCGCCGACCTTCTGGTCCGGTCGGCCGAACTGTCGATCCGCCAGGCGGCGAACGAGAACCTGACGCTTTCCGCCTTCAGCGACGAGGAGCAACTGCCGCACCGCCTGCGCCTGAGGGCCCAGATCGCCTACGCCGTCAGCCAGTGCCTGGAGGCGGTGCGCACCTGCTGCGACTCCTCGGGTTCGGGCCTCTATGCGCTCGACAATCCGATGCAGCGCATCCTTCGCGACATCGAGGTCATGGCCAGTCACATCGTCTACGACATGGACGTTTCGACTGAACTTCATGGCCGATCGATGGTCGGCCTGCCGCCCAACTCCATGCTCACCTGACGGCTTTTCCAGTCCCTCACTGGCCCCCTCGCGGGGGCCCTTTTTTTGGCTGAATTCCCATTGGGTTGTTGGTGGGATTTCCCCAAGCCCGCTCATCCCCGCGGAAGCGGGGACCCAGTGCTTTGGCTTCAAGGCGCTTCGATCAATGAAGAGGCCTGTCGCTTTGCGCTCTCACTGGGTCCCCGCTTCCGCGGGGATGAGCGGAGATTAAACTGGCCGTCACACTCAACATGAACTCAGCCTGCATCAATCCACGTGCTGGGCGTCGTCGATCTTGATCACCGCGCCGGTGGTGTAGGCCGCCGCGTCCGACGTCAGGAAGCCGATCATCGGCGACAGGGCGTCGATCGGCATCAGCCGCTTGCGCGGCAGCTTGGAGATCATCTTTTGGCCCGCCTCGCTGGTGAACCATTCCTCGTTGATGTCGGTCAGCATATAGCCGGGGCACACCACATTGACGCTGATCCGCGCGCGCGACCATTCATTGGCCAGGGAGCGCCCCAGCATGACCGCGGCCGCCTTGGACGCGCAGTAGGCCACCAGGCCGGTCAGGGCGTGCAGCCCCCCCATCGAGGCGAGGATCACCACCCGCCCCCGATCCGACCGGCCGCTGGCCAGCAGGCGCCGTCCGCCCTCGCGCGCGGTCAGGAAGACGCCGCGATTGTTGACCGCCTGGATCTGGTCGTAGTCCTCGATCGTCAAGTCCGTGGCCGGGCCGTCGGCGTTGACTCCGGCGTTGGCGATGACGGTGTCGACCAGGCCGAAGCGCGCCTCGGCCGCGTCATAGCTGGCGATGACCGAGGCTTCGTCGGACACGTCCATCGATACGGCCAGCGCCTCGCCGCCCGCCGCCTCGATCTCGGCGACCAGGGCGGCGAGACGGTCGGCCCGCCGCGCGGCCAGCACCACCCTGGCGCCCCCGCGCGACAGCAGTCGGGCGAACTCGGCGCCCAGGCCCGAGGAGGCCCCGGTGATCAGGGCCACGCGGCCTTCGTGGGTCAGGGTGGTCATACGGTCTTCTCCCTTGCGGACAGCCAGGCGCGCGTCATGGCGCTGGTCCGCGTGCGTTCCAATTTCTCGTTGAGCCAGACGGCCGCCGCGCACAGGGCGTCGACGTCGACCGCCATGCGTCCGTTCAGGGCGTAGGCCACGTCCTCGCTGGCGACATTGCCCGCCGCGCCCGGCGCGAAGGGACAGCCGCCCGTCCCGCCGATAGAGGCGTCCACGGTCACGGCGCCGGCGGCCACGGCGGCCACGGCGTTGGCCACGCCCGTCCCGCGCGTATCGTGGAAATGGACGCGCACCGGCAGCGGCCGCACCGCCTCGACCACGGCCGCGACCAGGCGCGAGACCTCATCCGGGCGAGCGACGCCGACGGTGTCGGCCAGGGCGATCTCCAGCGGGTCGAAGACGACCAGCCGCCGCGCCATGTCCACGACCCGCGCCGGATCAACCGCGCCCGACAGCGGACAGCCGAAGGCGACCGAGATCGTGACCTGGGCGTCGCGGCCGACCGCCCTCGCCTGCTCGATCACCCGTCCGGCCATGGCGACGCTCGCGTCGACGTCCAGCCCCTGGTTGGCCAGGCCGAAGGCGTCCGAGGCGGCGACGACGATCCCGAGCTCGTCCACCGCCGTCGCCAGGGCGCGCCCGGCCCCACGCTCGTTGAGCACCAGGCCGATGGTCCGCACCTCGGCGCGCTTCGGCAGGGCGGCGATCACCGCCTCGGCGTCGGCCATCTGCGGCACCAGCTTCGGATTGACGAAGCTGGCGACCTCCAGCCGCCGCGCGCCCGCCGCGACCGCCTTGTCGATCAGGGCGACCTTGTCGGCGGTGGACAGGATGGTCTTTTCGTTCTGCAGGCCGTCGCGGGCCGACACCTCGACCAGTTCGATCATGCCTCAGCCTCCAGCGACAGCTCATGACGATAACGCGGCTGGTCGATCGCCAGCGTGTCCAGCGCCGTGCGGCGCAGATGGTCGAAGACGGCCGGATCCTCGGCGCTGACCGTTCCGTCGCGCAGGGCCTCGGCCAGGGCGACGTTCAGCGTCGCATAGTCGCCCTCGCGCCCCAGGATGGCGCTCATCCGTGCGACGGCGGCGGCCTCGGCGGCGGGCCATTGCATCAGCTCTCGACGGACGATGCCCAAGGCGTTGGCCGCCACCTTGCGGTGGAACCCTTCGACCGGAGCCGAGGCGTCCTCCAGCCAGGCGATCGCCGCCTCGACCAGTTCGTCCTTGCGCGGTCCCTCGATCATCGCGACGCCTCCATCAAAGCCAGAAGATCGACTTCGCATTCGCTGAGTCGGCGCCCGATCACGGCGCGCTCGACCGAGTGCGAGGCGCCCGTGGCGAAGGTGCGGTACATCATCATCGTCACCACCGCCCATTTGAACGTGCCGACCGCCTGCCAGAATCGCACCCGCTCGATCGACGGCCGTTCGCCTCCCGCCGCTTCATAAGCGTCCAACAGGGTCTCAAGATCGGCGAAGCCGCCGACGACGCGATCGGTCACGCCGAACCGCCAGCTGTTGACGCACAGCCAGCCAAGGTCCTCGGCCGGGTCGCCCAGATGGGCCAGCTCCCAGTCCAGAACGGCGGCCAGGCCCGCCGCGGGGTCCACCATCAGATTGCCGTTGCGGAAGTCGCCATGGACCAGGCGCGGCGTGATCGACGCGGGCAGGCGCGCCTCCATCCACTTCAGCGCCGCCTCCATGACCGGACGCGGGCCGCTGTTCCGTCGATAGATGTCGGCGTAACGGTCCAGAACGGCGCGCGCGTCCTGCGCCTCCAGCGGGGGCAGCACGGACGGATCGATGGCGTGAATCCGGGCCAGAGCCTGACCGCACTGACGGCCCAGGGTCTCGCGGGCCCGCGCAAAGGCCGGGTCGACGGCGATGCGGCGGCCCAGGGTCTCGCCCGCCACCCGCTCGACCACATAGGCCTCCCCCAGCCCATCCTCGGCCGCACAGTCCCGCACCAGCCGGGCGACCGGCGCCCCCGCGTTTTCGGCCGCCTGCAGCAGCGCCGCCTCGATGGGCAGCGGCAGGGACGTCTCGAACACCTCGGCCTCTCCGCCTCCGCCGCGACGACGCAGGATCAACGGGCGAACGCCCCCGCTTCCCTCGATGTCGAAAGCCCAGGTCTCCAGGCTGGCGCCGCCGGTCAGGCGACGCAGACCGGTCACCCGCGCCCCGCCGGGCGCCAGGACAGGCGCCAGGACAGGCGCCAGGGCTTCAAGTCGGGTGAGGACAAAGCCGGCCGGGTCGGACGCAGGTTCAGATCGGGATGCGGACATGCGAAAGGGATGACCGATCTTGCCGATCTTTGTCAAATAGATTGACGTTTATCGTCGAGACGGGACAGGATGACGGCCACCCTCGCCCAGCCATCCTTACCTAGTCTGAGAGCCTCCGATGAGCGTCCAAGCCGGCCCCTCCGCCTACACCCAGGAAGATATCGACCTGTTCCGCGAAGGCCTGTCGAAATTTCTCGACGCCGAATGCCCGCCGGAAAAGATCGAGTCCTGGAACCGGAACAAGATCGTCGAGCGCGAGATGTGGACCAAGGGCGCCGAGTTCGGCCTTCTGGGGCTGTCCGTGCCCGAGGCATACGGCGGCATGGGCGCCGACTTCCGCCATGAGCGGGTCCTGATCGAGGAGTTCGGCGCACGCGGCATGGAGGGCTGGGGCGTGCCGCTGCACAACATGATCGTCGCCCCCTATCTGATCGCCTTCGGCACCGAGGAACAGAAGCAGAAATGGCTGCCGGGCGTGGTCTCGGGCGAGATCGTTCTGGCCATCGCCATGACCGAGCCGGGCACGGGATCCGACCTGCAGGGCATCCGCACCCGCGCGCGCCTGGAGGGCGACGAATGGGTGCTGAACGGCCAGAAGACCTTCATCTCCAACGGCCAGACCGCCGACCTGATCCTGGTGGTGTGCCGCACCTCGGACAACGGTTCGCGCGGCATTTCGCTGATCGCGGTCGAGGGCGACCGTCCCGGCTTCACGCGCGGCCGCAACCTCGACAAGATGGGACGCGCCGCACAGGACACCTCCGAGCTGTTCTTCGAGGATGTGCGCGTCCCGGCCGCGAACCTGATCGGCGAGGTCGAAGGCAAGGGCTTCGGCCAGTTGATGCAGATGCTGCCTCAGGAGCGGCTGGGCATCGCCGCCATGGGTCTGGCCATACTGGAGCGGGCGCTGAAGCTGACCGTCGACTACACGCGTGAACGCCACGCCTTCGGCAAGCCGCTGATGGAGTTCCAGAACACCCAGTTCACCCTGGCCGACATCAAGGCCAAGGCCGTGATCGCCCGCAGCTTCATCGACGCCTGCACCGAAAAGCTGATCCGGGGCCGACTTGACGCCGCCACCGCCTCCATCGCCAAGCTGTGGATCACCGAAACCGAACTGGAGGGCGTCAACAAATGCCTGCAGCTGTTCGGCGGCTACGGCTATATGAATGAATACCCCATCGCCCAGTTGTATAAGGACGCCCGGATCGACACCATCCACGGCGGCGCGTCCGAAGTCATGAAGATCCTGATCGCCCGCACGCTCTGAAACAGAGGCCCCGCCGACGGTTTGCACTTGGCGGGTCAAGCGGAGCAGCGGCATAAGACGGAATCAGGAGAAAGCGATGATCATGAATTCCGACTATCTGATCGTGCCCCTGCTGGCGGGATTTGAATGGTTCGATGAAAGCCTGCAGATGAGTCTGCGGGAAGCCGGGTGGCCCCATCTGACACGGCCTGAATCCATGGTGATGATGCACGTTCAGATGAACGTCGTCCGTCCCGCCGACATCGCTCGCAGCCTGCGCCTCACCCGACAGGCGGTGCATTCGACGATCAACTCCCTGGTCGAGCGGGGCGTTTTCGAGATGGCGGACGATCCGACTGACGGCCGCATCCGCATCGTCCAGTTGACGCCCATGGGCAAGGCCATGCGTCAGGACGCGCAGAAGATCGTCGCCGAGCTGACCGAAGAGCTCGGCCGCCGCGTCGGCGCCAAGCGGGTCAAGGCCCTGCGGGAGGCCTTCGGCTCGGACTGGGGCGCGCCGATCCTGTGCAGCTTAGGCGAGCCAGGCGAACGCGCGGCGGATTTTCGACAGGCCGCGAACAAAAATCAGTAAAGTAACTTGACGATTAACTCGTATCGAGTTTGTCTACTTTCTTGACAAGCAGCTCAGCAAGAAGCCGCAGTCAGGGAGGAAGGCGCACACGATCCGATGCGATCGCGACACCTCCTCACGGCCAACACAGCTCCGACTTCAGACCGGAGCCGCATGGGGAGGAATACGCATGCGCTATCGTTATGTGATGCTGCTCGCGTCGAGCAGCCTGGTTCTCAGCACCGCCGCAATGGCTCAGACCGGGGCTCAGACCGGCGGTCCAGCGATGTCGGATACGCCCGCCGTTCAGGACGCTACCACGGTCGCCGACATCCTGGTCACCGCGCGCAAACGCACCGAACGCCTGCAGGACGTGCCGATCTCGGTCAACGTCACCAGCGGCGAGGAACTGGCGAGCCAGGACGTGCGCAACCTGGAATCCCTGTCGGGCTCGGTGCCGAACCTGCATATCCAGGCCACGCCGGGCAACAACGCCATCTATATCCGCGGCATCGGCTCTTCGCCCGGCAACCTGGCCTTCGAGCAGTCCGTCGGCCTGTTCGTCGACGGCGCCTACGCCGGGCGCGGCCGCCAGTTCGCCGCCCCCTTCCTGGATGTCGCCAGCGTCGAGGTTCTACGCGGCGCCCAGGGCGCCCTGTTCGGCAAGAACACCGCCGCCGGGGCCATCAACATCACCTCGAACGGTCCGCGCGCCGAGCGCGAACTGGCGACCACCATCACCGGCACGGTCGAGGGCGACAACGGCTTCGAGATCACCCAGATCATCTCCGGCCCCGTCACGGACAAGCTGCTGGTTCGCCTGGCCGGCAAATACAGCGACAACGAAGGGTGGCTGGAGAACACGACCACCGGCGACCACAATCCCGGCCGCGAGGATCTGATCGGCCGCGCCGTCATCGACTATCTGGCCAGCGACACCCTGTCCTTCCGACTGAAGCTGGAAGGCGCGCGTCAGGAGCTGACCGGCCAGCCGATGAGCAGCGTCGGTCCCGGCCAGTCCAAATCCTTCACCCGCGCGACCACGCAGGGCGTGCCGGACTATGACGACACCAACAGCTTCAACGGCGTGCTGACGATCAACAAGGACTTCGCCAACGGCGTGACCCTGACCTCGATCACCGCCTATTCGGCCTTCGACTACGACAAGCAGATCGACAGCGACTTCACCACCCAGCCGCTGTTGCGCACGGTCTTCCAGGAAGACTTCAACCAGATCTCCCAGGAACTGCGCCTGACCTCGTCCAACGAGGGGCCGCTGACCTGGATCGTGGGCGCCTACGCCCACCGGAACGAGATCGACATGCATCAGAACTCCCATGTTCTGATGGGGCCGTTCGACGGCGCCAGCGATCGTTTGTTCAACCAGACCAATGAGAGCTACTCGATCTACGGTCAGGCGACCTACGCCTTCAACGACCACTGGAAGCTGACCGCCGGCCTGCGCCAGACCTGGGAGGACAAGTCCGCCGACCAGACGCGTTCCACGACCGGCGCCGTGCCGCCGACCTGGGTCAACACGCCCCTTCACGGCCAGCGCAGCGAAAGCCAGCTCGATCCGTCGGTGCAGGTCCAGTACGTCGTCGACCGGGACATGATGTTTTACGCCTCCTACGCCAAGGGCTCCAAGGCCGGCGGCTTCGTCGGCGCCCAGTCGACGGGCGGGCAGGATTCGTTCCAGTTCGAGGGCGAAACCTCTCAGTCCATCGAGATCGGGACCAAGCTGACGCTGCTGGACGGCCGGGCGACGGTGAACCTGGCGGCCTACACCTCCGAGTTCGACGACCTGCAGGTGTCGGGCTTCAACGCCGCGACCAACGCCTTCATCACCTCCAACGCCGCCAGCGCCAAGAGCAAGGGGTTCGAGGTGGAGGGCACGCTGCGCCTCACGCCGTCGATCAGCCTGTCGGGTTCGGCGGCCTACAACGACGCCAAATACGACTCCTATCCGACGGCGCCCTGCATCTACCGGAACGGCGTGGCTCCGCCGGCCAACTGCGTCGAGGACATCGGCGGCACCCGCCTGCCGCGCGCGCCCAAATGGTCGGGCGCCCTGACGCTGAACGTCGACCATCCGCTGGACAACGGGATGCGGATCCAGGCTGACGCCACGGTGCGCGGTCGCAGCGGAACCTATCTGGAAGAGAACCTCAGCCCGCTGTCCTATCAGGAGGGGTTCGCCAAGGCGGACCTGCGGCTGGGTCTGGTGTCGGCTGACGATCGCTGGACCCTGGCCCTGATCGGCCGGAACCTGACGAACGAATGGACCGCGTCCCACTCGTTCGGCACCCCCTTCCTGGCCGGCTCCCAGACCTATGTGGTCGATCCGGGCCGGGTCGTCTCGATCCAACTGGGCCTGCGCTACTGATCCTGTCCGGCGCCTGAGCAAGGTGCGGCACACTGACCGGAGCGTCGACCGACGCTCCGGTCTTTCTTTTGCGCTCCGCCGACAGCGGGCTTGAGCCAGACAGGAAAACGGCCGCTCCCGAAAGGAGCGGCCGCCGCCATGTCCGATGTCGTCAGACGTCAGAACGTCGCCTTCATCCACTCCACGAAGACCGCCGCCCCCTCGGCCGCCTTGTCGGGCTGCCCGGAGTAGTAGTGGTTGGCGCCCTTGATCACCGCATGGGTCTGCGGCGCGTTGACGGCCGCTTCCATGAGGCGAGCGGCGTGGCTGGGGGTGCAGGCGTCGTCAGCGCTGTTCTCGATGACCAGCATGGGCACGCTGATGCGCGCGGCGCACTTCAGCCCGTCGGCGTTGGAGTCGTCATAGGACCATTGCGACAGCCACGACCGCAGGGTCGAGAACCGCGCCAGGCCGACCGGGCCGTCGTTCACCACCACCGGATCGCCCAACATGCAGTAGTTGGGACGGCGGTCGCTGGGCTCCAGCGTTTCGTCGATGAAACGCGGGTCGGCCATGGTGCCCTGCACCACGAAGCCGCGCTCGTGGTTGTGCAACCCTTGCGCCTTCAGATCGGCCAGTTGCGCCTTCACCCAGGCGGTGATGCGGCGGTTGCGGGCCACCTGGGCGTCGCGATAGCGGGTGATGAACTCCGGCGAATAGGGCGCCTGGTTCGGGTTGGCCGGGTCGTAGATGTTCAGCTCGGGATCGCGGTCGAACGGGCGGCTCTCGTCGCTGATCGAGGGGTCGATCCACTCGGTCAGGGTCAGGTTGCGCGACAGGTGCGCGGCCAGAAGGGCGATGCCGTCCGCCGGGATCAGGTTCGCCTTGGTCAGGTCGATCGGATCGCCGGCCGGCGTCTGCGTCACCGTCGGGTTCTCGGCCTCGGCCTGATAGAACAGCGACAGCGCGCCGCCCCCCGACCAACCGCCCAGGATCACCTTCTCATAGCCCAGCCGCTCCTTGGCGTCGCGGACGCAGGCGCCCAGATCGAGCGCGCATTTCTCCATGATCAGGGCGTTGTCGATGCCCCGATAGCGGCTGTTGCAATAGATGACGTGGACGCCTTGCTTGGCCAGGGCCGCCGGAAGCGGCAGCCAGGCGCCGCCGCCGATCGGGTGCATCATGACGACGACCGTGTCGGACGGCGTGTCCGGCTTCAGCAGATGCGCCTCCAGCGCCACCGCGCCCTCGGCCCCGCCATAGGTGTCCTTGAACGCCGCCTGTTCCTTAAAGACGATCAGATAGGGGATGCGCTGGTATTTCTTCTTCACGGACGCGTCGCTCATCCCTTGAGCTCCGACTGCGGCTTGCCGCGGCGGTCCAGGGCCTCAGCGCCGAACTTGGCCTCCTTTTCGGCGCGGGTCTGGGCGGTCCAGTCCTTCAGCACCTGCGGTAGGGCGGCGCCCTCCTCGCCCAGGATGCGGTCGTGGTCGGCCGTGCGGGTGGTGATCTCCACCTGGATGCCGTTGGGGTCGTACATGTAGACCGAGCGCACGAAATGATGCTCGACCGGGCCCAGGCAGCTGACGCCGTGGTCGCGGATGCGCTGCTGCATCTCCAGCATGTGCGCCTCGTCGCGCGCCTGGATGGCGATATGCATGTCGAAGCTGTCCTTGCGCTTGAACCAGGACGGATCGGCGGTCGAGGGCGCGTCGAAGAAGGCGACGAAATTGCCGTCCCCCATCTCGAAGAAGATGTGCATATAGGGGGTCGGCTCATGCGTCCCCGGCACCTCGTCCAGCACGATCCCGGCCGAAGCCTTCAGTCCCAGAACGTCCTCATAGAACCAGCGTGTCTGTTCGGCGTCGCGGCAGCGGAACGCCGCGTGATGCAACGAGCGCAGTCCGCTCTCGGTGGTGGCTGGCATGGCCATGGGTCTCATCCTTCCTGACGTTCCTAGGTTGGTTCGAACTCCATACCCGCGGCGAATGTTTGTCAAATTGCTTTACGTTATTCCTGCTCCGACATAGGCTCCCTGCAGACATGAGGAGGAGTGCGCATGGACTTCGAACTGCCCGCCGAGATCACCGACTACCTGGCGGAACTGGACGCCTTCATCGCCGCCGAGATCGCACCCCTGCAGGCGCAGGACGACAATGAGCGCTTCTTCGACCACCGTCGCGAATGGGCGCGCACCGACTTCGACAACGGCGGCCTGCCGCGCCACGAATGGGAGGCCCTGCTGGGCGAGGCCAAGCGTCGCGCCGACGCCGCCGGCCACCTGCGCTTCGCCCTGCCCGCCGAGTTCGGCGGCAAGGACGGCTCCAACCTGGCCATGGCCGTGATCCGCGAGCATTTCGCCGCCAAGGGCCTGGGCCTGCACAACGACCTGCAGAACGAGCATTCGATCGTCGCCAACTATCCGCAGGTGCTGATGTTCCGCGACTTCGGCACGCAGGCGCAGAAGGACGAGTTCATCGCCGGGATGCTCGACAGCACCCGCTCGGTCTGCTTCGGCCTGACCGAGCCCGAGCACGGCTCCGACGCCACCCACATGGACACCACGGCCGTTCGCGAGACGCGCGACGGCGTCGAAGGCTGGCGCATCCACGGCGAGAAGATGTGGACCACGGGGATGCACGTCGCGACCCACGTCATGGTCTTCGCGCGCAATGCTGGCGAGGCGGGCGACGCCAAGGGCATCAGCTGCTTCCTCGTTCCCGCCGAAGCGCCGGGGGTCAAGGTCGAGGAGTATCTCTGGACCTTCAACATGCCGACCGACCACCCGCGCGTCAGCTTCACCGACGTCTGGGTTCCCGACGACGCCCTGTTCGGTCCCCTGGGCGGCGGGCTGGAGCTGGCCCAGCATTTCGTCCACGAGAACCGCATCCGCCAGGCCGCCTCGTCCCTCGGCGCCGCCGATTTCTGCATCCGCGAGGCGGTGAAGTATGCGCGCGAGCGCAAGCCCTTCGGCAAGCCGCTGGCGGTCAATCAGGCGATCCAGTTCCCGCTGGTCGAACTGGCCACCCAGGTCGAGATGCTGCGCCTGCTGATCCGCAAGACGGCGTGGGAGATGGACCGCATGTCCAAGCCCGAGGTGGCCTCCAGGCTCTCGGACCGGGTCTCCATGTGCAACTACTGGGCGAACCGCCTGGTCTGCGAAGCCGCCGACACGGCCATGCAGGTGCACGGCGGCATGGGCTATTCGCGCCACAAGCCGTTCGAGCACATCTATCGCCACCACCGCCGCTATCGCATCACCGAAGGCGCCGAAGAGATCCAGATGCGCAAGATCGCCGCCTGGATGTTCGGCTTCGCCGGGCCGAACAAGGTCGCGCGCGAGGCGCGGACTTGAGCGCGCCCGTCTCGGTCGCCTTCGCCGACCTGCCCGCTCTGGCGGGGCGCGACCTCGGCGTGTCCGACTGGCTGAGCCTGGACCAGGCCCGCATCGACCGCTTCGCCGACGCCACCGACGACCATCAGTGGATCCACGTCGACGTCGAGCGGGCCTCGCGCGAAATGGGCGGTCCCATCGCCCATGGCTTCCTGACGCTGTCATTGCTGCCGCGTCTTCAGGACGACCTGCTGCGTATCGAAGACGCCGACAAGGTGCTGAACGTCGGCGTCAACAAGGTGCGCTTCGTCAATCCCGCCCCGAGCGGCGTCCGCCTGCGTCTGCGCCAGACGGTGGCGGCGGTCGAACCCCGCGCGGGCGGTTGGCAGATCGTCAGCGACTGCGTGATCGAGGGCGAAGGCCTGGAGAAGCCCCTGTGCGTGGCTCAGAGCGTGATGCTGGCCCTTCCGGCGGCGGGATCGGAAACGGCCGCGGCCTAGATAGTAAAGTAACTTGACATATTATTCTCCCGTCGCACTATCGACCTCGTCATATTCGGCAACGGAACAGACGTAGGGAGGACATCGCCATGGACGACGACATGCTGGCTCCGGCGCTGAAGAGCGCCTTGCGTAATCTGGTCCGCTCGGTCGTGGTGGTCACGGCCCAGCACGAGGGCCGCCCCTACGCCATGGCGGCCACGGCCGTCAGCGAGGTCAGCATGGACCCGCCGTCCATGCTGGTCTGCATCAACCGCGACGCCGCCATCTTCCAGGCCATCGACGCCGGGTCCGACCTGGTGCTCAACGTGCTCGGCTCGGACCATGAGGCGGTCTCGCGCGCCTGCGGCGGCGGGGTGCGCGGCGGCGAACGCTTCGCCATCGGCGCCTGGGACGACGGCGAGAACGGCCGCCCGCCGGCGCTTCGCGACGCCTGCGCCGTCATTCACCTGAAACAGGCCCATGTGGTCGACCACGGCAGCCACCGCATCGTCATCGGCGACGTTCTGCGGGTGGACCTGCCCTCGCCTACGCCTCCCCTCGCCTATTTCGCCGGCCGCTATGTACAGGTGGCGGCCGCCTGAACCATCTTCGCCCCAAGGCCGCGCAGACGGCTGGGAATTCAGTGGAGTGAGACATGCCCCGGATCGACCGTCGTTCCCTTCTGACCGGCATGGCCGGCGCCGCCGCAGCCGCTGGGGTCGCCCCGCCCGTGCGCGCCCGGCCGCGCGCGCCGCGCGACCCGAACCGGCCGCTGAACATCCTCTTCATCATGACGGATCAGGAGTTCGGCCTGCGCTCCTATCCTGAAGGGCTGCTGGACCACCTTCCGGGGCACAAGGCGTTGCTGGAGCGCAGCCTGCACCTGCCCAACTACCATGTGCACACCACGCCCTGCACGCCGTCGCGCGCCGTCATTTACACCGGACAGCACACCCAGAAGACCAAGGTCTATTCCAACGCCGAACAGGGCGCCGTCCTGACGCCCGAGATCGACACCCTGGGCGGCATGATGCGGGCCGCCGGCTACTATTCGACCTACAAGGGCAAGTGGCACCTGTCGAAGCTGCCGACGGCCGCGCCGGGCTTCCAGCGCGAGTTCCCCGACACCACCGACGCCATGGAGCCGTTCGGCTTCTCCGACTACAACTTCTATGGCGAGGAGATCGGCCTGACCTGGGCCGGCTATCGCACCGACCGGGCCGTCACGGGCGACGCCGCCATGCTGATCCAGGACCTGGCCAAGGACCCGAAGAAGCGTCAGGACAAACCCTGGTTCATGGCCGTGAACCTGGTCAATCCGCACGACATCATGTTCTACGACGCCACCGGCGAACAGGCCGAGACGCGCGCCGTGTGGAACCTGGCCGGGGTCATGCGCGCCGAGCCGGGCGACGAACTGTATCAGACCGACCTGGGCTTCCCCCTGCCGCGCAGCTTCCGCCTGGACGACCTGTCGACCAAGCCCGAGGCGCACAGGGGCATCGCGACCCTGGACGTCAAGACCTACGGCGCCATGCCGCGCGAGGACGAGGCCGCCTGGCTGCGCTTCGTCAACTACTACTGCAACTGCCTGCGCGATGTGGACCAGAACATCCTGACCCTGCTGTGGGCGCTCGAGAAGTCGGGCCAGATGGACGACACCGTCATCGTCTACACCTCGGACCACGGCGAGCGGGCCGCCGCCCACGGCATGCGTCAGAAGGGCGGCACCATCTACAAGGAAGAGACCAACGTCCCCATGTTCATCGCCCACCCGGACGGCGCGCGCGGCGTGACCAGCCAGGCGGTGATGAGTTCGGTCGACATCGCCCCGACCCTGCTGGGCTTCGCCGGCAAGGACGAGGCCTGGGCCAGGGCCGCCTTCCCCCAACTGGTCGGCCACGACCTGTCGGGCCTGACCCGGACGCCCGACGCCCGCACTCGACGCGACGAGGAAGGGCATCTGTTCAACTACGGCGTCCTGCTGTCGTGGGAGCGGACGAACAAGAACTATCTGGACCGCCCGGTCTTCGATCTGTCCAAGCGCCGCGTGCACCGCGGCGTGTTCGACGGCCGCTACAAGTTCGCCCGCTATTTCGCGCCCAGCCAGCACCATACGCCGACGACCTGGGAGCAGCTTCTGGCCTACAATGACCTGGAGCTCTACGACACCCAGGCCGACCCGGATGAGATCATCAACCTGGCCGCCGAACCCGAGCGTCACAAGGCGCTGATCCTGCGCCTCAACGCCATGACCAACGCACTCGTCGCCCGCGAAGTCGGCGAGGATCGCGGCGGCGAATACCCCGGACCGACCGAGCAGTACAACACCCTGCATCTCGCTTCGGATCGACCCGTCTAGGTTGGAATGCCTGCTGTGAAGGACTTGGCAGGCATTTCGGAACGACGGCATCGGATACCCGCTACAGCTACGGTTGAACGGGGCCTGCTTTCGTGTCGAGGGGATTTGACCTAGAGTAGAGAGGAGGAGTTCCCATGCCTCCACTCGCTCTCCAGGTCAGTCTTGTCGTCTGCGCCTTATGGAGCGCCGCTACTGCAGTAGCGGCTCAAGATCCATCGCCTGAAACATTATATGAGCGTGACGGTTTTTCGGTCGTCGGTCATCTGCAAGGCGGCGTGAACCTTGTCGTCGAACACCATCTGTTCTGGGATTTTGGGGAAACGGTGGCGGGCGTCACCGACTTCGATCCCAACGCCGAATGGTTTGAGGCCTATCTGAAGCCCGGCGTGACGTTCGAGCGCCGCGCCGGAGACCATGCAACCTTCTACGGCGGCCTGTCCGGCGTCGGCTCGATGACCATCGGAACCGACGCCTTCGACGCCGGAGACACCGGTCGGGTGACTCTCGAGGAAGGCTATCTGGGCTGGCGCTACGCAGAAGGCGAGACGACTTTTGACCTGTCCGTCGGCCCGCGCGTGTTCAAGGCCGGAACCGGCATGCTGATTGAAGCCGGCGGCTCCAGCGGATTCTCGCGCGGAGCGCTGAAGCTGGGGCCGCGCAAGGCCTGGGGCTTCGCCGCTCTGGGCGCGATCAGCCACGGCGCGTTCAAGGGGACGGCTTTCTATCTGGACCCCAATGAGTCGCCGGACAACGACAGCGGCAATCGACTGGCGGGCGTGGATCTCCGCTACGACTCGAACCCCAACGCCCTGATCGGCCTGACAGCGGGCAAGGTGATCGAGTCGGGCTCCCCCTACCCCAAGGCGCCGCCCGGCGGGGTCGGCGTCCCCTCCATCATTCCAGGCGCCCGCGACGGGCTGGAATTCATCAACCTCTACGGGAGGGCGCCGCTGGCCGGCCTGCCCAACGCCTTCATGGCGGCCGATCTGGCGTTCGAGCGCAATGACCGGATCAACATGCGCGCCTGGGCCGGACGCGCCCAGGTCGGCTATACCTTCGCCGAGCACCGCTGGAAGCCGACCTTCACGATCGGCTATCAGACCTTCTCCGGAGACGATCCCGACACCGACCGGCTGGAGCGCTTCGACCCGCTCTACTACGAGGGGAACCCCTCCGCCTGGTCGACGGGGACCAAGTCGTCGATGATCTTCATCAATTCCAATGTGAACGCGTGGCAAGTCGCGGCCAGCATCACGCCGACCCCCGTCGACACCTTCACGGTTCGCATCCACCGCATCGACGCCGACCAGTTGCGCAGCCCGATACAGTTCGGCCAGGCGACCCGTGTGGAGGGCGACGACGTGGACAACCCCATCACCGGTGTCACGCGCCATCATCTGTCGGATGACCTCTATTTCGAATATTTCCGCGTGGTGTCGCCGAACCTGTTCCTGACCACGGGTTTCTCGGTTTCCAATCCTCAGGCAGGCATGAAGTCCATTGTCGCCGACCCGCCCATCTGGACCGGCGCCTATATCAATCTGATCGCCAACTACTGAGCTGAACGAGGCGTCCATGACTCTGCTCATCCCCCCGACCAGCCGCCGCACCCTTCTGGCCGGAGCCGGCGCCCTGGCCGGCGCCTCCCTCATCGGAGGCCGCAGCATGGCCCAGACCGCGCGTGACGCATCGGCCGCCGTCTTCACCGGCGGCCCCATCCTGACCATCGACGACGCCATGCCGACCGCCGAAGCGGTGGCCGTGCGCAACGGCGTCATCGTCGCCGTCGGCTCGCTGGACGCCGCCCGCGCAGCAGCGGGTCGAGGCGCGCGCACAGTGAACCTGGACGGCCGCACCCTGCTGCCGGGCTTCTTTGATCCGCACGGCCACGTCGCCATGGTCGGGCTACAGGCGCGCTACGCCAACCTGCTGCCCGCGCCGGACGGTCAGGGCGACGACATCCCCGCCCTGCAGCGCATCACCCGCGACTGGATGAACGCGCACGAAGCCCTGGTCCGCGACACCCAACTGGTCATCGGCTTCGGCTACGACGACTCCCAGCTGAAGGAACATCGCCACCCCACCGGCGAGGAGCTGGACGCCATATCCGACGCCGTGCCGATCCTGTTCCTGCATCAGTCCGGACATCTGGGCGCAGCCAACGACGCAGCCCTCGCCGCAGCGGGCGTGACCGCCTCGACGCCCGATCCCGACGGCGGCGCCTTCCGCCGCAAGGACGGTTCACAGCAACCCAACGGGGTCATGGAGGAAACCGCCCTGTTCGCCGTCATGGGCGCCCTGTTCGCTCGCCTGGACCTTCAGGCCAACCTGGAGATGATCCGCGAGGGCGCGCGCTTCTATTCCAGCTTCGGCTATACGACCGCCCAGGATGGGCGCTCCTCGACCGACACCTGCCGCATGATCGCCATGCTGGCCGAGCGTGGCGAACTGCCCATCGACATCCTGTCCTTCCCCGACATCCTGACCTCCACCGACGTCATGGCCACGCCGCTGTATCGCAGGAACTATGTCGGCAAGTATCGCATCGGCGGGGTCAAGCTGACGCTGGACGGCTCCCCCCAGGGCAAGACCGCCTGGCTGTCACAACCCTACTATGTTCCGCCCGAAGGCAAGCCCGCCTCCTATCGCGGCTATCCCGCCGTGACCGAGCAACAGGCGCTGGACGCCGTCGAACTGGCCTTCAGAAACGACTGGCAGATCGAGGTCCACGCCAACGGCGACGCCGCCATCGACCTGCTGATCGGGGCGGTCCGCGAGGCGACGGTCAAGCACGGCGCCAAGGACCGCCGCCCGGTCCTGATCCACGGCCAGACCACGCGCATGGATCAACTGGACGACCTGAAGACGCTGGGCGTCGTGCCGTCGCTCTTCCCCATGCACACCTTCTACTGGGGCGACTATCACCGGGATTCAGTTCTGGGGCCGCGCCGGGCCGAGATCATCTCGCCCTGCCGTTCCGTGCTGCGTCGCGGCATGCGCTTCACCACTCACCACGACGCGCCCGTGGCCAACCCCGATTCCATGCGCGTCCTGTCCGCCACCGTCACGCGCCGCACCCGCTCGGGCGACATCCTGGGCGCGGACGAATGCGTGCCGGTCGACATCGCCCTGAAGGCCATGACCTTGTGGGCCGCCTGGCAGCACTATGAGGACGACAGGAAGGGATCGTTGACCGTCGGCAAACTGGCCGACCTGGCCCTGCTGGATGCCAACCCCCTGACCATCGATCCCGACAGGCTGGCGGGGATCAAGGTCCAGGCTGCCTACAAGGAAGGAGAAGAGGTATGGCGTCGATAGCGGGGCGCCAGGACCAGATCAGGGCCGGCATCGGACCTGAAGCCCGGTGAACCCGCCGCCGCACCAGCCTCAGCAGATCAAGCTGAAGCTGATGCTTCTGCACTAATGGATCAGTTTTTCATACACTACGGCGTGATCCAGCACCTTGCCGGCCTCATCCATGACCCGCATGGCGTCGGCGGAGATTTCGTCGATGACCACGACCTCACCGTCGACCAGACCGATTTCGATCTTCATGTCGATCAGGGTGAGGCCCTTTTCACGTAGATCGGCTTCGACGATGCGGCACACATGGCGAGTCATCTGCTTGGCCTGCTCAAGGTGGGCCGTGCTCAAGAGGTCGAGGGCGATAATGGCGTCATCGTTGATGAGCGGGTCGCCGCGTTCATCATCCTTGATCGTGATCTCGACGAGGTAGTCGAGCGGTCGCCCCGTGTCCCGAATGTATTGCTGGTAACGGCGGATGAAGCTGCCCCAGGACCGGGTTCGACAGACAAACTCAAATCCGCCCGCCCCGCTGACATCCTTGCCCAGCGGCTCGGCCCGACGAACTTCCATGGCGCCCTTCTCGAGATCGACATGGACGAGGTGGGTAGCGACGCCGGCGGCGTGAAGGCGCTTGAAGAAGTAATCCGTCATGGCGAGAGACTTCCGTCCCTTGCCCTCAACCTGACCGATAACGGTATTGGCGCCTGGGTCGATCACGCCATCCGAACCAGTGACGTCGTCCTTGAAGGCAAGAAGTATATTGCCGTTCGACAGGGCATACAGATCTTTTGTCTTGCCCGAATAGATCTTTTCACTGGTGGTCATCATTTTACTCGCCGGACATTTCCCAGAGGCAGAGACAGGGCGACGACTGGATTTCGCCGCCCTTCCCACTCACTCCCACTCGATCGTGCCGGGCGGCTTCGACGTCACGTCATAGACGACGCGGTTGACGCCGCGGACTTCGTTGATGATGCGCGTGGCGGTCTTGGCCAGGACGTCCCAGGGGAACTGGTAGAAGTCGGCCGTCATGCCGTCGGTCGAGGTGACGGCGCGCAGGGCCAGCACCTTCTCATAGGTGCGGGCGTCGCCCTGGACGCCGACCGTCTTGACCGGCAGCAGCACGGCGAAGGCCTGCCAGATGTCGTCGTAGAGGCCCGCCTTGCGGATCTCGTCCAGATAGATGGCGTCCGCGTCCTGAAGCGTGGCGACGGCGTCGGGCGTGATCTCGCCGGGGATGCGGATGGCCAGGCCCGGTCCGGGGAAGGGGTGGCGGCCGACGAAGGCGTCGGTCAGGCCCAGTTCGCGACCCAGGGCGCGGACTTCATCCTTGAACAGTTCACGCAGGGGCTCGACCAGCTTCAGCTTCATGAAGTCCGGCAGGCCGCCGACGTTGTGGTGGCTCTTGATGACGTGCGAGGGGCCGCCGGTCGGGGACACGCTCTCGATCACGTCGGGATAGAGGGTGCCCTGAGCCAGGAAGGCGGCGCCTTCGATCTTGTTCGCCTCGCGGTCGAACACCTCAATGAAGACGCGGCCGATGGTCTTGCGCTTGGTCTCCGGATCGGAAATCCCGGCCAGCTCGCCGAGGAATTCCTTCGACGCATCAACGTGCACCAGCGGAATGTTGTAGTGCTCGCGGAACAGGGTCGTGACCTGATCGGCCTCGCCCTTGCGCATCAGGCCGGTGTCGACGAAGACGCAGGTCAGCTGCTCGCCGATGGCTTCGTGGATCAGCACGGCGGCGACCGATGAGTCGACCCCGCCCGACAGGCCGCAGATGACCTTGGCGTCGCCGACCTGTTCGCGGATCTTGGCGATCTGCTCGTCGCGATAGGCGGCCATGGTCCAGTCGCCGGTCAGGCCCGCGACGCCGTGGGTGAAGTTCTTCAGCAGCTGGGCGCCGCGCGGCGTGTGCACCACCTCGGGGTGGAACTGCACGCCGTAGATCTTGCGCGTCTCATCGGCGATGGCGGCGAAGGGCGCGCCTTCCGAGGTGGCGATGACGTGGAAGCCTTCCGGCAGGGAGGTCACGCGGTCGCCGTGGCTCATCCACACCGGCTCGCGATGGTCGATGGCGCCGATGCCCGCGAACAGGGGGCTGTCCTTGGTGATGACGATCTCGGCGCGGCCGAACTCGGCGTGGTGGCCGCTCTCGACCTTGCCGCCCAACTCGGCGCAGATCAGCTGCTCGCCGTAGCAGATGCCTAGGATCGGCGCGCCATAGTCGAAGACGGCGCGGTCGACGCGCGGGCTGTCCGCCTCGGTCGTCGAGTTGGGGCCGCCCGACAGGATGATGGCCTGCGGCTGCATCGCCTTCAGGGCTTCACCCGCCTTGTTGAACGGGTGGATTTCGCAATAGACGCCGGCTTCCCGCAGGCGGCGCGCGATCAGCTGCGTCACCTGACTGCCGAAATCGACGATGAGCACCTTCTGGTGTTGGGTCGGCTGGGTCATGAGGTCGAATCCGGGGCGAGCGATTGGGCGAGGGTTTGGCCTTGGAGGGCCGGAATTTCAAGGGCGGAGAGGCCGTGATCCGTCAGCACCGCGATCAAGCCGTCCACGGCCTGGGCCAGGTTCTCGTCCACCAGATGCAGGGTCGAGGTCCAGTCGTGCAGGCCTGTCAGCTCGGCCTTGCCGTCCGACACCCCGCGCAGCGCGACCAGAGGCAGGCCGAAGGTCTGGGCGGCCCGCACCAGCGCCCAGGTCTCCATGTCCACCATCTCGGCGTCGATGGCGTCATAGGCGGCGCCCGAGACGACGTTTCCGCCGGTCGACAGGCGCGCGGTCGGCACGTCAGGGATGGGGCACGGCAGCGGCAGAACGGCGGGCATGTCCAGCAGCGGCGTCACCCCCTTCTCGAACCCCAGAGCGCTGGCGTCCATGTCGCGATAGGCCACGGACGACGCCTGATAGACCGCCGCATGATCCAGCACGCGCGATCCGCACGAGCCCAGCGACAGGATCAGGTCCGGAGCCTCTCCCCTCGCCTCCAGCCGCGCCAGAGCCGCCGTCAGCGCCACTGCCCCTTCGACCGGCCCGATGCCGGTCATCAGCGGGTCGATGCGGGCGCGCAGGTGCTCGCCATACTCGGCGGGCGCCGCCATCACCGGCAGGACCGTGACGGCGCCGTAGCGTTCCAGCCTCATGAGACGCGCTCGTAAAGGGCGATGAAGAAGCCGTCCGTGCCGGTCCCGGCGGGCGACAGGCGCAGGCGGTTGCCTTGCGCCAGCGCAGTCAGGCGTTCGCGCCCCGCCTCGGTCAGGTCCGCGCTGTGCGCCGCATCGGCGACGGGGACGGGCTTGAAGTCCGAATGCGCGGCCTCGAAGGCGGCGGCGGTCGCCTCATTCTCGGCGCCCAGCACCGAGCAGGTGACATAGGCCAGGCGCCCGCCCGGCCGCACCAGCTTCGTCGCCTGCCCGAGAATACGGACCTGCAGCGCATTCAGGCGCGCGACTTCCTCAGCCGTCAGGCGCCAGATGTCCTCCGGCCGACGCCGCCAGGCGCCCGAGCCCGAGCACGGCGCGTCGACCAGCACCACATCGGCCTGACCGTTCATATCCTCGACCCCGCCGCCGTTCGTGCCCAGCAGGCGCAGGTCCGCCTCGACGCCGGCGCGCGCCAGTCGCGGCTTCACATTATCCAGACGCTTGGCCGAGACGTCGCAGGCGATCAGCGCCCCCTGCCCCTGCATGGCCTGCACCAGGCCCAGCGTCTTGCCGCCGCCGCCCGCGCAGTAATCCACCACCGTCGCGCCGGGGAAGGCGCCGGACAGCCAGCCGACGACCTGACTGGCCTCGTCCTGAATCTCAAAATGGCCGTTCTGGAAGCCGTCCAGCGGCTGCACGCTCGGCGCAGGCTCGGCGTCCAGACGCAGACCCCAGGCGGACAACTCCGTGCGCTGGGGCGACAGGCCTGCGTCGCGCAGTTCGGCCTCGACCTCTTCCATCGTGGCGCGCAGGCCATTGACCCGCAGGTCGACCGGCGCGCGACCGCTCAGGGCTTCGACCTCTTCGCGCCAGCGGTCGCCGTGGACCGCCTTCAGATCCGCCGTCACGAAGTCCGGCAGGGCGACCTCGGCCAGATCGGCCGCGTCTTCGCCTGCCATGACGCGGCCGCGCTCGTGCTTGGACAGAGGGCGCGGGCCATAGCCTTCGCCGTTATAGAGACCTTCGATCTCCTCCAGCGTCGCGCCGTCCAGCAGCGACAGGGCGCCGACGATCAGGGCGCGCCCGTCCTGACGCCCGCCCATGAAGGCCGACAGGCGGCCGCGCGCGCGCAACACCTGATAGACGCGTTCGGCGATGGCGCGGCGGTCGCGCGATCCGGCGTAGCGGTTCTGCTGGCTCCAGGCCTTGAGCACGGCGTCGGCGGGCTGGCGGCCCTGGGCGATGCTGTCGAGGATGGCGGCGGCGGCGGCCAGACGGGCGGCTGGGGTCAAATCAGACTCGGATAAAAAGGGCCAGAAGGCACAGCGCCAGTCCCGCGAGCGAGACCAGCCAAACCAGCGACCGGATATAGGGAACGCCTAGAGCGTAGAGCGGGATATAGGCGACGCGCGCCCAGAAGTAGAGGGCCACGCCCCACGCCGTCAGCGCGCCGATCCGATCGGCGACCTGGGCGATCAGCACGGCGCCGATGAACAGCGGCAGGGTCTCGAACAGATTGGCCTGCGCCCGCTCCAGACGACCGACACCGGGGCTGTGCGCCTCGGGCGTCGTGTCCCGCGCCCCGGCGTTCCACGACAGGCCGAACTCGCGCGTCCGGGCGAAGGCGGGCAGCAGGATCTGGATCAGGGCGAGCGCCAGCGTCGCCGCCAAATAGGTGAATTCGATCGTCACGCCCGTCTCCTGTTCCGCTAGCCCAAAACAAAACCGCTCCCGACCGGGGCCGGGAGCGGATCAGGTCAACCCTGACGATAGTTGGGCGCCTCGCGCGTGATCATCACGTCGTGGACGTGGCTCTCACGCAACCCCGCATTGGTGATGCGGACGAAGCGCGCGCGTTCCTGGAAGTCCGGGATGGTGGCGCCGCCGACATAGCCCATCGAGGCGCGCAGGCCCCCGACCAGTTGGTGAACCACCGGGGCGATCGGCCCCTTATAGGCGGTCTGTCCCTCGATGCCTTCGGGGACCAGCTTCTCGGACGAGACTTCCTTCTGGAAGTAGCGGTCGGCCGAGCCGCGCGCCATGGCGCCCACCGAGCCCATGCCGCGATACGACTTGTAGGACCGGCCCTGGTACAGGAAGACCTCGCCGGGGCTTTCGTCCGTGCCCGCGAACATCGAGCCCATCATGGCGACGTTGGCGCCCGCCGCGATGGCCTTGGCCAGATCGCCCGAGAACTTGATGCCGCCGTCGGCGATGACCGAGGCGCCCGTGCCTTCCGCCGCGCGGGCGGCGTCGACGATGGCCGTCAGTTGCGGCACGCCCACGCCCGCGACGATGCGGGTGGTGCAGATGGAGCCCGGTCCGATGCCGACCTTCACCGCATCGGCGCCCGCGTCGATCAGGGCGCGGGTGGCGTCATAGGTAGCGACGTTGCCGGCGATGATCTGGACGCGGTTGTTCTCGCGCTTGATGCGCTCGACCACCTGGGCGACCGAGGCCGAGTGGCCGTGGGCGGTGTCGATCACCACCACGTCCGCCCCCGCATCGGCCAGCGCCATCGCCCGCTCGAACCCGGCGTCGCCGACGGTCGAGGCGGCGCCGACGCGCAGGCGGCCCTGCTCGTCCTTGCAGGCGTTGGGGAAGGCCTGGGCCTTCTGGATGTCCTTCATGGTGATCAGGCCGACAGCGCGATAGGCGTCATCCACCACGATGACCCGTTCGATCTTGCGGGTGCGCAGCAGCTCGCGCGCCGCCTCGCGCCCGGCCGAACCTTCGCGAAGGGTGATCAGCTCGCCGGTCGTCATCAGATCGGCGGCCTTGAGGTTCAGGTCCGTCTCGAAGCGCATGTCGCGGTTGGTCAACATGCCGACCAGCTTGCCGCTCTTGGGATCGACCACGGGGAAGCCGGTGATCTTCTTGCGCTCGACGATCTGAAGGACTTCGCCCAGCGTCGTGTCGGGGGCGACCGTGACCGGGTTAACCACCATGCCGCTTTCATAGCGTTTGACGGCGCGGACCTCTTCGGCCTGCTCGTCGATGGTCATGTTCCGGTGCAGCACGCCCATGCCGCCCGCCTGCGCCATGGCGATGGCCAGGCGACTTTCCGTCACCGTATCCATGGCGGACGACAGCAGCGGGATGTTCAGTTTGATTTCGCGTGTCAGCTGGGTCGAGACATCAACATCAGCCGGCATGACCTCGGACGGACCGGGTTCGAGCAAAACGTCATCGAAGGTTAGGCCTTCGCGTATCTCCATTTGGAGCCTCCATTTTGCGGGCCGCGTATAGCCCCCGTTGGCGGGGAACCGCAACCCCAAGCCCGCGCTATCGTGCATATAAGAGAAATTGCCTTGAAACGGACGGCGAGAGGCCGCATTTCCCGATAATGGTTCGCATCTTGATCAACACGGCGAGACGGCTGGCGCTCAAGATCGCGAGCTACGGCGCCATGCACCTGATCGTGGCGATCCTGGTGGCCTTCGCCCTGACCCGCGACTGGCGGCTGGCCCTGGCGGTCGGGGTGGTCGAGCCGATCTTCCAGACCATCGCCTATTCCGTCCACGATCGCGTCTGGCACCGGGTCGAGCGCCGCAAGATGCTGTCCGGCGTCGAGGAGACGGCCGAGGCCTTCACCGCCCGTCTGGAGGTCATGGACGCGCATGAGCAGAACCGCGCCCACAACCACCATGGCCACAGCCACGCCCTGCCCCGCAACCTGAAGCAGATCGCGCTGAAGACCGTCACCTACGGCGTCATGCATTTCACCGTGGCGGTTCTGGTGGCCTTCGCCCTGACGCGCGACATCCGCATCGCCCTGGCCATCGGCACCATCGAGCCCTTGGTGCAGACGATCTTCTTCACCCTGCACGACCGCATCTGGACGCGGATCGAGGCCAGAAAAGCCGCCCGCCGCGCGGCGAATGCACCCGAGCGCGCGTCGGCGTAACGGCATACTCTGCCGCGTTCCACAATCACGCCGTCATCCTCGGGCTTGACCCGAGGATCCAGTGCGGCGGCGCGCTCATCCTTGCCGACGTCACGCAGGCGGCTGGCTGGATCCTCGGGTCAAGCCCGAGGATGACGGCGGATATTGAGGATGACGGCGGAAACGGGAGCGGAAAAGGGAAAGGCCTAACGCTTGTTCAGCGCCACCAGGAAGACCTCGGCGCTGCCCTTGCGGCTCGATTCGGGCTTCACATACTTCACCGTCTCGAACTCCTCGCGCAGGCGTTTCAGCACGCCGCCGGCGTCGCCACCCTGGAAGTTCTTCGACACGAAATTCCCCCCAGGCCTCAGCGTGCGGATGGCGAAGTCGGCCGCGATCTCGATCAGGGCGATGATCTTCAGGTGGTCGGTCTGGCGATGGCCGATGGTGTTGTGCGCCATGTCCGACAGCACCAGATCCGGCGGCCCGCCGATGGCGTCCAGCATCTGCTGATCCACGCCCGGATCGGTGAAGTCCGCCTGAATCAGCGTCGCGCCCGGAATCGGCTCGATCATCAGCAGGTCCACGCCCGCCACCGCCGCCGCGCCGCGATCCAGCGCCACCTGCACCCAACCGCCCGGCGCCGCGCCCAGGTCGATGACCCGCGAGCCGCGCTTGATCAGGCGAAACTTATCGTCGATCTCCATCAGCTTGAAGGCCGCGCGGCTGCGCCAGCCCTCGGCCCGCGCACGGTCGGACCATTCGTCCGACAGTTGCCGCTTGATCCAGGCCTGGCTGGACAGGGTCTTCTTGTCGGCCGTCTTGATCTTCTGGCCGACCTTGCGCCCGGCCGCCGTGCCGCCCGAGGGCAGACGCACCATGCGGCGGCGTTCCTGAGGCTTGTCGGCGGGCTTTTCGTCTTCACTCATGCTTCCCACATAGCCCTGACGGCGTTGAGCCGCTATGACCCGCGCACAATTCCGGCTCGCATAACCTCAAGGAGCGCACGATGGCCGACCAAACCCTGACCTTCACCCTGGACACCGGCGACGGCGCCGAACGCAACGTCGTGATCAAGCTGCGCGATGACCTGGCGCCCAACCACGTCAAGCAGATCACCGACCTGGCCAAGGAAGGCTTCTACGACGGCGTGGTCTTCCACCGCGTGATTCCGGGCTTCATGGCCCAGGGCGGCGACCCGACGGGCACCGGCACCTCGGGCTCGTCCAAGCCGAACCTGAAGCAGGAATTCTCGAAGGAACCGCACGTTCGCGGCGTCTGCTCCATGGCCCGCACCGCCAACCCGGACAGCGCCAACTCGCAGTTCTTCATCTGCTTCGACGACGCCCGCTTCCTGGACGGCCAGTACACGGTCTGGGGCGAAGTGATCGAAGGCATGGATCACGTCGACGCCCTGCCCAAGGGCGAGCCGCCCCGCGCGCCGGGCAAGATCGTCAAGGCGACCGTCGCCTAAGGATCGGCATCAGCGGCGGGGGATCAGTCCCCCGCCCACCACCGCATCGACACCCCGTCGAAGGTCCGGCCCCCGACCTTCAGCGTCCCTTTCAGGACCACGCCCTGATCTCCCAGATTGCGCCGCGCCTTCGCCAGCGCATCCTGGTCGAGCCTTCCCTCGAACGACACCGCCCCCAGATCCCGCGACGTCGCCTGGAAGCGCACCCGGTCCTCGGTGACGTCATAGGCTGTCGGAATCAGCCGCGTGCGCCGCGTCTTATCGCCAGCCTCGAACTCCATCATGATCGGCGCAAAGCCCGCCGTCCGCTGACCATTGCGCCAGGCCATGAAGTCGGGAACCTGGCCCATGAACAAGTGATGCAGCCGCCAGTCGCCGACCTGCACCGCCGTCGTGGGGATGTAATAGCCGGACACGTCCTCCGGCAGGTCGTGCTTGAAGACGGCCGCCTGCGTGGCCTTGTCGGGCGCCGCGCCGCGTTCGCAGGAAGCGGCCGTCAGGGCCAGCGCCCCCGCCAGCAGGATCGGCAATGCCCTCAAGGCAGGCGCACCAGAGCCGACAGCCAGCCCAGATCCTGCAACCGCTCGACCGACTCGAACAGCGGCACGGCCAGCAGGAAGACCAGGCCGTCGCGCAGCGTCGTCAGGAAGAACTGCGGCCGCACCTCCAGACTGTCGGCGTCGCGCCATTTGGAGAAGTCCGGCCCGAAACGCGGCGTCCACGCGCAATAGTCCGCATAGGTCTGGCCGAAGGCGCCCGCCAACCAGGCCTCCTCGCGCTTCACCGTGGCGTAGAAGACCGCCACCGTCAGCAACAGGAAGATGGTCGCCAGAGTCACGCTGCCCGTCTGCGCCCCCACGCCGAACGCCCCCATGAAGCTGAAGACATACAGCGGGTTACGGCTGATCGAATAGGGTCCGCGATCCACGATCTCGGCCTTCTTGCGCCCGCCGATATAGAGGGAGCACCAGGCCCGCCCGACGATGCAGACGACGATCAGGCCCAGGCCGAACGCCTCCAGTCCTTCGTGCAGCACCGTTTCGCCGCCGATCGATCGGCTGACGAAGGCCAGTCCGACCACGCCGATCAATCCGACCAGCAGCGCCGCCTTGCGCAGCTTCTGCACCCGCTGAAGATCAAACCGTTCCGTCGCCGACATCTCTGTGTTTCCTCGACTGATGAGGGGTGCGACAGAACGCCGCTCTGACGGCGGTTTCAAGGCCTATCTTTGCAAGCGTTTTGCGACAGCCGTCACTGATCCAGCCACCGGTCCAGCGCCCGGAAGCCGCCGATGGCCAGTTCGGTCGAGTCCTGGAACACCGCCGGATTGACCTTCTCGAAGTCGTCGCTGGGGCGGTGATAGTCCGGGTGATAGTTCACCCCGAAATAGAGGAACGGCAGCCCTGCGCGGTGGAAGGCGGCGTGGTCAGACGCCTCGACCCAGTTGTCGGCGCCCTTGTCCTCGGGCGTGTCCTTGCCGAAGGCGAAGGCGACGTTCCGGCGCGCCGGAACCTGATCCAGCACCGGACGGAAATAGGGATGCTGATACGTCCCCGTCACCCACAGCTTGCCATCGCTGTCGGCCCGCGCCGTCATGTCGAAGTTCAGGTTCATCGAAATCGCGTGCAGCGGCACCGGCGGCGCCTCGACGAAATGCTTGGCGCCCAGCAGCCCCCGCTCCTCGCCGTCCAGCGCCACGATCAGCACGCTGTGCTCGGGCGGGTCAGCCTTCAACCGTCTGGCCAGTTCCAGCATGGTCGCGACGCCCGAGGCGTTGTCGTCCGCCCCGTTGAAGATCTGGCCGTCGTTGACGCCGACGTGGTCATAGTGGGCCGTCACCACGATGTACTTGTCGGCCACCCGCGTGCCGGGGATGACGCCGATGATGTTGGTGCCGTTATAGGTCTTGGTCCCCTCACGCGTGCGGCCCAGCATCTCCCACGGCTGCAGACGCCCCATCGGCGAAGGCTGAACGCCCAGCGCCTCCAGCCGCCCGACGATGTAGTCGCGCGCCTTGGCCCCGCCCTCGGACCCGGTGTCGCGCCCCTGCATGTCGTCTGCCGACAGGATGCGCAGGTCGTCCATCAACTGGGCGTAGTCGCCCGACGGCGGCGCCTCGACAGCGGGCGTCTCGACCACAGGCGCGGTCGTCGTCTCACAGGCGGCCAGCGTCAGGGCGGCGGCGATCACGGACAGGCTGACGAGGACAGGACGCATGGAGGGCTCCGGCAGGAATCTTTTGAGGCGCGACGCTAGCGGCCTCCGGCCGCCGCGTCAGATTACGTTTCTGTCATGCCGCGTCTGCCATCAAGGTCGGGGAATGATAAGGAACCGTTCCGCCTTTGCCGACTTCCTGCGATTCTCATGTCTGATCTCTTCACGCCTGTCGAAACCCTGACCGAAGCCCAGGCGCGCGAAGAACTGGATCGCCTGTCGGCCGAACTGGCGCGCCATGACGCCCTCTATTACGCCGACGCCGCGCCCGAAATTTCCGACGCCGACTATGACGACCTGAAGCGCCGCGCCCTGGCCATCGAGGCCGCCTTCCCGGCCCTCTCCAGCCCCGTCTCCCCGTCCCAGCGCGTCGGCGCCCCCGTCTCCAGCCAGTTCGCCGAGGTCCGCCACGGCGTGCCCATGCTGTCGCTGGACAACGCCTTCGACGACGGCGAGGTGCGCGACTTCGCAGCTCGCATCGCCCGCTTCCTGAAGCTGCCGGGCGACGAGCCGATCGCCTTCGTCGCCGAGCCCAAGATCGACGGCCTCTCGGCCAGCCTGCGCTATGAAAAGGGCGTTCTGGTCCAGGGCGCCACGCGCGGCGACGGCAAGACCGGCGAGGACGTGACCGCCAACCTGCGGACGCTGGACAGCATCCCCCAGACGTTGGCGGGCTCCGGCTGGCCCGACGTCATCGAGATCCGGGGCGAGGTCTACGCCCCCAACGCCGCCTTCGACGCCTTCAACGCAGCGGCCGAAGCCGAAGGCAAGCGCACCTACGCCAACCCGCGCAACTTCGCCGCCGGGTCGCTGCGCCAGAAAGACCCGAAGATCACGGCCCAGCGCCCCCTGACCTTCTTCGCCTACGCCTGGGGCGAGACCTCCGCCCCCTTCGCCGAGACGCAGGCAGGCGCGCTGGAGGCCTTCCGCAGCTGGGGCTTTCAGGTCAACGACCGCTCGGCCCGCGTCGAGGGCGCCGAAGGCCTGATCGGCGTCTATCAGATGCTGGAGGCCGACCGCAGCCGCCTCGGCTACGACATCGACGGCGTGGTCTATAAGGTCGACCGGCTGGACTGGCAGCAGCGCCTCGGCTTCATCGCCAGAAGCCCCCGCTGGGCCATCGCCCACAAGTTCCCGGCGCAGCAGGCGACGACCGTTCTGGAAGGCATCGACATCCAGGTCGGCCGCACCGGCTCCCTGACCCCCGTCGCCCGCCTGCACCCCGTCACCGTCGGCGGCGTCGTGGTCCGCAACGCCACCCTGCACAACGAAGACGAGATCGCCCGCAAGGACGTGCGCATCGGCGACACGGTCGTCCTGCAACGCGCCGGCGACGTCATTCCCCAGATCGTCGGCGTGGTCGATACGCTGCGTCCCGAGGGCGCCGCTCCTTACGTCTTCCCCACCGTCTGCCCCGTCTGCGGCTCCGAAGCCGTCCGCGAAGGAGACGAGGTCAAGCGCCGCTGTACCGGCGGCCTGATCTGCGACGCCCAGATCGTCGAGCGCCTCAAGCACTTCGTCAGCCGCCGCGCCTTCGACATTGAAGGGCTTGGCGAAAAGCAGTTGATCGCCTTCCACGCGCGCGGCTGGATCAAGGAGCCCGCCGACATCTTCCGTCTGGCCCGCGACGAGGAGAAGCTGGCCCTGCTGCGCGCCGAGGACGGCTATGGCGAGACCAGCGTCCGCAACCTGATCGCCGGGATCGACACGCGGCGCGTCATCTCCCTCGACCGCCTGATCTTTGGTCTGGGCGTGCGCGAGATCGGCGAGCAAACCTCGCTGGTGCTGTCGCGCGCCTTCGGCAACTGGACCGCCTTCCGCGACGCCTGCATGGCCGCCGCGAACGGCCTCGCCAGCGACGACTGGAAGACGCTGGCTGCGACCCACGCCATCTCCACCCGCGTGCTGGGCCTGATGGCCGAGGCTCGCCCGCCCGCCGACGATCCCTGGCCGGAAGCGCCGATGGATCAGAAGATCGCCCTCGCCTTCCCCGGCATGGCCGCGCCCGCCCGCCGCTCGCTGGCGGAAATCTCGGACGGCTGGAGCGACCTGACCCGCTGGGCCGCCGTCGCGCGCAACGAAGGCCCGTCCGACATGCTGAACCAGATCGCGGGCGTCTCAGGCGTCGGCCCGGTCGCCGCCGAGGCTCTGGCCCACTTCTTCCACGAACCGCACAACCTTCAGGTCGTCGACGCCCTGCTGGCCGAGCTCGAGCGCGTCGAGGACGTCGCCGCCCCCACGACCGACAGCCCGGTGGCGGGCAAGACCGTCGTCTTCACCGGCTCGCTGGAACGCTTCACCCGCGACGAAGCCAAGGCCCGCGCCGAAAGCCTGGGCGCCAAGGTCTCGGGCTCCGTGTCGAAAAAGACCGACTACGTCGTCGCCGGCCCCGGCGCCGGGTCCAAGCTGAAGGACGCCGAAAAACACGGCGTCGCCGTCCTGACCGAGGACGAATGGCTGGCGCTGATCGCCTGATGCACGCCGTCGCCATCGACTTCGAAACCGCCAATGAGCAGCGGGCCAGCCCATGCTCCATCGGCCTGGCCTGGATCAACGACGGCGTCATCGAATCCGTCGAGCACCACTACATCCGCCCGCCGGGGATGCGGTTCGCCGGGTTCAACATCGCCTTCCACGGCATCGGCCCCGAACAGGTCGAGGACGCCGAGGAATTCCCCGCCGTCCTGGCCGCCATCGCCCCGCGCCTCGAAGGCCGCACGGTGCTGGCCCACAACGCCGCCTTCGACGTCAGCGTCATCCGCAACACCTGCGACCACTACGGCCTGACTTATCCCGAATTCGACTACCTCTGCACGGTCAAGCTGGCCCAGATCAGCTGGCCGGACTTCGCCTCGCACAAGCTGAACAACGTCTGCGCCGAACTGGGCGTCTCCTTCCGCCACCACGACGCGGCTGAAGACGCCTTCGCCTGCGCCTCCGTAGCCTTGGCGGCGGCTCAGATGCATCAGGCCGCCGACTGCCGCGCCCTGGCCGACGCCAGCCGCCTGACCATGGGCCGCGTCTGGCGCGACGGCTATTCGCCCTGCTCCAACGCCGGAACCCGTCCACGCCGCCCGCGCGGCGGCTGACCGGCCCTCGGCAAAAGCCGCCCGAATCCATCGCCTTAGGCGTTCGCAGCGCGCACAACTTGACCTAAGGTCATGTAATCATTGAGTGAAGTTCACAATTTCGGCCTTGTTTCAGACCGAAACCCGGCCCACCCTTCGACCAAGGGATCGCCTCGACGATCCGTCAGAAGGAAAACGCCGATGAAGACCTCCGTCCTGACGGCGCTCGCCGTCGCAGCCGCCGCCCTCGCTTCTCCGGCCCTCGCCAGCGACCCCACCGGTCTGTGGCAGACCCCGACCAACGGCGGCCAGGTCCGCATCGAACGCTGCGGCCAGGCCCTGTGCGGCGTCCTCGTCACCTCCAGCCACATCCGCGCCAACCCCGATGTCAAGGATCAGCGCAACAAGGACGAGTCCCTGCGCGACCGCCCCCTGCGCGGCCTGCGGATGCTGTCGGGCTTCACCGGCGGCCCGACCGAATGGCGCGGCGGCTCGGTCTACAACCCCGAGGACGGCGGCACCTATCGCGGCACCATCACCCTGACCAACGACAACACCCTGCGCCTGCGCGGCTGCATCGTCGCCCCCCTGTGCAAGACCCAGACCTGGACCCGCGTCCAGTAATCGAGGCGCACCGCCCGAACGAAAAACGCCTCCCTCGCGATCGCGAGGGAGGCGTTTTCACATCAACGGTTCAGCGAGCTCATGCCGCCGGGCGCATAGCGTTCGCCCGCCGCCGCCCCGCGCGGGAAGACGGCCTCGATCCGCGCCAGATCATCGGACGTCAGCACGATGTCCGCCGCCGCCGCGTTCTGCTCCAGCGTGGCGATGCGGCGCGTGCCGGGGATGGGGACTAGATCCTCTCCCTGCGCCAGCACCCAGGCCAGGGCCAGTTGCGCCGCCGTCACGCCCTTGTCCGCCGCGATGGCGCCGACCGCATCGACCAGATCGAGGTTCTTCTGGAAGTTGTCGCCCGCAAAGCGCGGGTTCGTCCGGCGGAAGTCGTCGGGCGCCAGGTCGTCGATCGACTTGATCTCCCCCGACAGGAAGCCCCGGCCGAGCGGACTGTAGGGCACGAAGCCGATGCCCAGTTCGCGCACCACGCCCAGCAGTTCGTCCTCCGGGTCGCGGCTCCACAGCGAATATTCGGTCTGAAGCGCCGTGATCGGATGCTCGGCGTGGGCGCGGCGCAGGGTGGCCGGCGCCGCCTCCGACAGACCCAGGAAGCGGACCTTCCCCTCCTTCACCAGCTCGGCCATGGCCCCGACCGTCTCCTCGATCGGCGTATTGGGGTCGATACGGTGCTGGTAATAGAGGTCGATGTGATCGACGCCCAGACGGCTGAGGCTGCCCTCGACCGCGCGGCGCACGTTTGCGGGCGAGCCGTCGGTAATGGCCGAACCGTCCGGCTGGCGATTGATGCCGAACTTGGTGGCGATGAAGGCTTCGTCCCGGCGGTCCTTCAGCGCCTTGCCCACCAGGACTTCATTGGTGTGGGGGCCGTACATCTCGGCCGTGTCGAACAGGGTGACGCCCAGGTCGAGCGCGCGGTAGATCACCGCGATGGATTGGGCCTCGTCGGCGCCGCCGTAAAAGGCGCTCATGCCCATGCAGCCCAGACCGACAGCCGAGACCTCAGGGCCGTTACGGCCCAGCTTGCGCATCTTCATCCGCGCATTCCTTCTGATGTGAGGGGGTCGGCGGCGCATCCGCCGACCCTCTTCAGATGGGCGCCGTATGGCCTTATTTCAAGGGGGCCGTCTGCGCCTTCAGCCAATCCAGCGCCGCCTCGTCCTTCTGCACGCCGTCGGCCAGCAGAGGCCCGACCTTGGCCAGAACCTCGGCGTGATAGGCGTCGACATAGGCCCGCTCGTCCGCCGTCAGCAGCCCCGTATCGATCAGGCGGCGGTCCAGCGGCGCCAGCGTCAGTTGCTCAAACCCATGCATCGGCCGCTCGCCGCCCGGAACCTGCTCCGGGGCCGTGACGACCTGCAGCGTCTCGATGCGGATGCCCCACTCGCCTTCGCGGTAATAGCCCGGCTCGTTCGACAGGATCATGCCGGTCAGCAGCGGCTGGTCCGTGCCCCAGCCCGCGATGCGCTGCGGCCCCTCGTGCACGCCCAGATAGGACCCGACGCCGTGGCCCGTGCCGTGATCGAAGTCGAAGCCCGCGTTCCACAGCGGCTGGCGCGCGATGGCGTCCAGCTGGCGCCCGCTGGTCCCGGCCGGGAAGCGGATCACCGCCATGGCGATGTGGCCCTTGAGGACCAGGGTGAACATCCGGCGCTGATCCGCCGTGCCTTCGCCGATGGCCATGGTGCGGGTCACGTCCGTGGTCCCGTCCAGATATTGGCCGCCGCCATCCACCAGCAGCAGCGAACCCGCTTCCATCGGCCGGATCTTGGCCCCGACCGGCTTGTAGTGCGGCAGGGCGCCGTTCGGCCCGACCCCGGCGATCGTGTCGAAGGACAGATCCTTCAGCATCCCGGTGGCTTCGCGGAAGCCCTCCAGCGCCTCGACCACCGCTCGCTCGTCCGGCAGCGTCTTCTGAGCGACCGTATCGACCCAGTGCAGGAAGCGCGTCAGGGCCGCGCCGTCGCGGATATGGGCCTGACGGCTGCCCTCGATCTCGACGGCGTTCTTCTGGGCGCGCGGCAGGGCGCAGGGGTCCATGCCGCGCACGATGGTCGCGCCCGCCGCTTCCAGCCGGTCGAAATACCAGGCCGACGACACGGCCGGATCGATCATCACCTTCTGGCCCGACAGGGCGTCCAGCGCGGCGGGCAGCGCGGCGGGCGCCTCCAGCGTCACGGCGTCGCCCAGCCAGCCGGGCAGTTCGTTCGTCACCTTGGCGGGATCGAGGAAGACGCTGGCCGTCCCGTCCGCCTTCACCACCGCCTGTCCCAGCGGCAGGGGCGTGCGGATCACGTCGCCGCCGCGAATGTTGAACAGCCAGGCCAGCGACGACGGCGCCGTCAGCACCGCGGCCTCGGCCCCGACCTCAGCGACGGCGTTGCCGATGCGAGCGCGCTTGGATGCGGCGTTCTCGCCGGAATAGCGGTCTTCGTGCGGGACCACCGACGCCTGCGGCTGGGCCGGGCGAGCGTCGCCCCAGGCCAGGTCGATCGGATTGGCCTCGACCGCCTTCAGCGTCGCCTCGGCCTTCTCGACCGCCGCGCGCAGGGTCGCCAGCGCATCCGGGCTGTGCAGGCGCGGATCATAGCCGATCACCGAGCCCGACGGCACGGCCGCCAGCCAGTCGGCCAGGGCGTTCAGCGGCTGGCGCTCGAACAGGGTCTCGTCCGTCTGGGCCTTGGCCTGCACCGTATAGCGGCCGTCGACGAAGACCGCCGCCCTGTCCTTCAGCACCACGCCCGCCCCGGCCGAGCCGGTGAAGCCGCTGACCCAGGCCAGCCGCTCATTGGCGTCGGGCAGGTATTCGTTCTGATGCTCGTCCTCGTGCGGGACCAGCAGGCCGTCGAGGCCCTGCTTCGCCATCTCGGCGCGGAGCAGAGGCAGGTGCTTGGCCCCGAAGGACGGATCGGTGGTTTCGTCGAATGTCTGGCGCATGAGGGCTCTTATACCCTTCTCCCCTTGTGGGAGAAGGTGCCCCGGAGGGGCGGATGAGGGGTTTCTCAGCGCAAAAGAGGTTGCCCGACTTCGATGTCCAGCAACCCCTCATCCGCCTCGCTTCGCGAGCCACCTTCTCCCACAAGGGGAGAAGGAAATTAGCGCCCTATTTCTTGCGCAGTTGCAGCGCGCTCCACGCATCATGATGGATCGTCTGCTCCACCACGAAGCCCAGCGGCAGGTAAGCCTCCAGCACCCGCTCCTCCTGCGTCCGCAGCAGGCCCGACAGGATCGCGACCCCGCCCGTCTTCAGCGCCGCGCCGATCTCGGGCGCCAGGAACACCAGCGGCGCCGCCAGGATGTTGGCGAACACCAGATCATAGGGCGCGTGCTGCGCAATCCGCGCATCGCTCAGACCATCGGCGAAATAGAATTCGCATTTGGCGTCGTTGATCGCCGCATTCTCATTGGCGATGCGGGCCGAGGGCTCGTCGATGTCGGTGCCGACAGCGATGGGCGAACCCGTCTTCGCCGCTGCAATCGCCAGCACGCCCGTGCCGCAGCCGACGTCCAGCACCTTCTCGAACGTCTCGGTCTTCAGCAGATTGTCGAAGGCCTCCAGACAGCCGACCGTCGTGCCGTGGTGGCCGGTGCCGAAGGCGGCGCCGGCGTCGATCTTCAGGTTGACCCGGCCCTCAGGCACCTTGCCCTGATCGTGCGCGCCGTAGACGAAGAAGCGGCCCGCCTCGACCGGCGGCAGGCCCGACAGGCTCATGGCCAGCCAGTCGGCGTCGGCCAGCTTCTCGACGATCACCTCCAGCCCCGGCGTGGCGCGCAGGATTTCGGCGATCCCCTCGGCCTCTTCATCCGTCGTGGGGAAGGCGTCGATGCGCCAGATATTGCGGTCCTCGTCCTCTTCCAGAATGGAATAGGTGGCGCCTTCCAGCAGGGGATTGGCGTCGATGGCGGCGGCGGCGGCCTCGGCGGGGGCGCGATCGCCGCGCGCGATCACCTGAACTGCGGATTCGGACATTTCTTAAACACCGTTATAATAACGAATCGCCAGTGCGGGCTTGGTTCTCACGCCCGTGTCCAACGAGGGGTCGGGGAGTTTATGGCCAAAGCACCGTCTGAAACGAAACCTGCCGCGAAAGCGGCCTCCGCCGCTTCCAAGCCGAAACCGGCGGCAAAGTCGAGCGCGACAGCGACAAAAGCTGACGCCAAGCCCAAGACCGTAAAGGCCGCCGCTGCGGCGAAGGCTCCCGCCAAGGCGGCTGCGCCCAAGGCCGCCAAGCCCGCTACGGCCAAGGCGACGACCGCCAAGACCGCCGCGACGAAGGCTCCGGCTAAGGCGACCGCCGCCAAGAAGCCAGCTGCCGCAAAGGCTCCTGCCGCCGCAAAGGCCGCCCCGGCCAAGAAGCCGGCCGCCGCCAAGACGACGACAGCCAAGGCGGCCACGGCTAAGGCCGCTGCGCCCAAGAAGGCTGCGGCGCCCAAGAAACCCGCCGCTTCCAAGGCGGCCGCTCCGGCCCCGGTCGAGACGCCGGTCGCCGCCTCCCTGGCTCCGGCGCCCGTCGCGCCCGCCGAGACCAAGCCCGCGCCGAAGCCCGAGCCGGTCGAGCCGCCCGTTCAGGCCACGGCGCCCGCCGCCGCCGCTGCGGCGGTCGAGCCGGTGAAGCCCGTCGACACGCCCGCCCCCGAAAAGAAGAAGGGCTTCTTCGCCCGTCTGTTCGGCTGGTGATCGAAGACTGATCGCAAATGCAAGGAAGGCCGGAGAGGACGCCCTCTCCGGCCTTCTTCAATTCTCGACTGTCGTACGGCCTATTCCGGCAGGTCTTCCGCCAGGATGGCCATTTCGAACATGAAGGAGCCGGCTTCGTCCTCATCTTCGAACACCACGCCGATGAACTCGTCGTCGACATAGACTTCGGCGGAGTCCGCGACCTTACGGGCCTTCACCTTGACGCCGCCGTGGTTGAAGGTGCGCTTCAGGTGCGTCTCGACGCGCTTCAGATCGGATTCTTTCACGGGGGTAGCCTCGCTTTGGCGCCGGGGGCGCATGTCGTTGGCCGCGGACCCTAGAGAAGCCGCCTCGCCTTGGGAAGCCCGCGCGTCAGGCGTCCACAGACGCGCCCTCTCAGATCACGAAGTCATAGACGATGTCGGACAGCGTATGGTCCATGGTCCGCGCGGGCGTGGCGTCGGTCGGGCAGTTGACCAGCCGCGCCGGCACCCCCGCCACGGTGCAGCCCGCCGGCACCGGCTTCAGCACCACCGAGCCGGACGCCACCTTGGCGTAGTCGCCGACCTCGATATTGCCCAGCACCTTGGCCCCGGCGCCCAGCAGGACGCCGCGGCCGATCTTCGGATGGCGGTCGCCGCGCTCGGCCCCGGTCCCGCCCAGGGTCACGGCGTGCAGCATGGACACCTCGTCGCCCACCACCGCCGTCTCGCCGATGACGATGCCCGTGCCGTGATCCAGAAAGACGCCCGAGCCGATCCGCGCCGCCGGGTGGATGTCCAGCTGGAACAGCTCCGAAATCCGGCTCTGGAAATGGAAGGCCAGGGTGTCGCGGTCCTGGGTCCACAGCCAGTGCGCCACGCGCCAGGCCTGCAACGCCTGGAACCCCTTGAAATACATGAAGGGCTGCAACAGCGACCGGATCGCCGGATCACGCTCCTGCACCGCCTTCAGGTCCGCCTCGGCGGCGGCGACGATGCCCGGATCGGCGGCGAAGGCCGACAGCGCCACCTCGCGCACCGTCATGGCGCCCAGCTCCGCATCGCCCAGCTTGCGCGCGATCTGGAAGCTCAGCGCCCCGGCGAAGTCGTCGTGCGCCAGGACCACCGCGTTCAGTTGCGACGCCAGGCGCGGCTCCTCGCGCGCGGCGTCCTCGGCGGCGGCGCGCAACTGCGCCCACAGGTCCGGTTGCTTCGGCACGACTTCCAGCTTGGCCATCAGGCTTCCTTCGACTTCAGGCGGCGATCCTACGCGCCCAGCATGGCGCGCGCCAGCGCGGCCGGCAGCTCGCCCTCCCGCGCCATATGGTAGGCGCGATAGGCCGTCGCCACCGTCAGCCCGTCGCGCACCGCGCCGCGCGTGATCTCGGCCATCAGTTCGCCAAAGGGGACGCGTGCGGACAGAAAGACCTCCGTCTCGTCCGGCGCCGTCCCGGTCGCCTCCAGCCCCCAGGCCACCCAGGTCATCGCCCGCTCGTCGGTGATGGAGTTGGACAGGTCCACGTCCAGCGCCGCGCGCCAGTGCGTCGCCGTCAGCCCCGCCTCCTCGGCCAGTTCGCGCTTCACGGCCTCGAACGGGTCTTCCCCCTCCGGCGCCCCGCCTTCGGGCATCTCCCAGGAATAGCGCATCAGGGCGAAGCGGTGCTGGCCCACCAGGCTGACCGTCCCGTCGTCATGCAGCGGCAGCACGCCCGTCCCCACGTTCCGCGGCCGCACGACCACATAGTCGGCGTCAGCCCCCGTCGGCGCGACGGCCGGGTGGCGCGTCACCCGCATCCAGGGCGTGTCGACCAGAACGCTGTCGCCCAGGCTGCGCCACGGCGGCGTGTCAGGCAGGCCCTCGGCCCAGCGAGGCTTGATGTCGCGGATCTTGGTCATGCCCCTGCTATGGCGCAGCGCGTCCCGAAAGCCTAGCTATCCACCATGAGCCCGTCAGACCTCCCTTCGGCCGATTTGGCCGCCCCCCTGCCCCTGCCCGTCCGTTCGGAAGAACTGCTGTCGCGCCTGGCCGTGCGCCGCTCGGCTCCGGCCCAGTCGCTGACCCTGCCCGGCCCCTCGGACGCCGAGATCGAGCAGATGCTGCTGCTGGGCGCCCGCACGCCGGACCACGGCAAGCTGTTTCCCTGGCGCTTCGTCGTGCTGGGCCCGCAAAGCCGCGCCGACCTGTCCGAGGCCCTCGCCGCCCTGGGCGAAACCCAGAACCGCACCGGCAAGGAGATCGCCTCCCTGGCCAAGCTGGCCAACCCGCCGCTGACGATTATGGTCGTCTCGACCCCGATCGAAGGCCACAAGGTCCCGGTGTGGGAGCAGCAGTTGTCGGCCGGCGCCGTCTGCATGAACCTTGAACACGCGGCGAACGCCCTGGGCTACTGCGCCAGCTGGATCACCGACTGGTATTCCTACGACCCCGCCGCCGTCGCCCTGTTCGGCGTCGAGGACGGCGAGAGCATCGCCGGCTTCATCCACGTCGGCTCCCTGTCCGAGCCCCCGCTGGAACGCCCTCGCCCCAATCTGGAGCACAAGGTGACGGCCCGGCCGTAACCCTCTTTCTTCGTCATCCTCCGGCAAGCCGCACAGCGGCGCAGACCGGGGGACCCAGCGGCGCCGAAGGCGATCTTTGCAACAGCAGCCTTCGCCCTCACGGGCGCCGCTGGGTCCCCCGGTCTCGCTACGCTCGCCGGAGGATGACGAGAGCGACGATCAGCGCCCCTCCTCCTCCGGCCGGTGCACGATCGACACCAGCACCACCGAGATGATCATCAGCAGGAACCACGCCCCCAGCTTGTTCAGGCTGACCATCTCCCATCCGCCCTCCTGCCCCGGATAGACCCAGGCCCGCGCGAACGTCCCCAGATTCTCCGCGAACCAGATGAACAGCGCCACCAGCCCATAGCCCAGCAGCAGCGGCATCGACCGCCGCGTCCGGTCGGCGGTGAAGTAGAACCATCCCCGCATAAACAGCAGCCCCGTCGCCGCGAACAGCGCCAGCCGCACGTCCGGCAGCCAGTGATGGGCGAAGAAGTTGACGTAGATCGCCGCCGCCAGCCCCCACGTCGTCCAAAGCGGCGGATAGTTCCGCACCCGGATATGGAAGATGCGCTGCACCCGCGCGATGTAGCTGCCCACCGCCGCATACATGAAGCCCGAGAACAGCGGCACGGCGCCGATCCTCAGCACCGACTCCTCCGGATAGATCCACGACCCGTGCCAGGTCTTGAACAGCTCCATGATCGTCCCGGCGACATGGAACAGGAAGATGACCCGCGCCTCCTCCCAGCTCTCCAGCCGAAAAGCCAGCATCAGCGCCTGTATCCCCAGCGCCCCCAGCACCAGAAAGTCATAGCGCGCCAGCGGCGCTTCCTCGGGCCAGAACAGAAACGTCCCCAGGATCAGCGCCAGCATCGCCCCGCCGAACAGACACGCCCACCCCTGCTTCAGCCCGAACCACAGGAACTCATAGGCGTAACGGCGAAGCCGCGAGCGGTCGGCCCACGCCTCGGCGCGGGTCATCAGGCGACGGCCCCAGACTTCGAGCGGGAGGCGGGGGGATGGGGTCATGGGCGGAGGCTTAGCGGAAACTACGAACAAGGTGAGGGCCGTCGTATTCAATCACCTCAAACCTTGTAGAAATCTATTGAAGCGTCACAGTATGATAGCGGGAGAGGCAATCAGGTGGGCTAGATGGCAATCAGTTCTTCGAGAAAACCGGCACCTAAGGGCTCCCTAAAAAGCGACAGCGTGCGCTTCGAGGCGGCAAAGCTAGAGTCACTATTCCAGGTTTTGGATGCGATCGCATGGCTAGACGCGCCTTCAAGTTCTGAGATCGCGCAGTTCGCAGGCATTGACCCACGAACCGCTGGAAAACTCCTGAAGAACGCCCTCCATCTGGAACTCGTGGGCCCTATGGCCTCCGGGTACGTTTTGCTTGTGCCATACCCATACAAAGGCCCCCAAGAACAGAAGGAGGCTGCAGTACGTGAGGCCTTGGTCCGATACCCACTCTTAGTCAGCCTACGCCAATTTCTAAGGCTGGGTGAAAAAATCGAAGCCTCCACGAGGAAAGCTGCCACCCTGGTTGGTATCAGCCCATTCGACCCGGATGCATTAGCACCGCTGCTCCGGTGGGCGCAGACTCTTGGTGCGCTTCAAGCAGATTTGCTCGCTGAGGACCTTGTGGATGCTGCTGCCTCGGGCAAGGAACAGCGGCACAAGTCTGACAAGACTAGCCGGGTCGCGTTCCTATCCCACAGTTCAGCGGACAAACCGTTCATACGACAACTCGCCGCCGACCTTTCCGCGAACGGGATTGGCGTTTGGCTCGACGAGCAACGTATTCACGTGGGGGATTCGATCCCAGAAAAGGTCGCTCAAGGCCTCGCGGATTCTGACTACTTCTTAATTGCAGTAAGTGAAAAATCCGTAGAATCCGATTGGGTAAAGAAAGAACTAAACGGAGCTCTTGTTAATGAAGTCGAGCGCCGAAAGGTTCACGTTCTACCGCTGAAGCTGGACTCCAGCAAAATGCCGATGGCAATATCCGACAAAAAATATGCTGACTTCTCTAAATCCTACAAATCTGGTCTCGCTGAACTCGTTGCAGCACTTAAGGCGAAGATAAATGACTGAGCAGGGCGATACCCACGTCAAGAGAAAAATGCCAAAGGGCGTCCGCAAAGGCGGGACGCGTTTCCCACGACAAACCCTCGGAGATTCGCTGGCCTGGGCAAAGAAGCTGGTGGCAAAAACTCACCTAGCTCCACAGCCAGAAGGAGTTGTCCTATCCGGCGTGGTTGGCAATTCCAGTTCGGTCGGCCGGGTCCGGCTATCCACCCTCAAACAATTCGGCCTCATGGAAGGAGATTCCAAAGGCTATATTGCATCTGATCTAGCCAAAAGGATCGAAGCGGCACCCACTGAAGAGCGATCAGCTCTATATCGAGCAGCAGTGTTAGCGCCTCCAGTTTTCAAAGCTTTATTCGATACGTTCCACGGAGATGAAGTCACCCATGCCAAGCTAAAGCAGCGCGCTGCAGAATTGAAAGTTCATCCAGAGGAAACTGGAAAATGCGCTGATATTTACGTTACGTCGATGGTTACGGCCGGATTGGCCACCCTTGATGGCGATAAGATTGCGCACCTGTCAGCGATAGACATGGGCACACCTCCTCCTAGCCCGTTGATTACCGAGCAGGGGGACACTGATGAACCGAAGGTCGCAAACGACGACGGCGAAGGGCCGGAAGATGAAACCCAGCCCGAAGCACCAAATCCCAAACGCGCCGTTTTCAACGTAAATGTGACTCTAGATTCTAGCCTAGACACAGAAAAGCTGGAACGACAGCTTCGGCTCCTTAAAAAATTCGGTGCCATCTAACGACGAACACGCTGTCGACAACCTAGCGCGGAGCATCGCCCCTCACCCCCGCCCGCGATACCCCGCCACGCCCTGATCCGGCAGCCACACGCCCTCCAGCGGCGCGCCCGTCTGCCAGAAGACGTCGATGGGGATGCCGCCGCGCGGATACCAATAGCCGCCGATGCGCAGCCATTTCGGTTGCAGCAGTTCGGCCAGGCGCTTGCCGATGGCGACGGTGCAGTCCTCGTGGAAGGCGCCGTGGTTGCGGAAGCTGGTCAGGTACAGCTTCAGGCTCTTGCTCTCGACCAGCCAGTCGCCGGGCACATAGTCGATGACGATATGGGCGAAGTCGGGCTGGCCCGTCACCGGGCACAGGCTGGTAAACTCCGGCGCGGTGAAGCGCGCGACATAGAGCGTGTCGGCGTGCGGATTGGGCACGCGCTCCAGCACCGCCTCTTCCGGGTTGGTCGGGGCGGCGGTCTGGACGCCGAGCTGGCTGAGGCTGTCGGTATAGTGGGTCATGCCCGCCATTTAGGCCTTCGCCCCGCCAAAGAAAACGCCGCCCCCGTCGCAATCGGCCATCCCCCTGCTTCACCCGTGCTAGACTGCGCTCCGGCCGAGGGGAGAACGGCCGTGCGGCGTCGGGGATTTCAGACGATTCAGACGAATTGGACTCTGTTTTTTCCGAGCGTTCTTCAGTCGCCTGTTTCAGGAGCATCCATGATCCTATCTGCCAGGTTTAGCTTTGCCCTGGGCGCCCTCATGATCGTTTCAGGGGGTGTCGCCCTGCCCTCAGCGACTCTAGCCCAGGACGCCGATCAAGCCTTGCCGCCCCCGCGCTGGAGCGTGCCGCCGCAGGCCTCTGTCGATGACTTCCCTGAAGCGGCCCTGCAGGCGGACGCCAGCGGAGCCGCCGTGATCGCCTGCGACGCCACGCCGGACGGCAGCCCCGTCAACTGCGAAGTCCGTTCTGAAACGCCTCCGGGCATGGGTTTCGGTCAGGCCGCCCTCGGCATCGTGCAACGCGGACGCGTGATCGCCAGCGATGACGGCGCTGACGCGGCCCCTCGCCGCTTCGCCGTTCGCGTGCCGTTCAATCTCAGCCCCGAGCCGCCTCCGACGGAAACGGCGGCGACGTTCGCCAATGTGGAAGCCCGGTGGCTGACGCCGCCTCGCCCCACAGCGTCTGATTATCCGCAAAGAGCGGTCGATCGCGGCCTCTCGGGCGGCGCCGCCGTTCGTTGTGAAGTGGCGCTGTCAGGCAAGCCGACCAACTGCGCCGTTGTCGCCGAGGTTCCTCCCGGCAGCGGGTTCGGAGAAGCGGCCGTCAAAATCGTCCGTCGGGGACGGCTGAACCCCGCGACGATCCGGCCGGAAGAGGTCGGGTCCGCCTTCGTCGTCACCGTGCCCTTCAGCATCCACTGATGCGATTTCAGACGATTCAGACGAATTGGACTCTGTTTTTTCCTTCTCCCCCTGTGGGAGAAGGAGGGCGCCGGAGGCGCTCGGATGAGGGGTGTCGGCGCAAGTTTCGCTGTTCTGCGCCTCAACCGTGCGATCATCGGATGCGGAGGCGCTCACACCCCTCATCCGTCAGGCTTCGCCTGCCACCTTCTCCCACAAGGGAGAAGGGAGCCGAATGCATTGCCTTCCCTGACGACAGCCGGTTAGCGTAGCCAAAAGCAACTCAGGAGAGACGACCCGTGGCCATTCCCGCTTCTCTGCAGTCCGGCCTCAAGCTGCCGGTGATCGCCTCGCCCATGTTCCTGGTGTCCGGGCCGGATCTGGTGGTCGAGGCCTGCAATGCGGGCGTGATCGGGACCTTCCCCTCGCTGAACCAGCGCACGACCGAGGGCTATCGGGAGTGGCTGCACGAGATCAAGTCGCGCCTGACGCCCGACGCCGCCCCCTTCGGCGTCAACCACATCGTCCACCCGACCAACCCGCGCCTGATGGCCGACATGATGGTCTCGGTCGAGGAGAAGGTGCCGCTGATCATCACCTCGCTCGGCGCCGTGCGCGACGTTGTGGACGCGGTGCACGGTTACGGCGGCGTGGTCTTCCACGACATCGCCAATGTGCGTCATGCGCGCAAGGCGGCCGAGGCGGGCGTCGACGGCCTGATCCTGGTCGCCAACGGCGCGGGCGGGCACGCCGGCGTGGTCAACCCCTTCGCCCTGATCAATGAGGTGCGCAGCTTCTATGACGGCACCATCATCCTGGCGGGCGCCCTGTCGACCGGTCAGGACGTGGCGGCGGCGCTGATGATGGGGGCCGACTTCGCCTATATGGGCACCCGCTTCATCGCCACGACCGAAAGCGCGGCCCAGCCGCACTACAAGGAGCTGATCGTCCAGTCGGGCTCGGCGGACATCACCTACACCCCGGCGGTGTCCGGCATTCCGGCCAACTTCCTGACGCCCTCGCTGATCGAGAACCGGATCGACCCGAAGTCCCTGCCCGAGCACAAGCTGGACATGGGCGAGGAGGCCAAGGCGTGGAAGACCGTCTGGTCGGCGGGCCAGGGTTCAGGCGCCATCCACGACGTGCCGACCACGGCTCAGCTTGTCGCTCGGCTGACGGACGAGTTTTCGCAAGCCTGTGATAAATTCGACAAGAAGCGTCTCTAGGAAGCGGCCTCGAAGCTCACCCCTTTCGAGGCCGATTCATGCGCATCCTGACGACCGCCCTTCTGGCGACCGCCCCGCTCCTGATCCTGGCCTCGACGGCCCAGGCGCAGGAGATGCCCGGCCGCTGGAGCTTCAGCGCCGGCGCCGGAAGCGACAACCGCTCCAAGGACGCCTCCAAGTCGGACGGCGATCCCTTCGTCTGGGGCGCGGCGGAATGGGAGAGCGAAAGCGGCCTCTTCTACGTCAGCCCCGCCGCCGAAACGATCAAGAGCGGCGGCTCGGACCTGGAGCTGGAGCTGACCGGCGGCGTGCGTCCGCAGTGGGGCGGCTTCGATTTCGACCTGAACGTCGCGCACAAGTGGCGGGTGGACGCCGACCCCGGCTATGACGCCAACGCCTGGGAGTTCACGGCCGACATGAAGCGCTCGATCGGCCCGGCCAGCGCCCGCCTGCGGCTGCAGCACTCGCCCGACGGCGCCGGTTCGGTGGAATCTTGGACCTGGGTCGCCATGCGCGGCGGCTGGGACTTCACCGACAAGCTGAACCTCTCAGCCGAGGTCGGCCGCCGCGAGCAGGACAACAGCGTCGACTACACCGGCTACAACATCGGGGCCACCTACGCCCTCACCTCCAATCTGGAGGCCGAACTGCGCTGGCACGGCACCAACGCCAAGGTTCCGGGCGAGCAGTACGCCGACGCCCTGGTCGCCGGGATCAGCGTCTACTTCTGACCGAGGCGGACAGAGGCTTTGGCCTTTTCCGACCAATGGGCCTAAGCTTGGCGCATGACATTCCGCCCGACGACCCTCGAACGTGCGTACCAGCTGGCTGAAAGCGGCGCCTGCCGCACGGTGGGAGAGGTCAAGCAGGCCCTGAAGAGCGAGGGCTACGACCGCATTCAGGACGCCCTGTACGGCTCCACCATCACCAACGCCCTGCGCAAACTGTGCCAGGAAAACTGGTCCGCGCCGACGCAGGCCGTTGAAAGCTGACGATCTTTTCGTACGCCTTGCTTTAGCCGCCGGGACCGTTCACCCTGTGATGGTCGATCTCTCTGCGTAACGCTCTGCCTTCTGCCCCGCGCACCGAGGTCTAAGCCGATCCATACAGACCCGACAGGTCTTCAGGGACGTTCTCTGAGGCCAACTTCTAGCGGAGGTCCTGAAAATGGCTACCGGCACTGTGAAATGGTTCAACTCCACCAAGGGCTACGGCTTCATCCAGCCGGATGACGGCGGCAAGGACGTCTTCGTCCACATCTCGGCCGTGGAAGCGGCTGGCCTGCGCGGCCTGGATGAAAACCAAAAGGTTTCCTACGAAATCGAGCGCGACCGTCGCTCGGGCAAGGAATCGGCCGGTCAACTGAAGACCGAAGGCTGATTCAGCCCCCTCGCCGCCCCTGTCAGCGATGACGGGCGGCCAGGATAAGGACAGAGCGCGCAGGGGCGACCCTGCGCGCTTTTTCTATGCCCGCTCCATGACCGGCGGCGAACGCAACTGGCCGAAGTCCGCCCCGCTGGGCGACTGGAACAGGCGCAGGCCGAACTCGGGCAGGATCGCCAGCAGGTGGTCGAAGATATCGCCCTGGATCGCCTCATACTCGGCCCAGGCCACCGTGGCGGTGAAGGCGTAGATCTCCAGCGGCAGTCCCGTCTCCGTCGGCTGCAACTGACGCACCAGCAGCGTCATGTCCTGACGGATGCGCGGATGGTTCTCGAGATAGTTCTGCACATAGGCGCGGAAGGCGCCGATGTTGGTCGAGCGCCGCATATTGACCGGATCGCGCCCGGCCTCGACCAGCTTGGCGTTCCAGTCGGCCATCTCGGCGGCCTTGTCAGCCAGATAGTCGTCGATCAGGAGGAAACGCCGCATCCGGTCGCGCTCCGCCTCGGTCAGGAAACGCGCGCTGGTCTGGTCGATCAGCAGGGCGCGCTTGATGCGGCGCCCGCCGCTTTCCTGCATCCCGCGCCAATTCTTGTAGGACTCGTTGATCATCCGCCAGGTGGGGATGGTGGTGATGGTCTTGTCCCAGTTCTGCACCTTCACCGTATGCAGGGCGATGTCGATGACGTCGCCGTCGGCGTTCAACTGGGGCATCTCGATCCAGTCGCCGACGCGCAGCATGTCGTTGGAGTTCAGCTGAACCGACGCCACCAGCGACAGGATCGTGTCCTTGAACACCAGCATCAGCACAGCCGCCAGCGCGCCCAGCCCCGACAGCAGCAGCAGCGGCGAACGGTCGATCAGTGCTGCGATCACCAGGATGGTGGCGATGGCGTAGATGACGATCTTCAGAACCTGCAGATAGCCCTTGATGCTGCGCCGATGGGCGCGCGGCGAGCGAACGTAGAGGGCGTTGGCCATGTCCAGACCCGCGCCGACGCCGATGGCCACGGCCACGATCATGAAGGCCCCGGCCACGTTCTGGATCAGGGTGACGGCGCCCGTCGACAGGTGCGGCACGCCGCTTATGCCCTGATGGATGATGATGGCCGGGACGACGCGTGTGAAGCTGCGCACCACCGGCTGCAACAGGGCGTCGAGATCATGCACCGCGCGCCCGACGATGCGCAGGATCAGCCGGGTCAGGATGCGGCGGACCACAAAGTCCGCGACGAAGGCAAGAAGAACGAGGAGACAGAGCCCGATCAGCATCTCCGCTGTCGGGAACTCCGCCAGGCGATCACGCATGGCGATGAAATCAAACATGGGCCCAGCCTAGGCAGGACGGCCGGGGTTTTGAACCCCGGCGCGTCAATCGGCGTCAGCTGATGGCCTGATCCAGGTCGGCGATCAGGTCGTCGATGTCCTCGACCCCGACAGACAGGCGGATCAGGTTGTCGGTGACGCCGCCCGCCTCGCGCACCTCTTTGGGCACGCTGGCGTGGGTCATGATGGCCGGGTGGTTCACTAGGCTTTCGACGCCGCCCAGAGACTCCGCCAGGGTGAAGACCTGCACCCGCTCCAGCACCCGTTTCGTGCGCTCCAGATCGCCGTCGATCAGCAGGGTGACCATGCCGCCGAAGCGGCCGTTCATCTGACGCGCGGCCAGTTCGTGCTGCGGGTGGCTGACCAGACCCGGATAGAGCACCTTGGCGACGCCCTTTCGATCTTCCAGCCAGCGCGCCACGGCCAGGGCGTTCTCATTGTGCGCCTTCATGCGCAGGCCCAGCGTCTTCAGACCCCGATTGGCCAGGAAGGCGTCGAACGGCCCCATGACGCCGCCGATGGAGTTCTGCAGGAACTTCAGCTGGGCCGCCATCTCGGCGTCCCTGGCGACCAGCACCCCGCCGACGATGTCGGAGTGGCCGTTCAGATATTTGGTCGCCGAATGCATGACCACGTCGGCGCCCAGGGCCAGCGGCTGCTGGCTCCACGGCGTAGCGAAGGTGTTGTCGACCACCAGGATCAGCTTGTGCGCCCTGGCGATCTTCGACAGGGCCTCGATGTCGGCCAGTTTCATCAGCGGATTGGTCGGGGTCTCGACCCAAAGCATCCGCGTCTTTTCAGTGATGGCCGCCTCGACAGCCGCGAGGTCGGTCAGGTCGATGTAGCTGAAGTCCAGCCCCATCGAGCGACGGCGCACCCGCTCGAACAGCCGCCACGATCCGCCATAGAGGTCGTCGCCGGTGATGATGTGCGACCCGGCGTCCAGCAATTCCAGCGCCGTCGAGGTCGCCGCCATGCCCGAGCCGAAGCCGAAGGCCTGAACCCCGCCTTCCAGATCGGCGATGCAGGCCTCGAAGGCCTCGCGCGTCGGGTTCTTGCCGCGGGCGTATTCATAGCCCTTGTTCACGCCAGGACTTTCCTGAGCGTAGGTCGAGGTGGCGTAAATCGGCGTCATCACCGCGCCCGTCGTCGGGTCGGGCTGCTGGCCCGCATGGATGGCGCGGGTCGAGAAGCCCTGGCTGTTCTTCAGGTCTGCCATGCTCTTACCGGTTCAGGCTGAGGTGGTTGATCAGGTCCGTGCGGGTGATCAGGCCGACGAAGGTCTCGCCGTCCAGCACGATGGCCACGCGGTCGCGGTCGAAGACCGGGATCAGGGCGTCCAGCGACTCCGTCACCTGAAGCGTGTCCAGATCGCGCGTCATGGCCGAGGCGACCGGCTTGGCGAAGCGCTCCTGACGGGTGATGTCGTCGGTGTTCATGATGTGGACGATGTCGCTCTCGTCCAGGATGCCGACCAGACGGCCGTCCTGAATGACCGGCAGTTGCGACAGGCCGTCGCCGCGCATCCGCTTGAAGGCGGTGTCCAGGGTGTCTTCCGGTCCGATCACCACCACGTCGCCGGCAGCGTATTTGCGGTTGATCAGGTCCGACAGGTCGCCGTGCAGTTCACGCTCGGCCAGGCCCTGATCGGCCAGCCAGGCGTCGTTGTAGACCTTGGACAGGTATTTGGCGCCGGTGTCGCAGACGAAGGTCACGACCCGCTTCGGCTCGGTCTGCTCGCGGCACCAGCGCAGGGCCGTGGCGATCAGGGTGCCCGACGACGAGCCCGCCAGAATGCCTTCCTTCAGCAACAGCTCGCGCACCGTGGCGATCGCCTCGGCGTCGGGGATGGAATAGGCGACGTCGATCAGGTCGGGATCGGTCGTCTCGGGCATGAAGTTCTGGCCGATGCCTTCGACCGTATAGCTGCCGTCCGGTCCCGGCACGCCCTCGTTGATCAGGCCCGCCAGCGCCGAGCCGACCGGGTCGGCCAGGATGATCCTGGCCTTGGAGCCCTGTGATTTGAAATAGCGGGCGTTGCCCGTGATCGTCCCGCCCGAGCCGATCCCGGCGACGAAGGCGTCGATGTCGCCGTCCATCTGCTCGAAGATTTCCGGGCCGGTCGTCCTGAAGTGGGCCTCGGAGTTGGCGTCGTTGGCGAACTGGTTGACGAAATAGCCGCCCGGAATCTGCTGGGCCAGGCGCTCGGCCATGTCGGTGTAGTATTCCGGGTGGCCGTGCGGCACGTCCGAGCGGGTCAGGCGCACGTCGGCGCCCATGGCCCGCAGGTGCTGGATCTTCTCCTTCGACATCTTGTCGGGGATGACCAGCAGGACGTTGTAGCCCTTCTGCTTGCCGACCAGAGTCAGGGCCAGACCGGTGTTGCCCGCCGTCGCCTCGACGATGGTGCCGCCCGGCTTCAGCCAGCCCGCCTTCTCAGCGGCCTCGATCATCGACAGGGCGATGCGGTCCTTGATGGAGCCGCCCGGATTCTGGCTCTCCAGTTTCAGGAACAGGCGGCAGGGGCCGGTGTCGATCCGCGTCACCTCGACCATCGGCGTCTTGCCGATCAGGTCCAGCAGGCTCTTCGCCGGACGGCTGAGAACAGGGGCGTCGGTCATCGACATGAAGGCAGGCTCCGTTGCACGGTTTCGAATGAAGCTGGGCGTCCGCACCGTCGCGGTCAACTCATGCAAGTTTTCACCCTTTCGCCGCGAAGCGCGTTAGAAAGGGCGCAATGGTCAAGACACCGAAACGCCCCGCTGCGGGCCTGCCCGACAAAGAATCCCTGATGGCCTTCATGCGCGAGGCCGGAGAAGCCGAAAAGGCCGACATCGCCCGCGCCTTCGGCCTGAAAGGCGCCGAGCGCCGGCACTTGCGCGACATGCTGAAGGAGCTGGAGGCCGAGGGCCGCCTGGGCAAGCGCGGCCGCAAGGGCTTTTCCGAAGCCGGCGCCCTGCCCCCGGTCGGGGTGGTCGATGTGGTGGACCGCGACGCCGACGGCGAACTCTACGTCGAACTGGTCAAGAGCAGCGAGGATGCGCCGCGCGCGGTCCTGATGCCCGATCGTGAGGGTCGCGGCCCGGCGCCCGGCATGGGCGACCGCCTGTTGGTCAAGTTCAGCCGGGGCGTCAACGGCTGGGAGGCGCGCCTGGTCAAGCGGCTGGACGCCGGAACCAACCGCGTGCTGGGCGTCATCCGCAAGGGCGGGCGCGAGACGCGGGTTGAGCCGGTCGACAAGCGCTCCAAGGACGTGCTGCTGGTGCCCGCAGCCCACGCGACGGACCTGCGCGACGGCGATCTGGTGCTGGCCGCCGTCGAGAAGGGCGAGCATCGCTACGGCCCCAAGCGCGGCAAGATCCTGGAGAACATCGGCCGCGAGGACGACCCGCGCGCGGCCTCCATCATCGCCATCCACGCCCACGGCGTGCCGACCGGCTTCTCCGAGGCCGTGGAGCGCGAGGCCGAGGATCAGGCCGTCCCGACGCTGAAGGGGCGCGAAGACCTGCGCCACGTCCCCTTCATCACCATCGACCCGGCCGACGCGCGCGACCATGACGACGCCGTCTATGCCGAGCGCGACGAAGACCCGGCCAATGTGGGCGGCTGGATCGTCTGGGTCGCCATCGCCGACGTCGCCGCCTATGTGCGCCCGAACACGGCGCTGGACCGCGAGGCGCGGGCCAAGGGCAACTCGACCTACTTCCCCGACCGGGTCGAGCCGATGCTGCCCGAAGTGCTGTCCAACGGCCTGTGCAGCCTGAAGCAGGGCGAGAACCGCGCCTGCATGGCCGTGCGCATGGTCTTTGACAAGGACGGCAGGAAGACCGGGCACAAGTTCACGCGCGGCCTGATGCGCAGCCACGCCAAGCTGTCCTATGAACAGGCGCAGTCCGCCATCGACGGCCTGCTGGACGACGCCACCGGGCCGATCATGGAGGCCATCCTCTATCCGCTGTGGAACGCCTACCGCACCATGTTGAAGGGCCGCGAGCGGCGCAGCCCGCTGGCCATCGAAAGCCCCGAGCGCCGCATCATCATGTCGCCCGACGGCGGCATCGCCGGCATCGAGCCGCGCAAGTCGCTGGAGGCCCACCGCCTGATTGAAGAGATGATGATCCAGGCCAACGTCTGCGCCGCCGAGACGCTGGAGAAGACGCACACGCCGCTGATCTATCGCGTCCACGACACGCCCAGTCAGGAGAAGATCTTCAACCTAGCCGACTTCCTGCACACCATCGGCAAGCCGTGGAACAAGGGCGAGGCGCCCAACACCAAGCGCTTCAACAAGCTGCTGGAAGAGACCCGTGACACCCCGCACGCCGAGGTGGTCAACGAAGTCGTCCTGCGCACCCAGATGCAGGCCTTCTACTCGCCTGAGAACGTCGGCCACTTCGGCCTGCACCTGGACCGCTACGCCCACTTCACCTCGCCGATCCGGCGCTATTCCGACCTGATCGTCCATCGCGGGCTGATCCGGGCGCTGAAACTGGGATCGGACGGCCTGACCGACCGCGAGATCGCCGAACTGGGCGGCATCGCCGAGCACGTCACCGAGACCGAGCGCCGCTCCATGGCCGCCGAGCGCGACGCCATGGACCGCTACATCGCCGCCTTCCTTGAAGAGCACGTCGGCGCGAGCTTCAGCGGCCGGATCACCGGCGTCACCCGCTTCGGCCTGTTCATCCGGCTGGACGAGACGGGCGCTGACGGTCTGGTCCCCGTCTCAACCCTGGGCGATGAATATTTCGCCCACGACGACCGCGCCCACGCCCTGGTCGGCGAGCGCACCGGCAAGCGCTTTCCGCTGGGCCGCCGCGTCGAGGTCCGTCTGATGGAGGCCACGCCCGTCACCGGCGGTCTGGTGCTGGAAATGCTGTCCGAGCCGGACCCGCGCGATCCGAACGCCCCGGCCCCGCGCTATGGGATGCGCGGACGCGGGGGAGACGGCCCTCCCAAGCGCGGCAAGGGCCGTCCAGGCGGTCCCAAGCCCCGCAACGGCGCAAAGCCTTCCGGCGGCCTGAAGGGCGTCAGAAAGGGCAAGCGACGGTGAAAAATATCACGTCCCTTCTCCCCTCGAGGGAGAAGGTGGGCGCCGGAGGCGCTCGGATGAGGGGGCTGTATCCGCAGGCGGGACGACAGACGTTGAGGACGCAGCAAGCGTCCCCCTCATCCGTCTCGCTCCGCGAGCCACCTTCTCCCCCGATGGGGAGAAGGCAGGAGTTTTTGCGATGAACCCCCGCCCCTTTGACGCGGCCCAAGATCTGGCCGATGCGCCGCGTGTAGGCGGGGCCCAGCGCCCCAAAGACGCCGCCACCCTGATCCTGACCCGCGGCGAAAAACGTCCCGAGGTGTTGATGGGCCGCCGCGCGCCCGGCCATGTCTTCATGGCCTCGAAATGGGTGTTCCCCGGCGGCCGTATCGAACGCAGCGACTTCACCGCCGCCTCGAACGGCGCCCTGTCGCCTGACGTCGCGCGGCGGCTGGAGGCGGAGATGCCCGCCCGCCGCGCCCGCGCCCTGGCCCTGGCCGCCGTACGCGAGACCTTTGAGGAGACCGGGCTGATCCTGGGCCGCGCCGCGCCGACCGCCTCGGTCGCCGGACCGTGGCGGGAATATCGTCAGGCCGGCGCCCTGCCCGATCTGTCGGTCCTGTCCTATGTGACGCGCGCCATCACGCCCCCGGGCCGCACGCGCCGTTTCGACGCCCGCTTCTTCATGGCCCCGGTCGAGGCCCTGCGCGATCCCGACCGCATCGAAGGCTCAGGCGAACTGGACGAGATCGCCTGGATTCCGCTGGAAGAGGCGCAAGGGCTGGATCTGCCCGCCATCACCCGCTTCGTGCTGGGAGAGGTCGCCGAGCGGCTGGAGACGCCGCAGCGCCCCCTGCCCTTCGTGCACATGGTGCGCGGCCGCCACGTCATCGACCATCAGGACTGACGCGGCGGCCTCGCCGTCTTATTCGGCGACCGGCTTGGTCAGATCGAAATCGACCTGGAAATGGCGGTTCGGCCGACGCAGCTCATAGCTGAAGGTCTTTTGGGGATGGATCTCCATGGCCCAGACGTTGGTCGTCGAGACCGAGGCGTCGTTGGCGTTGAACAGGTCGATGGATTCCTGATCGACCGGGAATTCCTGACGCTCGGCCGTGCCTTCGTTCGCCGTATCGCCGCCGTACCAGTGCAGCGGGTCCGTCTTCCCGTCCGGCTGTCGGTGATCGTGCTTCAGGCGCAGGCCCGACTCGGTGCGGGTCACGACCCAGGTGCGCGAACGGTCCTCGCCGACCCAGAAGGGAATGCGAATCTCATCCGTCGAGCAGTCGCGGACGTGCATCAGCAGGCGTTTGCCGGCGAAATCCGAGTCGGCGGCCTCGGTCGTGACGACCTTGCCCTCGAATCGCTGGCCGCACAGCTCGGTCAGATTGGCGAAGAAGGCGTCCTGGGCCGTGGCGGGAGCTTCGGCCGGCGCCGCAGCCGGCGCGGCGGGCTCGGAGGAGCAGGCGGAAAGCGCCAGTCCGGCGGCGATGACAGCGGCGGACAGGGCGTGGGCGGGCTTGAAGTGGGGCGTTTTCATGGCGAAATACTACCGCTCTCGCGGCCTCGCTCAACGCGACATCGAAACCGTTGACTTTGAGCCTGTCCTGAGTATGTTCCGCGCCTCTTATTTCAAGCGGCTTTCGCCGTCGCAGAGGTAATTCCGATGGCCAAACCGGCTTCCATCAAGATCCGCCTGAACTCCACCGCCGACACCGGCTTCTTCTACGTGACCAAGAAGAACGCCCGTACGATGACCGAAAAGATGGTCGTCAAGAAGTACGACCCGGTCGTCCGCAAGCACGTCGAGTTCAAGGAAGGCAAGATCAAGTAAGGGCTCAACCCCCCGCTTGAATCTGCAAGACTCGAAACGCCCGGTCGCAGGACCGGGCGTTTTTCGTTGTCCGCCATATAAGGCCGAGGCCGTCAGGCCGCGCGCACCACCACCCGATTGCGGCCGGCCTTCTTGGCCTCATACACGCCCTCGTCGGCGCGCTTCAGCAGGGAGGCCGGCGTGTCGTCCGCGCCCCTGCTCGCCGCCACGCCGACCGAAACGGTGATGCTCAACGGCTCGCCGCCCAGGATGCGGAAGGGCGAGGCGCCGACGTCGCGACGGATTCGCTCGGCGATGCGATGGGCGTCCTCCAGCGTCGTGCCGGGCATGACCACCACGAACTCCTCGCCGCCGAACCGGCACGGCAGGTCCACGGCCCGCACATTGGTCGCCAGCCGCACCGAAAACTCGCGCAGCACCTCGTCGCCCGCGTCGTGGCCCAGGCTGTCGTTGACCGCCTTGAAGTGATCGATGTCCAGCACAAGGACAGCCACCGGATCGCCGCCGCGATTGGCGCGCGCCACCAGGGCGTCCAGCTGACCGTTCATGTAGCGTCGGTTGTGCAGGCCCGTCAGCGGGTCGGTGACCGCCATCTCCAGGCTGTGATCCAGCTTCTGGCGCAGGAAGTCGCCATAGCGTTTGCGCCGCACCTGGGTGCGCACTCTCGCGGCCAATTCCTCGGGATCGACGGGGCGGGTCAGGATGTCATGCGCGCCCAGCTCCAGCGCCTTGAGCAGACGCGCCCGGTCCTGGGTGTCCACCAAGGCCAGGATGGGCAGTCGGCGCGTCGGCTCCTTGGACCGAAGCTGGGCGATCAGCCGCAGGCCGTCGAACCGTTCGGACGTCACATTGACGATCACCAGATCGACCGGACCACGCGCCGTCTCCAGCGCCGCCTCGAGCGACGGCTCGATCATGGGGCGATGCTCCAGCGACAGCTCCTGCGCCATCACCTGAGCCTGAAGCGTATTGTCATCGACAATCAGAACACGCCCGCCCGAGCCCTTGAGCCGCGCCACGCCACCGGTGTCGACGCCGACCCGGCGACCGCTTTCCTCGCGCTCGCGCAGTTCGTCCATGACCATCTTGAGGCGAGTCAGGCTGCGGACCCGCGCCATCAGGATCACATCGTCCAGCGGCTTGGACAGGAAGTCGTCGGCGCCGGCGTCCAGCCCCTTGATGCGATCATGCCGGCCGTCCAGCGCCGTCACCAGCACCACCGGAATGTGGCGCGTCTCCGCCTCGGCCTTGATCCGACGACAGGCTTCGAAGCCGTCCATGCCCGGCATCATCACGTCCAGCAGGATCAGGTCCGGCTGTTCGGCGCCCGCCAGAGTGATGGCCGTCGCGCCGTCATGGCAGGTCAGGACATCGTAGTATTCGAGAGTCAGCTTGGCTTCGAGCAGTCGGACGTTCGCCTCGACGTCATCGACCACCAGGATCCGCGCACTCATGCCGCCCCCTGACCAAGGTGCCTGCGCACCGTCTCCAGGAAGGAGATAACCGAGATCGGCTTGGAGATGTAGGCTTCGCAGCCCCCCTGGCGAATCCGCTCCTCATCACCCTTCATGGCGAAGGCTGTAACGGCGATGACGGGGATATGGTTCAGCTCTTCGTCGTCCTTGAGCCATTTGGTGACTTCAAGGCCCGATATCTCCGGCAACTGGATATCCATCAGGATCAGGTCGGGGCGGTGTTCGCGCGCAATCGCCAGCGCCTGCAGCCCTTCGCGGGTCTGCAGCACTTCATACCCCTGGGAATCGAGCAGATCATGAAAAAGCTTCATGTTCAGCTCGTTATCCTCGACTATGAGGACCTTCTTGGACATCCGCCACCCGGCCGTTGCGCCTCTTGTTCATCCGCTTTCGCGTCGGGCTGTTACGCCTTCTTGGGTGCACTGTGGCCGCGTCAGTCTTAAGTTGACGTGAAGCTGAGGAAACGGAGTTCCTGCGTGGCCCTTACGGCCCTCTGTCGCGACTGCCTGTGGACCGGCGACCGCAAGGTCGCGCGGTGCCCATCCTGCGCCTCGCGCCGGGTGATCGTCCATGACGAACTGAGCGACCTGCACATCGCCCACCTGGACTGCGACGCCTTCTACGCCTCGGTCGAGAAGCGCGACCGACCCGAACTGCGCGACAAGCCCGTGATCGTCGGCGGCGGCAAGCGGGGCGTCGTCTCCACCGCCTGCTATGTGGCGCGGCTGTACGGCGTCGGCTCGGCCATGCCGATGTTCAAGGCGCTGAAGGCCTGCCCCGACGCGGTCGTCATCAAGCCGGACTTCAGCAAATACAGAGCCGAGAGCCGTCGTATCTTCGGCGCGCTGGAACAGCTGACGCCGCTGGTTCAGACCCTGTCGCTGGACGAGGCCTGGATCGACCTGAAGGGCACCGAGCGGCTGAACGGCGGACCGCCCGCCTTCCAACTGGCGCGTCTGCAGAAATGGATCGAGGACGAGACCGGGCTGACCGTCTCCATCGGCCTGGCGCCCAATCGCTTCCTGGCCAAGATCGCCTCCGAACTGGACAAGCCGCGCGGCTTTTCGGTCATCGGCGCGACAGAAGCGCAAGGGCTGCTGGCGCCGCGCCCCGTAACCGCCCTGCCCGGCGTCGGGCCGGTGTTCGGCCGCACCCTGCGCTCGGACGGCTTCGCCACCATCGGCGATCTGGCTGCGGCAGAGGTCAAGGACCTGATCCGGCGCTATGGCGAGACGGCCCTGCGCCTGCATGACCTCAGCCACGCCCGCGACAGCCGCCCGGTGAACCCGGACCACGACCGGCGCGGCATGAGCGCCGAGACCACCTTCAACGACGACCTGACCACGGCCGAAGCGCTGGAGGCCGAGCTGTGGCCCCTGTGCGAAAAGCTGGCGTCCAAGGCGCGCCGCGACGGCGTCGCCAGCCGCGTCGTGGTGCTGAAGTTGCGCAAGACGGACTTCAAGATCGTCACCCGCCGCGTCACCCTGGCCGAGCCGGTGCAGACGGCGCGCGCCCTGTTCGCCGCCGGTAGCGACCTGCTGAAACCCGAAATCGGCGTACCTTACAGGCTGATCGGCATCGGCATGGCCGATATCGCCGACGCCCAGGACGCCCCGGCCGGCCTGTTCGCCACGAGCGAAACCCGCGCCCTGAAGACCGAGACGGCCATCGACGCCCTGCGCGACAAGTTCGGGGCCGCCGCCGTCGTCGCCGGGCGCGCTCTGAAACGTCCCAACGAACGCCCCGGATGACGCGGCCGCCGCGCCGCGCTAAACCCCCTCAACCCTTTCACACGGAGTCGCCCCATGAGCATCCACGCCCGCATCGCTGAACTCGGCATCACCCTGCCCGAGCCCGCCAAGCCGGTCGCCAGCTATGTCTCCTACGTCCGCTCGGGCGAGCAGATCTTCATCTCGGGTCAGCTGTCGAACGACGCCAGCGGCGGCATCAAGGGCACCGTCGGCGTGGACGTGACGCCGGAGCAGGCCGCCGAGGCCGCCCGCCTGTGCGGCATCAACCTGCTGGCCCAGATCAACGCCGCCGTCGACGGCGACCTGGATCGCGTGGTCCGCATCGTAAAGCTGGGCGGCTTCGTCCAGGCCGGCCCTGACTTCGAGGCCATTCCCGCTGTCATCAACGGCTGCTCGGACCTGATGGTCCAGGTCTTCGGCGACGCGGGCAAGCACTCGCGCTCGGCCGTCGGCGTCTACAAGCTGCCGCTCGGCTTCGCCGTCGAGATCGACGCTGTCATTGAGGTGAAGTGACAACCATGCGTCACACCCTTCTCCCCTTGGGGGAGAAGGTGGCTCGCGGAGCGAGACGGATGAGGGGGCGGTTTGTTGCGCCCTCATCCTTGCCTCTTTCGCGCGCGGACACAGCCCCCTCATCCGAGCGCTTTCAGCGCCCACCTTCTCCCCCGAGGGGAGAAGGATAGAGGTGTCGGGTTTCACGCTTCAGGTGCACGACAGCATCGCCGCTATCGGCCGGGCCGCATGGGACGCCTGTGCGGCCCCAAGCGGCGATCCTTTCGTCTCCTACGACTTCCTCGACGCCTGCGAGGCGTCCGGCAGCGCCGTCCCGTCCGAGGGCTGGGCGGCGCGCCATCTGTCCCTGCACAATGAAGACGGCGTCGTGATCGGCGTCATGCCTCTCTATCTGAAGGGCCACAGCCAGGGCGAATACGTCTTCGACCACAGCTGGGCCGACGCCTATCAGCGCGCGGGCGGGCGCTATTACCCCAAGCTGCTGGGGGCTGTGCCCTTCACCCCCGCGACCGGCCCGCGTTTCCTCAACGCGCCGGGAACGGACGCCGCCACGGTGCGCGAGGCCCTGCTGCAAGGCGCGTTGACGCTGACCGAGCGGCTGGGCGTGTCGTCCCTTCACGTCAACTTCCCGCTTGAGGACGAGTGGCGCGCCATGGCCGAGGCGGGCCTGCTGCCGCGTCGGGACATCCAGTTCATCTGGCGCAACGACGGCTATCAGAGCTTCGACGACTTCCTGGGCGCCCTGTCATCCAATCGGCGCAAGACCATCCGGCGCGAGCGACGCGAGGCGCAGGCGGGCCTCGACATTCGCGTCCTCACCGGCGCCGAGATCACGCAGGCGCACTGGGACGCCTTCTTCGCCTTCTACATGGACACCGGCGACCGCAAATGGGGACGGCCCTATCTGACGCGCGACTTCTTCGCCCGCGTCGGCGCGACCATGGCCGACCGTATCGCCCTTGTCATGGCGTTCGAGGGTGATACGCCGGTAGCCGGCGCGCTCAACTTCATAGGCCGCGAGGCGCTGTATGGCCGCCAGTGGGGGACGCTGGTCGACCGGCCCTTCCTGCATTTCGAGCTGTGCTACTATCAGGCCATCGAGTTCGCCATCGCGCGCGGCCTGTCGCGGGTCGAGGCGGGGGCACAGGGGGATCACAAGATCGCGCGCGGCTACCTGCCCTCCCCCGTCTATTCGGCCCATTTCATCGCCGATCCCGCCCTGCGCGATCCGGTCGCCCGCTACCTCGAGCAGGAGCGCCCGGCGGTGGAGGCCGAGATGCACGCCATGACGGCGGAGCTGTCGCCCTACCGAAACAACTAGCTTCGCAATTTAATCAAGTTAGAGTACCCTTGTTACTTAAACACGGGAGATTTGCGATGTCAGCCTTAGCCCTACTCGTCTTTTCCGCCGCCTTATCCGCGCACGCCATCGCCCCCCTTCAAGTTTCAGCCGATTCATCCGCATCCCAAGAGACCGAGGAGAGGGTTGAAACTAAATCCACGTCTCGCCTCGACCGCACGGTTTGTCGCTCTCAGCCTAATGTCGGTTCCCGCTTACAGAACCGCCAACGAAGAGTTTGCATGTCTCAACGGGATTGGGACGCGCTCGACGCCGAACATGCCAGAGAGGCGCGCGACCTGACGCAACGCAATGGAACCAGCGTGCAAATCCCGCCTCCGGACGCCCCCAAATAGATCACGCAACCTCTTCGCCAGCCGCGCGCTTGTTGAGGAGACTATTCTCCTGACCCTGGTGAAGTATGACTGACCAACGCATTGAAGGCGCCGTGACCGAAGCAGGTGGCAAGGTGCAGAACGGCTTCGGCCGGCTGACCGGCGACAGCAAGCTTCAGATCGACGGCAAGCTGAACGAAGTGAAGGGCAAGGCGATGGACGCCTATGGCCGCGTCATCGACGGCTTGGACGGCATGGTGGACAAAGCCCCTGCCGACCTGCGCGACCCGGCCCGAAAGGGGCTTGATTTCGCCCGCCGCAAGCCGCTTCTGACCACAGGCATCATCGCCGGCGCGGCGGTGCTGCTCGGCGCCCTGAGCCGCAAGCGCTGACGAAGCCCTTATCCCCTCGAGGGAGAAAACGGCCCGGACGGCGACGTCCGGGCCTTTCTCTTTGAACCTGATGAATGATCAGGCCGTCTCTTCTTCCTCTTCCTTCACCGCCGCGCCCTTGGCCGGGGTGATGTCGAAGGCGATCTTGCCGTCCTTCAGCTCGACCTTGACGTGTCCGCCGCGGGTCAGGCGGCCGAACAGGATGTCGTCGGCCAGCGGCTTCTTGATGTGCTCCTGAATGACGCGGGCCAGAGGCCGGGCGCCATACAGTTCATCAAAGCCGTTCTTGGCCAGCCAGTCGGTCGCTTCATCCGTCAGTTCGATGGTGATGTTGCGGTCCGCCAGCTGGGCTTCCAGTTGCAGCACGAACTTGGTCACCACCGAGCGGATCGTCTCGGCGCCCAGCGGCTTGAAGGCCACGATGGCGTCCAGACGGTTGCGGAACTCGGGCGCGAACAGGCGTTGGATGGCCTTTTCGTCCTCGCCCTCGACCTTGCCCCGACCGAAGCCGATGGCCGCGCGCGCATTGTCGGCGGCCCCGGCGTTGGTGGTCATGATCAGGATGACGTTCCTGAAATCGACCTTCTTGCCCACGGCGTCGGTCAGCGTCCCGTTGTCCATCACCTGCAGCAGGATGTTGTAGACGTCGGGGTGCGCCTTCTCGATCTCGTCCAACAGCACGACGGAGTGCGGGTGCTGGTCGACGGCGTCGGTCAGCAGGCCGCCCTGATCATGGCCGACATAGCCCGGAGGCGCGCCGATCAGGCGACTGACCGTATGGCGCTCCATGTATTCGGACATGTCGAAGCGCTGCATCTCGATGCCGAGGGTGGCGGCGAGTTGCTTGGCCACCTCGGTCTTGCCGACGCCGGTCGGACCGCTGAACAGGAAGGCGCCGATCGGCTTGTTCGGGTCGCGCAGACCCGCCCGCGCCAGCTTCATCGCCGCCGACACCTGGTCGATCGCCTGTTCCTGGCCGAAGACGACGCGCTTGAGATCGGTCTCCAGCTCTCGCAGGGATTCCGTGTCCGATTTCGATACCGACTTGGGCGGGATGCGGGCCATCTTGGCGATGACGGCTTCGACCTCCTTCTGGCCGATGACCTTCTTGCGCTTGGATTCCGGCAGCAGCATCTGCGACGCCCCGGCCTCGTCGATCACGTCGATGGCCTTGTCCGGCAGTTTGCGGTCGGTGATGTAACGCGCCGACAGATCGACCGCCGTGCGGATGGCCGCATCGGTGAAGCGCAGCTTGTGGTGCGTCTCATAGGTCGTCTTCAGGCCCTTGAGGATCTTCACCGTGTCCTCAATCGTCGGCTCATTGACGTCGATCTTCTGGAAGCGGCGGACCAGGGCGCGGTCCTTCTCGAAGTGCTGACGGTATTCCTTGTAGGTGGTCGAGCCCATGCAGCGCAGGCTGCCGGACGCCAGCGCAGGCTTCAGCAGGTTCGACGCATCCATCGCCCCGCCGCTGGTCGCGCCGGCGCCGATCACCGTGTGGATCTCGTCGATGAACAGGACCGCGTTGTCGTGGCTTTCCAGCTCCTTGACGACCTGCTTGAGCCGCTCCTCGAAGTCGCCGCGATAGCGGGTGCCCGCCAGAAGCGCGCCCATGTCGAGCGAATAGATGGTCGCGTCCTTGAGGACTTCCGGCACCTCGCCGTTGACGATCTTGCGCGCCAGGCCTTCGGCGATGGCGGTCTTGCCGACGCCGGGGTCGCCGACAAGCAGTGGGTTGTTCTTGGTGCGGCGGCACAGGATCTGGATCGAGCGCTCGACCTCGGCCTGACGGCCGATCAGGGGGTCGATCTTGCCGTTGCGGGCCTTCTCGTTCAGATCGATGCAATAGGCCTCCAGCGCCTCGCCGCCCTGTTTGACGACCGAGCCGTCCTCGGCCTCTTCGGGGCTGGCGCCGCGCACCGAGCGGGCTTCATTGGCCCCGGCCTTCTTGGCGATGCCGTGGGCGATGAAGTTGACCGCGTCGTAGCGCGTCATGTCCTGCTCCTGCAGGAAATAGGCGGCGTGGCTTTCGCGTTCGGAGAAGATGGCGACCAGGACGTTGGCGCCGGTCACTTCCTCGCGGCCGGACGACTGGACATGGATGACCGCGCGCTGGATCACGCGCTGGAAGCCCGCCGTCGGCTTGGCGTCGTCGCCGTCGGCCGTGGCCAGGGCGGCCAGGTCGGTGTCGACATAAGAGCCGAGCGCCGCCTTCAGCGCGCCCAGATCGACGTTGCAGGCCGTCATCACGGCCGAGGCGTCCGGATCGTCGATCAGGGCCAGCAGCAGGTGTTCGAGCGTGGCGTATTCGTGCCGACGCTCGTTGGCGTAGTGGACCGCGCGGTGCAGGGTCTCTTCGAGAGGACGGGAAAACGAAGGCATGGCAGGTTCCTCTCAGTCCTTTTCCATCGTGCATTGCAGGGGGTGCTGGTGGCGCCGCGCCGTCTCGACCACCTGGGCGACCTTGGTTTCGGCCACTTCGTAGGTGAAGACGCCGCAGACTCCGACGCCATGCTGGTGCACGTGCAGCATGATGCGGGTCGCGTCCTCGCGGCTCTTCTGGAAGAACCGCTCCAGCACATAGATGACGAACTCCATGGGGGTGTAGTCGTCATTCAGGATCAGCACCCGATAGAGCGAGGGCCGCTGAAGTTTCGGCTTTGTCTCGGTGACGACGGCGGCGCCTGCGCCTCCGCCCTGTTCACCTGGCCGTCTGTTAGGCATTCGTGGTCCGTAGTCGGGGAGTGTCAAAAGATCAGATAGGGAATGATGGCCTGATTTGTAGATGCGTCCAGTCACAGCCTGCGTGACCCCCGTCGCCTGACCAAAGATTCACGGGACATCTCGGTTCAGGAACCGCACCAATGCGCTTCCGTTCCCTGCCCCGGATCGCCGCCATGCCCCTGATCGCCGGCCTGTTCGCCGCCCTGATGCTGGCCCAGACGCCCGCCGCCCCTCACGATGACGCCGCCCTCGCCCCCATAATCGCCGAACGGGACGCGGCCCTGTTTTCGGTCATGTTCGACCGATGCGATCCCGAGGCCCTGGCCGATCTGGTGACGGACGACCTGGAATTCTATCACGACCGGGGCGGACTGACGGCGACGCGGACGCGCTTCATCGACGATTATCGCCAGGGCTGTACGGCGCGGGCCGCCCCCGACGCCTGGCGCTCACGGCGCGAACTGGTGCCCGGCACGATGCGGGTCTACGCCATCCCCGGCGTCGGCGCCGTCGAGGAAGGCAGCCACCTGTTCTACGAACGGCAGGGCGACGGGCCGGAAACCCTGGTCGGGCGCGCCCGCTTCTCCGTCCTGTGGCGGTTGGAGCCGGACGGGCGCTGGCGGCTGGCGCGCGCCTTCAGCATCGATCACGCACCCATGAGCGCCGAACCGACACCATGAAAAAGGCCCCGGCGTTTCCGCCAGGGCCCCATTTACATTGAGCGTGCAGTCGCGCCTTAGCGGGCGGCCTGGAACTGCTCGACAGCGGCCGAAACGCGCTCATTGATCGGCTTGAAGCTGTCCTTGACCGAGGCGGTCATGGTCTCGGTCGCCTTGCCGAACTCGGCCAGATAGGCCTCGGCGGCCGACTTGGCCCAGTTGGTCTGCAGTTCGAACAGTTCCTGCACCGAGCGGGCCTGCGAGAAGGACTGGGCGGCGGCGACGCCGTCTTCCCAGGACTTCTTGCCGTAGGCCACGGCCTGTTGCGACAGGGCCTCGGCGCCCTTCTGGGCGGCGGCGGCGGATTCGACCACGGCTTCCAGGTTTTTCTTGCCGTGCGCGTTGATCTCGCTCAGCGAGGCGACCGACTTGTCGACGCCTTCGCGGAACGCCTTGGCGCCGGCGGCCTGGATGGATTCAGCCTGGGCCTTCGCCTTGGCGGTGGTTTGTTCGACGGTCTTCTTCACGGTCTCAGCGGCGTCAGCCATGGGGAGTCTCCTGAAGCAAAAAGGGTTCTTGCGACAGGCGAACCCATCGCGACAAGGGCGATATGGTGCACCTGCGAAAAGACTTCAAGTGAAATTTGTGCGACGCACAATATGATCACTGATAACCACGCGACGGTCTTGGGCGATCACAACTCCGTTGACGGCCCGTTAACCCTCTCGAAACCGGCAGGGCCGATGTTAGCCTTTGTAACGTGCGTGATCGCAGCCGTCTTCGCGCCACAGTGACGAGGCTAGTAGCTTGCCCATGAACGCCCTGTTTCGCCGTCGTTTCCTGGCCGCCCTGGTCCTGGGAGGCATCGTCCTGACGCCGACGATCGGCGTCGCGCCGCCGGAAGCCCAGTCGTCAGACAACGCTCGCTACGCCGCCATCGTGGTCGACGCCGCCTCAGGCGAGGTGCTGTTCTCGCGCTTCGCCGACGCCCGGCGCTATCCGGCCTCCATCACCAAGGTCATGACCCTGTACCTGACGTTCGAGGCGCTGGAGTCCGGCAAGGTCAAGCTGGACGACAACCTTACCGTCTCCCCGCGCGCTGCGTCGCAGCCGCCGTCCAAGCTGGGTCTGGCGGCCGGTCAGACGATCAGCCTGGACGACGCCATGCGCGCCACGGCCGTCCGCAGCGCCAACGACATGGCCGTGGTCATCGCCGAACACATCGGCGGCTCCGAAGGCCGCTTCACCCAGATGATGACGGAAAAGGCGCGCGAGCTGGGGATGGAGCATACCCGCTTCACCACCGCCAACGGCCTGCCCGACACGCGACAGGCGACCACGGCGCGCGACCTGTCGATCCTGAGCCGCGCGGTCATGCGCGACTATCCGCAATACTATCGCTACCTCGGCCTGCACGACTGGTTCTACAAGGGCCGCGACTACCGCAACACCAACGGCCTGCTGGCCACGGGGCGCGGCTATGACGGCATCAAGACCGGCTTCACCAACGCCTCGGGCTACAACCTCGCGGCCTCCTCGGTGCGCGACGGCAAGCGGATCATCACCATCGTCATGGGCGGCCGCTCGACCAAGAGCCGCAACGACCACGTCGCCGAACTGATGGACACCGGCTTCGAGGTCCAGCGACGCCGCGGCCAGGGCGAGCGAATCCAGGTGGCCCAGGCCTTCTTCGAGCAGCGCGGCTATGGGATCAGCGCCGATCCCTCGCCGCCCGTCGCCTACGCCTCCCTGTCCGACGAGGACGGCGAAGGCGTCGGCTCCTCGACCGAGGTGGCCTATGTGGCCGGCCCGCCGCCGCGCAACCTGCCGACCGAGGTGACGCCGCCGCCGTCGGCCCGCCGCGCAGAGAACCGCCCGCCCGAAAACCTGACCGCCGCCCTGAACGGCGGTTCGGCCGCCGCGCCGGCCCGCGCGACCCGCAACCCGCCTGCGCGCGCCGCCGCCCCTGCCCCGGCCGGTCGCTGGACGGTCCAGGTCGGCGCCTTCCGCGAGGAGGCCGTGGCCCGCGACTGGCTGAACGACGTCAGCCGCCGCTTCCGCACCCAGTTCTCGAGCGCCCAGCGCGACGTGCAGACGGCGAACGGCTGGTATCGCTCGCGCTTCACCGGCATGACCCAGCAGTCCGCCGAGGCGGCATGCGAGGCCCTGTCGGAGCGTCGCGTCACCTGCATGGTGATCCGCCCCAGCTGATCTCAGCGTCCCTGATTTCTCAGCGTCCCTGGCCGTTACGCCATCCCGGCTCGGCCAGGCGACGGGCGTAATCACGCATGTCCGCCGGCCAGGCCTCCGTGCGGGCGTCAAACGCCGTCCAGTCGCCCGCGAACAGCATCCGCACGGCCTCTTCATAGTCCGGCAGGTCGCCCGCCACGGCCGTCATGAAGCGATAGGCCGCCTCGCGGCTGCGACGCATCCGGTCCGGCCCCTCCGCCTCGCGCAGGGCGGCTTCGACCAGCTTGCGCAGAGCCACCGAGGCCCCGCCCGGCTGTGACGCCAGCCAGTCCCAGTGGCGCGGCAGCAGGGTCACCTCCCGCGCGGTCACGCCCAGCTTCGGCCGCCCCGGTCCGCGCTTCTCCGGCTCAGGCTGCGGCTGCTCCTGCGGCAGACGCGCCAGCACCGCCTCCAGATCGCCGCGCAGATCCAGATCGATCGGTCGCGCATCCTCGTCGCGAAAGACCAGGACCGCTCGTCCGGCGTCGTGCGCGGCTTTCGTCGCTGCGGCGACCTGAACCAGCGGTCCGGCCGCGATCATCGTGTGGCCGTCGAAGGCCGTGCATAGGGTCATCATCCGTCCTCGCTTGTTGAAGACGGAATTACCCGGATGATATTATCGCGTCAATACTATCCGGGTAATTTATTAGCCCCGCTCGTCCACGCCCCCGAACAGGGCGCCGGCGATCCAGCTGACGACGCCGGTGACGATGGCCGCGCCGATCCCGGCCCACAGGCCGTCGACGACGAAGCCGCCCAGGAACATGGCCGTCAGCCCGATCATGGCGGCGTTCACCACCAGCAGGAACAGGCCGAAGGTGACGATGGTCAGCGGCAGCGTCAGGATCACCATCAGCGGCCGCACGAAGGCGTTGACCACGCCCAGGATGACCGCCGCCGCGATCAGCGAGCCGGTCGAGGTGAACTCCACCCCCGGCACCAGTTTGGCCGAGGCCCAAAGGCCGATCGCCGTGACCACGGCCTGAACGATGAAACCCAGCATGACGCCTCCGTGTGTAGAACCTTGACCATATAAGCGCATGGGGCGGCGTTCCGCTCCGTGCGCCGGGCGAGATCGCCTGCTAGGCTGGCCGCCCTACCCCGAAGGAGACCCCCATGAGCCTTCACGGCGCCTACGACCCGGACAACATCTTCGCCAAGATTCTGCGCGGCGACATGCCCAGCGTGAAGGTGTGGGAGGACGACGACGTCCTGGCCTTCATGGACGTGTTTCCCCAGTCCGAGGGTCACGTCCTGGTCGTGTCCAAGACCTCGACCGCCCGCAACATCCTGGAGATCGAGCCCGAGGCCCTGGCCAGGCTGACCGCCGCCGTCCAGCGCACCGCCCGCGCGGTCGAGAAGGCGCTGAAGCCCGAGGGCCTCAGCCTGATGCAGTTCAACGGCGATGCAGGCGGCCAGACGGTCTTCCACCTGCATTTCCACATCGTGCCGCGCTGGGCCGACCGCCCGATGAAGGGCCACGGCCACGCCCCCATGGCCGACGCCGAACAACTGAAAGTCCTGGCGCAGCGCATCGCAGCCGAGCTGGACTGACGGCCTACAGCGGCCCCCTGAAGATGAAAAAGGCGCCGCCGGCGATCAGGGCGAAGCCGATCAGGTGGTTCACCGTCAGCTTCTCGCCCAGGTACATCACCGAGAAGATCGCGAAGACCAGCAGGGTGATCACCTCCTGCATGGTCTTCAGTTCGGCCGCCGAATAGACCTGATGGCCGATGCGGTTGGCGGGCACGGCCAGCCAGTATTCGAAGAAGGCGACGCCCCAGCTGATCAGGACCACGATCCATAGCGGCTTGGCCCCGAATTTCAGGTGGCCGTACCAGGCGAAGGTCATGAAGACGTTGGACAGCGCCAGCATGACGATGGGCGCGAGATAAGGCAGCGACGGCATTCGATCAGTGTGCTTGCGTCAAACAGATTCCGCCAGCATAAGGCGGGCCACGCCGGTTTAGCTCAGCTGGTAGAGCAGCGGTTTTGTAAACCGAAGGTCGCGGGTTCGATTCCTGCAACCGGCACCACTCTCGCGGCCGCCTCCTTCATGTCCGAGACGACCAACAAGCTGGGTCACAGGATCCGAACGCGGGGCGCCCGCACCCGCCGCGCCCTGCTGGACGCCCTGCGCGCCCTGCTGAACACCAAGCATCTGGGCGAAATCCGCCCGGCGGACGTGGCGATGACGGCCGGGGTTTCGGCGCCGACCTTCTACACCTACTTCGCCTCGGTCGAGGAAGGCCTGCTGCTGCTGTGCGAGGAGGCCGGGGAGGACTTCCAGCGACTGGGCGCCCATATCCACGCCGACTGGTCGGGCGAACGCGCCTTCGAATCGGCGCGCGCCTATGTGCTGGAGGTGCTGGGTCTGTGGAGCGACCACGGGCCGGTGCTGCGGATCGAGCACATGCTGGCCGACATGGGCGAACCCGCCTTCGCAGAGAGCCGCATCCGCCGCCTGCGCCGCCTGCACCTGGCGCTGGAACGCCGCATCGCCCAGGCCCACGCCAGCGGCCTGCACCCTGAGGGCCTCAATCCCCGCCTGGCGTCCTATGAAACGGCGAACCTGGTGGAATCCGTGGCCGCCGGCTTCGAACTGATGCGACGCGCCGACACGCCCGAGGCCATCATCGACACCACCGCCCATATCGTGGTGAAGCTCACCACCGGCCGCTGAGGCCGCCCGCCTGCGCTTGGACAAGCTGTCCATTGCGGCGACGCCCCCATGGGCTAAAGCATGCCCCTCGGCCAAGGAGTGCGTCATGTCCCGTCTTTCGTCCTTCCCCTCGATCCGCCGCGCCGCCGGCCCGGCTATCGTGATGGCCGGCGCCCTTGGCCTGGCCGCCTGCGGTCAGAGCGCCAGTCCCGCAGCCGACAGCGCGCCCGAAGCGCCCAAGGCCCCGGCGCCCACCGAGGCCGAGAAGCTCGCCATGCTGGCCGCCCTGCCCGCCCCCTATAATGATGGCGACCTTGAGAACGGCCGACGCGCCTTCGCTCGCTGCCGCTCATGCCACACGATCACGCCCGGCGGGCCGAACATGACGGGGCCGAACCTCTATGGCGTCTTCGGCAGCAAGGCCGGAGCGCGGGAGAAATACAGCTATTCCCACGCCATGCGGACGGCGGACTTCGCCTGGGACGCCGAAACCCTGGATCACTGGCTGCAGAACCCGCGCACCTTCCTGCCCGGCAACAAGATGAGCTTCGCCGGCCTGCCCGACGCCACGGACCGCCGCGACGTCATCGCCTTCCTGAAGGTCGAGACGGGGTTCAAGTCAGAGTAACCTCCCGCCCTTCTCCCCTTGTGGGAGAAGGTGGCCGAGCGCAGCGAGGTCGGATGAGGGGTTGCGGGACGTCTAACGCGCGCCCTTTCATCGAGGTCGCAAGACCCCTCATCCGTCTGCCTTCGGCAGCCACCTTCTCCCACAAGGGGAGAAGGAAACTACTCCGCCGGGCTCATATCCGGCTCCAGGCCGTCGCGTTTCTCCTGGGCCTCCCACTCCTCGATCTTGCGGGCGGTGTATTCGGGCGACTTGGTGAAGCGCGCCAGCACGCCGTAGATCACCGGCACCACGAACAGGGTCAGCACCGTCGCGAACATGGCGCCGGTGAAGATCACCACGCCGATGGTCTGACGGCTGCCCGCGCCCGCGCCTTGCCACAGCACCAGCGGCAGGGCGCCGAAGGCGGTGGCGATCGAGGTCATGATGATCGGGCGCAGACGCAGTGACGAAGACTCGATGATGGCCTCGCGGATGGTCCGCCCCTGATCCCGCAGCTGGTTGGCGAACTCCACGATCAGGATGCCGTTCTTGGCCGCGACCCCGATCAGGATGATCAGGCCGATCTGGCTGTAGATGTTCAGGCTGGAGCCCGCCATCAGCAGGCCGAACAGCCCGCCCGCCGCCGCCAGAGGCACGGTCAGCATGATGACCGCAGGGGTGATCCAGCTCTCGAACTGGGCCGCCAGCACCAGGAAGACCAGCAACAGGGCCAGAGCGAAGGCCCAGCCCACGGCGCTGCCCGCCTCCTGCTGGTCGCGGGCGGCGCCGCCCCAGCGGATGTTGGTCACGCCCTGGGGCTGTTTGGCGACCTCGGCCATCAGAAACTGAACGGCGTCGTCGATGGTGGTGCCAGGGTTCAGGTCGGCCTGAAGGGTGATGGCCCGCTGGCGATCCAGACGGCGACGGTCGGGCGTGTCGCCCGAGGTCTTGGTCGTGACCACCGCCGACAGCGGCACCAGTTGGGCCGTGCCGGTCGAGACGTAGAGCGCCTCCAGGTCGGTGACCTCGCGCCGGTTGTCGCGGTCGGTTTGCAGGATGACGTCATACTCCTGGCCGCCCTTGATGTAGGTCGTGGCGCGGCGCGAGCCGAACATGGTCTCCAGCGTACGACCGATCTGTTGGGTCGAGACGCCCAGGGCCGCCGCCTTCTGCGGATCGACGTCGACCAGCAAGCGCGGCGCGTTCGGTTCATAGTTCAGGCGCGGACGCGAGAAGCCTGGATTCTCCTGCGCCGCCGCCAGGATCGGCTGCAGCCAGTTGTAGATGGCGGCGTACTCCGACCCCGTGACGATCATGTCGATCGAGTTGGAGTTGCCGCCGCCGCGCTGGAAGGCACCGGGCGTCGAGGCGTTGACCTGGGCGCCGGTCTGATTGCGCAGCTTGACGTTGATCTCCTGGGCGATCTGATCGGCCGAGCGTTCGCGCTTGGACCAGTCGACCAGGGTCAGGCTGGCGTTGCCCGAGTTGAAGCTGCCGCCGCCGAAGCCCGGCGCCGAGATCAGGAAGGAATCGACCTCGCCGTTTTCGCGGTACTCCGCCAGGATCGGCTCCAGGCCCAACATGATCTGACGCGTGTAGTCGAAGCCCGTGCCCTCAGGCCCGCTGACCCGGATGCCGACACGGCCCCGGTCCTCGCTCGGCACCAGTTCATTGGGCAGGTGCAGGAAGATCCCCCCGGCCCCGGCCGCCACCAGCACGATCAGGGCGCCGACGCCGACAATGGCGATGCGCCGTCCCAGCAGGGCGTCCAGCGATGCGGCGTAGGACCGCTTCAGCGTCTCCATGGCCGCATCGACGCGACGGGCCAGCCAGCCGCCGGTCTGGGCCGGCTTCAGGATCTTGGACGCCAGCATGGGCGACAGGCTCAGCGCCAGGAAGGCGGAGAAGGCCACGGCCGCCGCAATGGCCGCCGCCAGCTCGACGAACAGGCGGCCGACATAGCCCGGCAGGAACAGCAGGGGCGCGAACACCGACAGCAGGACGATGGTCGTGGCCACGACGGCGAAGAAGACCTGGCGCGCCCCACGCTCGGCCGCCACCAGCGGCGGCTCGCCATGGTCCAGACGGCGCTGGATGTTCTCGACGACGACGATGGCGTCATCGACGACGAGGCCGATGGCCAGAACCAGGGCCAACAGGGTCAGCAGGTTCAGCGAGAAACCCAGCGGAGCCAGAACGATGAAGGTCGCCAGCAGGCAGATGGGCGCCACCACCGAGGGGATGATCGCCGCCCGCAGGCTGCCCAGGAAGATGAAGTTGACCAGGGCCACCAGCGCCATCGAGATGCCGATGGTGATCCACACCTCATCAATGGCGTGAGAGGTGAAGACAGAGTTGTCCGAGCCGACTTCCAGCGTCGTGCCGGGCGGCAGGCTGTGGCGGACCTCTTCGATCAGGGCGCGCGCGCCTTCGGATATCTGCAGGTCGTTCGACTGGGCCTGGCGGGTGATGGCCAGGCCGATCTGGTCGATGCCGTTGCCGCGGAACAGGCGGCGCGCCTCGGCGGGCGCCTCCTCGATCCGGGCGATGTCGCCCAGCCGGGTGACATAGGCGGCGTTGCCGATCAGGGCGCCGGTGACCCCGTTGGTCATGGCCGCGGACGCCGCGCCCAGGGTGCCCGACGCCTGGGCTCCCGTGGCCGTCGAGGCCGAACCGCGCGTGCCGATCGGCAGTTGGGCGAAGTCCGCCGGATCGGCGTAGTTTCGGGCGACCCGAACCGTATAGTCCTTCTGAGCCGACTCCAGCGAGCCGGCGGGCAGTTCGACGTTCTGGTTGTTGAGGGCGCTCTCGACGTCCGTGACGGTCAGGCCACGCGCCGCCATGGCGCCGGCGTCCAGCCAGATCCGCATGGCGTAGCGTTGCTCGCCGAAGATGTTGACCTGGGCCACGCCCGGCACGGTGGCGAAGCGGTCGACCAGATACCGACGGGCGTAATCGGTCAGCTCCAGCCGGTCCATGGTGGTGGACCGCAGGAACATGATGAGGATGGGCTGGCTGTCGGAATCAGCCTTGGCCACTTCCGGCGGATCGGCCTGATCCGGCAGGCGGCCCAGCACGCGCGAGATGCGGTCGCGCACGTCATTGGCCGCATCGTCGATGTTGCGGTCCAGCGAGAACTCGATGTTGACGTTGGACCGGCCGTCGCGGCTGGTCGAGTTGATGCGCTGGACGCCCTGGATGCCGGCGATCTGCTGCTCGATCGGTTCGGTGATCCGGCTCTCGATCACCTCGGCGGAGGCGCCCGCGTAGCTGGTGCTGACCGAGACGACCGGCGGGTCCACGTCCGGCAATTCGCGCACCGGCAGGAAGAAGAAGGCCGCCAGGCCGATGACGCACAGAACGATCGCCGCCACCGCCGCGAAGACGGGGCGCCGGACCGAAACATCAGACAGCATCATGGGCGGGCCGCCTGCGTCGCGCGGGCGCCGCCCTTCGTTTGAGCACGGCCTTGGGCGTTTTCACCCTCGACGCTGATGGGCGCGCCGGGCTGGATGCGGTTCAGACCCGAAGCGACGATCCGATCATTGTTGGCCAGGCCCGAGACGATCTCGACATAGCCGCTTTCGACGGCGCCCGTCTGAACCTCGACCCGCTGGGCGGTCGCGCCCGTCTCGCCGCGCGCGATGCGATAGACGAAGGCGCCCTGGCCTTCATACTGAACGGCCGCCTCGGGCACGGCCAGGCTCTGGCGACGGCCCTGATGCACGGCGACGCGCATCATCATGCCGGGGCGGATGCGATTGCCGGGGTTGGGGAACTCGGCGCGGGCGATGACGGCGCGGGTCTGTTCATTGACCCGCGTATCCAACAGGGAGATGCGGCCGTTGACCTCTTCACCGGGGAAGGCGTCCGTGGTCGCCGTGAGCGGCGCGCCGACCGGCAGGACCCCGAGATAACGCTCCGGCAGCGGGAAATCGACGCGCACGCCGCTCATGTCGTCCAGGGTGGTGATGACCGAACCCGGCGAGATCAGCGTCCCCGGCGTGACCGAGGTCAGGCCCAGAACGCCGGCGAAGGGCGCGCGCAGGATGCGGTCGCCGCGACGGGCCTCCGACGCCGCCAGGGCGGCCTGGGCGGTCTTCAGCGCCGTCTCGGCCGTCTCGGCCATGACGCGCGGCGCCACCCCGCGCTCGGCCAGGATGCGATAACGATCGTACTCGCGCTGAGCGTTCTCCAGCTGGGCGCGCGCCCGGATCAGGTCGGCGTCTTCCTCACGCGCCTGCAGTTCGACCAGGGGCGCCCCCGCCGCCACCGACTGACCGTCGGTGAACATGACCTGGGTCACCAGCTCGGTCGTGTTGGAGGTGATGTTGACCGAACGACGGCTGCGGGCGACGCCCAGCACGCGAATCTGATCAGCGAACTCGCGCCGCTGCGCCACGACCTCGGCCACCAACTGGCCGCGCCCGGCGCCGGGTCCCCCCGGACCGCGCTGATGGGCTGCGTCGCCGCCGCTGAAAGCGATCCTGACGACCGCCGCCACGACCATCAGCCCCAATAAGCAGGCCGCGCCGATAATGAAAAAATGGCGTTTGAACACGCGACGCAGTCTCCCCGACAACAAGCGCCCCCGCTTAACGGCTCACCGCCATTACGCAAATAACGTATCTGTAACGTGAGGAACCTCGGATTCCGTCGCGGAATTCCGGATTAAAATCGACGCCAGATTCCGATGACCGGCCCTCTGCCCGCAGGAATTTCACGCCCGGCCGCCGCGTGGCGCCACCCCGCCTGCAGCCGCCAGTCCCCGAATTGGCGCACCACCGAACCTTCCAGCGACAGCCAGCGCGCCCCGCCGTCGCCATCCGCCGCCCCGCCGAAGGCCTGGACCATCACCATCCAGTCGCGATTGATGTGCACCCCGGCCGTCGCGTCCGCGCGAACCTCGTCCGGCAAGCCGTCGCGCCAGCGGCGCGCCGCCTGGAGGTCGACGAAGGCGCGCTCGAAGGACCGCCCCGCCAGCAACCGGACCTCCCAGTCGCTGTCGCCCGCGCCGGGCGGGGCGTAGCCGGCGTTGCGTCCCGCTCCGCCCTCCGCATAGCCCACATAGACGGCGGCGACGTTGCGATCATCACGGTAGGCCTGCCAGCGTACGCCCAGTTCGATCGGACCCAGCCCCTGATAATCGAGGAACTCATCGCGGCCGTCCTGCCATTCGCCCTTGGCCTGCAGGGTGAGACGATTCGTCAGTCCATATTCGACAAACACGCTGGCCACGATATCCCGGCGACCGCCGGGCAGGTCGACCCGGTCCCCGTCGGCGGCGTAGAACTCTTCCGCACGGATGTTCTCGTATTTGACGATGACCTCGCCCTGCCCCTTCGGCGGGCTCCAGGCGCCGGCCTGCGCCGCGTGAGTCAAGGCCAGCGCCGCCAGGCCGGCCAGAAGGCCGATGCTTCCTCTCCCCCCCACAGCCCGTCCTTCCTAGACGTCGTAGCCGGGCGATCTTCGCTGCAACTGGCGAAGGGCGCCGGGCCAGGCCAGGGACGAGACGAAGCCGATGCCCCGGCCCTGCTCCCTGGTCTCGGCCTGCGCCACGTCGGGCGCGATCAGGACATTGTCGCGCCCCGCAGACAGGGCCGCGACCTGCTGGGCGCAGGCGCGCTCCAGGAAGAAGATGCCGATCCAGGCCTCGGCCGCCGTGCTTCCGACCGCCAGCGTTCCGTGATTGCGCAGCAGCATCAATGGCTTGTCGCCCAGGTCCGCCACCAGGCGCTCGCGCTCGTCATGATTCAGCGCCAGCCCCTCATAGCCGTGATAGGCGACCTGGTGCTGCAACAGGCAGGCGTTCTGGCTGATCGGCAGAAGGCCCTCCTTCTGGGCCGCGACGCCGACGCCGTTCACCGTGTGCAGATGGATGACGAAATGCGCCTCTTCGCGGGCCGCATGGACCGCCGAATGGATGGTGAAACCCGCCGGATTGATGAAGCTGGTCGTGTCCTGAACGACATTGCCGTCCAGATCGACCTTCACCAGGGAAGATGCTGTAATTTCATCGAAATACCAGCCGTAGGGATTAATCAGAAAGTGATGCTCCGGTCCCGGCACGCGGGCCGAGACATGGGTGAAGATCATGTCGTCCCACCCGTGGAGCGCCACCAGACGATAGAGAGCCGCCAGTTCGACCCGCGCCTTCCACTCCGCCTCGGACACCTGGGACTTCAGCGAGGTTGCGTCCGTCATCGGCCTTCTCCCCTTATCAGCGTTCAGGTGAAACCTCTCTCCGCCTCCGCCCTGCGTCAAGTCGCCGAACGCCGTCAGGGGACCGAAAACGGAAGACTTGGTTAACCCTGTTTTCATCGACGCGAGCGAACACTGCCTGCTGCGCGGCGCGGCCGCATCATCGGGGGATGTTCCGTGGACTCAATCGTGGCGTTCGCATCGTCCCGATCCGGCGATCCCCTGCCGCTGGCCAGCCTTCATCAACTGATCGACCTGGCCGCCGGACGCCCGCCACAGGAGCGACAGCGCCTGCTGCTGGGCGTGGCTGATCTCTATCATTCGGTCGGCGGCCAGGCGGACGCGCCGCCAGCCCTGACCGAGGTGTTCATCGCCATGGTCCGCGCAGCCGAACAGGACATCCGGCGCGTCCTGGCCGAGAGGCTGGCCGACGCCGCCTGGGCGCCGGCGGATCTGATGCGCCTGCTCGCCGCCGACGCAATCGAAATCGCCCGCCCGGTGATCGCCGCCAGCCCCCTGCTGATGGACGCGGATCTTCTGGCCTTGCTGCAGGACGCCTCGCTGGAGCATCAGGTTCAGGTGGCTTTGCGGCCGGACCTGGGACCCGGACCGGCGCGCGTCATCCTGGATCGCGGCGAACCCGCCGTCATGACCGCTCTTGCCGTCAACCGGACCGCGCGGCTGGAGGCGCGGGACATGACCCGCCTGGTGGACAAGGCGCGCTCCATCGCCGCCCTGCGCGCGCCGCTGACGCGCCATCCTCAGCTGAGCGAGGATCAGGCCCTGCGGCTCTACGCCTGGGTCGGCGACGCCTTGAGGCAGGCCATATCTCAGCGCTTCAGCCTGGACGCCTCGGCTCTCGCAACGGCGGTCGCCGCCGCCGCCCAGGAAGCGGCCGGAATCACCCCAGACGAGGCGGCCGCCCGTTTGGCCGCCAAGCTGCATGCGGCGGGACAGTTGCGCCCCTCCACCCTGATGCGGGCGCTGAGGGAGGAGAAGCTGGACCTGTTTATCCACGCCCTGGCCCGGCTGAGCCGCCTGGAAACAGAGGCCCTGCGGCGCGCCCTGCGCGGCGACAGCGCCCGGCCCCTGTTCCTGGCCTGCGCCGCGGCGGGCCTGGACCGCGCCGCCTTCCCCGCCCTGCTGCGCGAGGTTCGCCAGCTGAACCATGGCCTGCCGCATGACCCCGACGGCGAAGCCTGGCGTCCGGCCGAACGCTCGGCGACCCAGGCCGCCTATGAATTTCGCCTGCTGACCGCGCCCGAAGACGGGCCGTCGGTTTGACAGCGGGCCTCCGCTCCGCTTGCGTAGCGCCGTGACTCAGTCCTTCCAGCCCACCGCAATCACCTTTGTCGCCAGCGACCGGCCCGAGGCCGAGGCCGCCCGCAAACGGTTGAGCGAACGCTACGGTTCGGTTCCAGCCGCCGAGGCTGAGGTGATCGTCGCCCTGGGCGGCGACGGCTTCATGCTGGAGACGCTGCACAACAACCTGCAGCTGCGCACCCCCGTCTATGGGATGAATCGCGGCTCGGTCGGTTTCCTGATGAACGACTATGAGGAAGACGACCTGCTGGACCGACTGGCCCAGGCCGACCGCACCGTGCTGCACCCCCTGCAGATGGACGCCTGGGTCGAGAGCGGCCAGGTCCACAGCGGCCTGGCGATCAATGAGGTCTCCCTGCTGCGCCAGACGCGCCAGAGCGCAAAGCTGCGCATCAGCATCAATGACAAGGTGCGGCTGGAGGAACTGACCTGCGACGGCTGCCTGGTGGCGACGCCGGCGGGTTCGACCGCCTACAACCTGTCGGCGCACGGGCCGATCATTCCCCTGGACGCGCCCAGCCTGGCGCTGACGCCGATCAGCGCCTTCCGGCCCAGGCGCTGGCGCGGCGCCCTGCTGTCGCACACGGCGCGGGTGCGTTTCGACGTGCTGGAGCCGGACAAGCGGCCGGTCAGCGCCACCGCCGACAATTTCGAGGTGCGCCGCGTCTCGCGCGTGGAGGTGCGCGAGCGGCGCGACATCACCCTGACCATGCTGTTCGATGCGGGCCGCTCCTATGAAGAACGGGTCATGGCCGAACAGTTCGCGGCCTGAGCCTCGCCGATAAGCGTTGTCACCGGATTTTAAGCCTCTGTGCGACAGACTGGCGATTGCTGTTGAGGAGTCATCTCGTGACCAACCAAGTCATCCGCCCGCCCAACCCCCTGCGCGCCAAGGTCGGCGGCGGATTCGGCGGCATTGACGCCAGCGCGATCGCCAGGGCCGAAGAGGCCCTGAAGGCCATGTCGGCCCAGTTCGGCCAGTGGCTGAACGATGAGGTGGCCAAGCTCGACAAGGCCCAGGCCGACATCCGCAACCAGGGCTATAGCCCCGAAACGGCCGAGGCCCTGTATTTCCGCGCTCATGATCTCAAGGGACTGGGAACCACCTACGAATATCCGCTGGTCACGCGCATCGCCGCCTCCCTGTGCCGGATGCTCGACGACGCCGACAAGCGGATGCAGGCCCCGCTGGCCGTGGTCGACGCCCATATCGACGCCATCAAGGCCGTGGTGCGCGACAAGATCCAGACTGACGACCATCCGGTCGGCCGCGACCTGGCCGAGACCCTGGAAGCTCGCGCGGCGGAACACCTGGGCTAAGGGGGCGCGGCTCAGGCCGCGCTGACGGCCCCACGCCAATCGTCGCCAGCCGGGCGGTCCAGCCGTTCCAGCAGATAGGCCAGGTCTTCGCGCGCCGCGTCCGGACGCTGGCTGAGGAAGCGCTCCAGCATCCGCTGGCGGAAGGCGGCGCTGCCGGTGTCGCCGCCCTCGGCCTGCAGCGTCCGCCAGGTGTCGACTCCGGCGCGAAACGCCTGGAACAGGCGCGGCGGCATTCCCGCGCGGTCATAGATGGCCTTCAGCCCCAGAGGCCCGGCGTCGTGCACCATCAGCCAGGCGCGATGGTGCGGCGTGCCCGCCAGTTCGGCCAGGGCGTGTTCGAACAGACCGATCTGGCCGCGCGCCAGCGCCCTCAGCAGCAGCGACGGCGTCAACACCCGACGACTGTTCAGCCCGGCCACGAAGGCGGGCAGATCGTCGGTCGTCCGCGCCTGATCCACCAGGTCGATCGTCGCCCGCTCCCGCGCGAAATCGGCGAACTGTATGGCGGTCTCGGGCGCCAGGGCGTGGCGGGTGATCAGATGCTCGCGTACCGCTTCGCTGGCCAGGACCACCAGCCGCTCGGTCACCGACAGCGGCAGGACCTGACGATAGGCCAGGGCCGATATCACCTCGGGGGCGTCACTGAATCGATCCAGGGCGACGCCCAGAGCGGCTTCGGACAGGTCGGCGTTGTCATTGGCGGCCAGAGCGGCGACCGCCTCCTGCTTGCCTTCCGCAGCCAGGACCGTCGCCACGTCACGCGGCACGCGCGGGCGGGACGCCACCGCCACCTGGCGCAGCGCCGTCCCGGCGCGCACGATCTCGATCAGGTCGTCGTCCGTGAAGGCCGGGCAGCTGTTGATGATGGGCAGGGCCACGCTGTCCACGTCGCCCGCCAGCCGGCGCGCCGCCTCGCGCGGCATGATGTCCGAAGCCTTGAGCGTCACCGCCACGGCCCGACGCACCAGTTCCGCCGCATCCGCCGTCAGCACGCCCAGAATCTTCTGCGCCGCCTCGCGCCCCGCATCGTCCAACGGCATCCGGTCGATGCTGCGGCACAGCTTGTGAGCGGCGGCCGCGCGCTCGTCCTCCAGATCAGACTTGATCAGGCGCCGGATGTCGCTTTCCGTCAGTCTGGCGCGGTAGGCGGTCATGGCTCGGAGGCTCAGGGTCAGCGAGGAATCAATCGTCACCCCTAGCGTTACATAGTTAACGCTCTCTTAGGAATAAGGCGGAAGCGTGGTTACGCCACCTTGTCCTCAGGCGGAGCGAAGGCCCCGCCGAATCCGCCGCCCGACCCCCGCCCGTCCTGGCCCAGCAGAAGCGCCAGAAGACTCTGATCCTGCTTCAGCCGGTCCAGACGCGCGGCCAGCATCCGATCCTTCTCGCTGAGTTCCGGAACCGCCTTGCCCGCGCCGACCCCGGACGCCGGGAAGGCCTCGCCCGCCGTGCGCTGCAGGTTGGCGTGAACCTCGGCCGCCGTCGCCGGTCGACCGTTGCGGTAGAAGATGGAGCGGTTGGCCGAGGCCGCTTCGGGGAATAGAGCCGCCGCGCTGGACTGGGGTCGCGACTGCACCGCCTCCAGCAGCTTGGCCGCGCCCGCCGGGCCCAGGAAGTGGGCGGCGTAAAGATCGCCCGCCCCCGGCTCGCGCCCCGTGCGGCCGCGCAGATAGGCGGCGTTGGAGGCCGTCAGCTCGGCCGCCATGGTGGAGGCCGCATGGGGGTCGAAACGCAGGTCCAGCACCACATTGCGCGCCGAGCCCCGCACCTGCCAGCGTCCATCCCCGCCCTGGTAGATCAGGTCCGCATACTGGCCGTAGCCGTGCTTGGCGCCATGCCGCTTCACCGTGCCCAGCCAGGTCTGTTCGATGAACTGGAACAGGCCCGAGGCCGAGGAGGTCGGCGCGCGCGCATTGGGGTTCATCGCGCTTTCTCGGCGCGCGGTCTTCATCAGAAAGTCGAAATCCACGCCGGTCGAGGTCGAGGCGCGCCGAATGGCCGCCTCCACGCCGCCGGATGATGGAATCGCTTTCACGCTCATGTGTGAACGGTCGCTAACCTAGGTAAACCAAACCTTAACATCGCAGCTTCGCCGTTAACAATTCGAAGCGCCACAATAAGGCCGCAAGCAAAGCGCGAACTCTGTTCCGTGGGTGCTGGGGAGGGCCTGCGACAGGAGGCGCGTAAGTCATGATGATGCGTATCGCCGGCGGCCACGGCGTGGTCAGCCCCCTCGACTTCCAACAACGCAAGAAGCCCCTACCCCGGTGGGTGTGGGCGATGATCACAGCTTCGGCCCTGGTCCACGTCGGCGCCGGCGTCTGGCTGTATCAGCAGCGGTTCGAACTGGCGGACGTGCCGCCCGCGCCGACGGAGCCCCAGCCCACGATCGTCGATCTGATCCGGCCGCCCTCGCCGCCCAAGCCGGAGACGCCGCCCAAGGCCTCGCCCGCGCCGACGCCGCCGATCCACCGACCGACGCAGGTCACGCCCAGCGACGTCGCTCCGCTGGAGGTCCCGGTCGCTCCCGTCGTCAGCCACGACGCCGGACCGGTCATCAACCTGACTGAGCCTGCCGCCGAACCGGCCGCCGGAACCACGGTCACGCCTGAGCCGCCGAAGCCCGCCCCGGTCATCACCCAGCCCGACTGGGTGCGCAGGCCGACGGCGGATCAGCTGATGCGCGCCTACCCTTCTTCGGCCGAGGCGCGCGGCATCGGCGGGGTTGCGGAACTGTCCTGCCTGGTGCGGGTGGACGGCAGCCTCACGGGCTGTTCGGTCACATCAGAAACGCCTGGCAATCAGGGGTTCGGCCGGGCGGCGGTGAGCCTGAGCCGCTACTTCCGCCTCAGCCCGCGCACGGTGGACGGTCAGGCGGTCGACGGCGCCCACGTCACCATGGCGATCCGATTCACCCCGCCGACGGACTAAAGGAATCGCGAGGGATGGAGGGTCGGCTCAGCGACGGGCCGGCCCTCTGTCGCATCGGCGACGACGGCGCCGATCAGCGGACCCAGCAGCCAGCCGTTGCGGCGCGGCCCCAGCGCGACATGCAGGCCCGGCGCGACCCGCCCCGCCATCGGCAGGCCGTCAGGCGTCGTCCCCCGCACCCCTGCGCGCCAGTCGATACCCAGCGGACGCGGCGCTTCATCCAGCACGGCCCAGGCGGCGGCGAGCATAGCCTCGCAACGCGCGGCATCGGGGATCACGGAGCGTTCGCCTGGCTCCATCGTCGCCCCGATCACGGCGCCCTCGCCCATCGGCGCGACATAGGCGCCCGGCCCGCGCACGACATGATCGACCAGCTTCTCCTTCACCAGACCGATCTGACCGCGAATGGGAGTGATGCAGGCGACAGCCGCCTGCGCTTCGCGCGGCAGGCCGCCCAGAGCCGGATCAGCGCCGGTGGCCAGAATCAGATGCTCCGCGCGCAAGGCGCCCGCCGTCGTCTCGACCCGCCAGTCCGGCCCGTCCGGAGCCATGCGCAGCGCCCGCGCCTCGATCACCGTCAGTCCCTGCGCCAGAGCCGCCAGCGCCTGAGGCGGATCGACCTTGGCGTCCTCGTGCGTCGTCAGACGGGCCGAGGCGGCGTCGTACTGATGCTGAAAGCCCCGCGCCGTCATCCGCGCCGCCAGTTCGGCGACGTTTCCGCCGCGCCATTCAGCCACATCGCCATACAGGCGCACGCCCGTCGCTTCGGCGAAGGCCGGCCACAGATCGCGCGCACGACGCAGCACCCCCGCCGCCTCTGGCGACAGATCGTCGGTGGCGCATTCCATGGCCGGCGCGATCATGCCCGCCGCCACGGCCGAGGCGTTGACGCCGCCCGGATCGACCACCGCCACGCGGCGTCCGCGTCGTCTCAGCTCGGCCGCCGCGCACAGGCCCAGAGCGCCCGCGCCGATGATCAGGGCGTCGAAGGAAGGTTCGGGGGAATTGAAATGGGGCACGGGATGTCCTTCGACCTCCCGCGCCCCGATTTCAACCGTTTAGGACGGTCTTTTACTCAGCCGCCAGCTTGGCCGCGCGCGCCTCTTCCAGACGCTTGGTCAGGGCGGCGTGCTGGTCCCACAGAGCCTTGGGCAGGCGATCGCCGAACTTCTCGTAGAAGGCCGGGATCAGGGCGGCTTCCTCGGTCCAGACGTCGGCGTCGACGTCCAGCAAGATCTGCAGATCGGCGTCGGTCAGCGTCAGGCTCGACAGGTCCAGCGCGGCCTTGGACGGCACACGGCCGACCGGGGTGTCCACGGCCTCGGCCTGGCCTTCCAGACGCTCGACGATCCACTTCAGTACGCGGGCGTTGTCGCCGAAGCCCGGCCAGACGAACTTGCCTTCGTCGTTCTTGCGGAACCAGTTGACGAAGAACAGGCGCGGCAGCTTGGACGCATCGGCCTTCTCGCCCATCTTCAGCCAGTGACCGAAATAGTCGCCCATGTTGTAGCCGCAGAAGGGCAGCATGGCGAAGGGATCGCGGCGCAGCTCTCCGACCTTGTTCTCGGCGGCGGCGGTGCCTTCCGACGCCACGGTCGAGCCCATGAAGACGCCGTGCTCCCAGTCGAAGGCTTCCGTCACCAGCGGCACGGCCGAGGCGCGGCGGCCGCCGAACAGGATGGCGTCGATCGGCACGCCCGCCGGGTCTTCCCACTCAGGCGCGATGGACGGGCACTGACCGGCCCACACGGCGAAGCGCGAGTTCGGGTGCGCCGCAGGCTCGCCCGAAGCCGGATCGTGCGGCTGCCCCTTCCAGTTGGTCAGGCCTTCCGGCGCGTCCTTGGTCAGGCCTTCCCACCAGACGTCGCCGTCGGCGGTCAGGGCGACGTTGGTGAAGATGGTGTCGCGCGTCAGGGTCTCGAGCGCGTTCTTGTTGGTGTTGCGGCTGGTGCCCGGCGCCACGCCGAAGAAGCCCGCTTCCGGGTTCACGGCGTACAGGCGGCCGTCTTCGCCGAAACGCATCCAGGCGATGTCGTCGCCGACCGTCTCGGCCTTCCAGCCGTCCAGCGCCGGTTGCAGCATGGCCAGGTTGGTCTTGCCGCAGGCGCTCGGGAAGGCGGCGGCGACATATTTCACCACGCCCTCAGGGCTGGTCAGCTTGAGGATCAGCATGTGCTCGGCCAGCCATCCTTCGTCGCGGGCCATGACCGAGGCGATGCGCAGAGCGTAGCACTTCTTGCCCAGCAGGGCGTTGCCGCCATAGCCCGAGCCATAGGACCAGATTTCGCGCGTTTCCGGGAACTGGACGATCCACTTGTCGTCATTGCAGGGCCACGGAACGTCGGCCTGGCCTTCCGCCAGCGGGGCGCCCACGGTGTGGACCGCTGGCACGAACTCGCCGTCAGCGCCCATCAGGTCCAGCGCCGCCTTGCCCATGCGGGTCATGACGCCCATCGACACGGCGACATAGCCGCTGTCGGTGATCTCGACGCCCAGTGCGGAGATCTTGGAGCCGAGCGGCCCCATGCAGAACGGCACCACATACATAGTGCGGCCCTTCATGCAGCCGTCGAACAGGCCGTTCAGGCGGGCGCGCATCTCGACCGGATCGGACCAGTTGTTGGTCGGGCCGGCGTCAGCCTGGTCCTGCGAGCAGATGAAGGTGCGGCTCTCGACGCGGGCCACGTCCTTGGGGTCCGAGGCGGCGTAATAGCAGCCGGGGCGCTTGGTCTGATCCAGTTCCTTCAGCGTGCCCTTGGCGATCAGATCGGCGACGATGGCCGACTTCTCGGCGTCCGATCCGTCGCACCAGTGAACACGGTCCGGCTTGGTCAGGGCGGCGATCTGCTCCACCCAGGCGACAAGGCCCTTGTGTTCGGTCGGCGCCGGATAGAGTCCGGGAATCGATTGAGTCACGTCTTGCTCTCCTGAACCTACGCGCGGCGATCTGTCGTCGCCGTCACGCAATAAGCTGATCACGCTGTGTTACGGGGGCAATGAACCCGACGGGACGTAAGGTCAACCGCTGCACGTTTCATTCTCCCGTTATCCGGGGAAGGCCGCCGACGAGCACATTTAAATCGCCAGAAGGGTCGCAGACAGTTATCTCCTTCGGCGTGAAGACCATGGATTCTGTAAAGTCGACGCCGGGCGGTTCTTCCAGCGCCCTGACCTCGCCCGCGGCCGAGCGCAACAGCGCGGCCATACTGGAGGTGCTGCGCGCCCATCTGCCCGATCAGGGGCGGGTGCTGGAGATCGCCGCCGGATCGGGACAGCACGCAGCCGCCTTCGCCGCCGCCCTGCCCGGCCTGCAGTGGACGCCCAGCGATCCCAGTCCGGAGGCCCGCGCCAGCATCGAAGCCTGGCGGTCGACGGCAGACGCAGGGAACCTGCGGCCCGCACAGACGATCGACATGCTGGATGAGGCGAGTTGGTCGGGCGAGGCGTTGAACGCCCCCTTGGACGCCATCGTCTGCATCAACATGATCCACATCAGCCCGTGGGCCGCGACGGAGGGCCTGATGCGGCTGGCGGAACGGTCGCTGACGCGCCCCGGCGGCGTTTTGTATCTGTACGGCCCATATCGCGAGGCCGAGGCCCCGCTGGCCCCATCCAACGCCGCCTTCGACGACAGTCTGAAGGCGCGTGATCCGGCCTGGGGCCTGCGCGACCGGGGCGAGGTTGAAACACTCGCCCGGTCGCATGGTCTGGCCTTGACGCTGCGGCGGGCCATGCCCGCCAACAACCTGAGCCTGATCTTCCGCCGCGTTTAGATGGCGGCGACCACCGCCGTCAGTTCAGCGCGGTCGTTCAGCAGGGCGACCTTGCCGTCGCGGAACACGGCGCCCGGCGCGTCGGCGGCCTGACCAAAGGCGTCGGCCGCCAGGGCCACCCCGTCGGCGAACGCGAGAACCGGCAAGCCTTGCGTCTTGGCGAGGTTCACCAGCGCCTTGACCTGGGCCAGACCGGCCTCGTCCGCCATGCCGCCGGGAATCACCACGCCTTGAACCCGACCGCCGCTGATGTCGTCAGCCGTCGCCGTGGCCAGAACCGTCAGTCCGCCCGAAACCAGACTGCCCTCGCCGGTCGAGATCGGAGCCAGAGACACGCCTTCAAAGCGAAGGGCGGTCTCGATGTCGCCGAGTTCGCCGAAATCCATGCCCTTGCGCATGATCAGGCCGAAGCGCAGGCGAGCGGGCGCGGGGCGGTTGCCGTATTGGCGGGAACGAGGGGCGGTCGCGGTCTTGCGTTGAGCGTACAAAATGTCTCCTTCGAAGGTTATCGATCAATATTCGCAGACGATTTTGAGAAAACGTCGCGCCCCGCACGCCGCAACCGGATCAAACACGGCAAACGTCGCAATCCGAAACGGGCGGAAGCGAACGCGGCAAAGTCATCAGGGTGACTGCTGATATAGGCTTATGATGCTCAAGGTCAACTTGGCGACGAAAACGTGAACTCATCGCCGAGACGGAAAATCTGAATCGCGTCGCCACGACCGCAGCCTTGCCTCCGCCCGCAACGCCGCCCTACACAGCCCGTCGCATCGGAGAGTCAGTCAGGCCATGGCCTTCACCCGCACCTACGAGGGCGCAGAGCCCGTCCGCATCAACAAGTGGCTGGGCCAGACCGGCGTCTGCTCGCGCCGCGAAGCCGAGGGGCTGATCGCCGAGGGCCTGGTCAGCATCGACGGGGAGGTCGTGCGCGACGCGGGCCGCAAGATCGAACCCGGCCAGACCCTGTCGCTGAACGACAAGGGGGAGGCGGCCCTGGCGGCGGGGGTCGCCATCCTGCTGCACAAGCCGGTCGGCTATGTCTCGGGCCAGCCCGAGCCGGGCAAGGTCCCGGCCGTGCGTCTGCTGACCGCCGCCAACAAGGTCGGCGAAGGCGAAGCCCCGGCGCGCGACGCCTCCCTGCCCCCGGTCGGGCGGCTGGACGAGGATTCACGGGGCCTGCTGCTGCTGTCGTCGGACGGCGTGGTGGCCAAGGCGGTGATTGGCCCGCAGTCAGACCTGGACAAGGAGTATCTGGTCCGCGTCGCCGGCGCCGTGACCGAGGCCAAGCTGACGAAACTTCGTCACGGGCTGGAGTTGGACGGCCGCCAGTTGAAGCCCGCCCGCGTCACCCAGATGGAGCCGCAACGCCTGCGCTTCATCCTGCGCGAGGGCCGCAACCGCCAGATCCGCCGCATGTGCGAACTGGTCGGACTGGAGGTGGTCGACCTCTACCGCATCCGCATCGGTCCGGTGAAACTGGGCGACCTGCCGGAAGGCAAATGGCGAATGCTGACGGCGGACCAGCGCGCGGCGCTGCTAAAGGGCTGAGCCGCCCCACATTCCGCACATCCCCACGGAGGCGGGGCCCCAGTAAGAGCCTCGCGCACCCAAGCCAGCTTTAGAGGCGCTTACTAAAGCAAGCCATCACGCTCGAAGCCAAAGTACTGGGTCCCCGCCTCCGCGGGGATGTGCAGTAGAAGCTTATTTGAGCGCCTCGAACCACCGCTGCAGCAGGGCCGCTTCGGCGCGGTGGACGGCGGTGCGGGCGGCGGCTTCCTCGTCCACGCCCCAGCGCTCCTCGGTGAAGGCTTCGTCCAGACGCGACAGGTCCAGCGCCGCCTCGCCCGCCAGCGCCCCGCGTTGCACCGCCAGCCCCAGCACCGCCGAGCCGAATAGCGGCACGGCCGTCGCCAGCCCGGTCAGGGCGAAGTCGTCCATCTCCAGCGCCAGCGCCTCGACCCGCGCCAGAGCCTCAGGCGCCTGGGGCCGATGGATGATCCCCTCGACCGGATGCAACTCAACGCCCAGTTCGCGCGCGGCCCAGTCGCGCCACGGCCCCCATTCCGCCTGCTGGCGCTCGATCAGGCCCGACGGCGTCTCGGCCAGGTAGCAGAGCACGTCCGACCCGGCGTAGCGGGCGATCTCCTCGGCCACAGGTCCGCGCGTCTGGCTGACCCGGTCGATGGCGGTCGAGGCCAAACGGGTGGCGGGCATGGTCGCGGGCGTCAGATGCTCGCCCTGGGCGCTCCACTCCTCCGCCACCAGGCGGGCCGCCGCCTCGGTCGGCAGGACGATGGCGTTGCCGGCGGGCGTCTTGGGCGCGCGGCCGTCCAGCAGGACGATCCAGCCGCCGTCGCGGGCCTCGACCCCGGCGCTCTTCCAAAAGCGCTTGATGCGCTCCTCGGATTCACGAAAGCCCTTCTGGGCGGCGACGTTGGGGTCCAGCGGGGGAATATGGGTCATGACGGACTTCTAGGCGAACAGCTTGGTCGAGGCGAACCGATCCAGCGCCGCCTCCAGATCGGGAAAATCGGCGGCGATGTGAAGCGCGCCCGCAGCCGCCTGCTCCTCCAACGTATGAAAACCCCAGCCGACGCCAAGCGGATGCACGCCCGCCGCCAGCGCCATGGCGATGTCGTGGCTGGTGTCGCCGATCATGGCGGTCGAGGCGGCGTCGGCTCCGCAGGTCCTCATGGCGGCGCGCAGCATGGCCGGGTCCGGCTTGCCCGGCCCGTCCTCGGCGCAATGGCTGGACAGGAAGAGATCGCTCCACTCGGGCCGCGCCAGATTGCGGGCCACGCCGCGCCGGTTCTGCCCCGTCGCCAGCGACAGCCGCCAGCCGTCGCGCTTCAAGCGCCGCAGGGTGTCCATCACGCCGGGATAGAGCGGCTCCTCATGCCCCGCCTCATACATGGCGCGGAAACTGGCCTGGAAGGCGGCGACGAAATCTGCCAGTTCAGCGTCGGTCAGCGCCGGCTCCAGAACGTGCAGGGCGTGATGGAGGCTCAGGCCGACGATCTGGCGCACGCGATCGTATTCCGGTTCCGGCAGGCCCAGAACCTGCGCCGCCTCGCAGGCCGCGCGATGGATCGAGGCGCGGCTGTCGACCAGGGTGCCGTCGATGTCGAAGACGGCGAGCGGAGCGTCGGAAGCGGTCATATTCAGACAGGCACGATGTCGAAGGCCACGGTCAGGCGCTCCTGCTCGCCGCCAAAAGGAACCGTTCCGTGCCACATGTAGGAGGGGAACAGCACCACTTTTCCCGGTTCGGGTTGGACAAAATGCTCCGCAGTCAGGCCCGACGAGGCGACAAAGGGCGGCTGACCGAACCGCAGCCAACCCTGGCGATCGTCGGCGCGCGCGATGTCAGGAACCTCAATATAGCAGGCCGAAGAAATCCAGCCCTGCGGATGGACGTGATCGGCGTGATAGCCTTCCGGCCGCAAGCGCACTGACCAGCAACCGGCGATGTCATATCCCCCCGAACGTCGCGCCGCCGCCGGTCCGTCGCCTTCCAGTCCATCGATATAACGTCGGATCGGACGGTCGATCGCCTGAAAGAACGCCCGGATCACAGGATCCTGGTTCAGGATCAGCGGCGCAGAGGTTTGAGATCCTCCTCGAAGAGATTGTCCGATGGGGTGCGTCTTCAAAGCATGATTGCGCCGCAACGCCCCAGCAAGATCCCGTAGATAACTGTCGAGATCCGACCAGCCCTCCGGGCAGTCGATCCATTGGGGACACACAAGCCGATCGTAATCATACAGCCGTCGATAGGCATCATCCCCCATCAGACGCAGCGCAACGGCCTCCAGAGCGATGGCGTACTGATTCTCCGGCCCCTCCTGACGCAGACGACCGATATCCTGCATGGCGTCCTGGGGACGGCCGAGAGCCAGCAGGGCCTCGGCGGAGACGGACCGGAGAGGGGCGGCGTCCACGCCCTGCGCTCTGGCCGCCCCGATATGCCGGAGCGCCAAGGCGGGGTCATCACTCAGCGCGATCTGAGCTGCGGCGAAATGGCCGCGCGGCGACAAGGGGATAGACGCCAGGACGCGATAGGCCTCCGCGTGTCGATCCGCATACTGAAGCAACTGAGCCAAGGCCATACGCAAGGGCTCGCTTTGTCCCTGGCGCGTCAGGGCGTCCAGAAGCGGCGCGGCCGCAACTTCGACGTCGCCGGTCCGCATCCAGGCCAGATAGGCGAGATCCCGCACCGCGTCGGGATAATCCCGACGGCGGGAGATGGCGCCTCGATAGGCTTGCTCAGCTTCATCAAGACGATTTTGACCTTGCAGGGCGCGGGCCAGGACCAGCCATGTTTCCGGTGCGTCGCCGCCTGCAACGAAAGCTTGTCGAGCCGCCGTCTCGGCCTCGTCGGCCATTCCCAGATCCCCTAGGAGCGCCGCAAGATTATGATGCGCCGAAACGCTTTTCGGCGCCATCGCCGCCGCCTGTCGCGCGTCGGGCAGAGCCTCCTTCGGGCGGCCAAGCGCCTGCAGGGCCTGCGCCCGATAAGAATGGACCGCAAAGACGCCGCGCCCTGCTTCGATCTCCCGCGTCGCCAGGGCAAGTGCGTCCTGTGCCCGCCCTGCGCTCAACAGACGATCCAGTTCCTGGTCTGGCGCCGTGCTATTCATCGCATCCGCCGCACGCCCGCGAAGGGGTCTTCATCGGCCTCGTCCTCGGAGAAGCCGAAGTGGTTGAAGCCGGCCTTCATCTCGGGACTGAGGGGAGCCTCGACGATCAGCTTGCCGCCGCCGGGGTGGTCCAGTTCGATGCGGCGGGCGTGAAGCTGCAGCTTCAGCGGGCCGGACAGTTCGTTCGACTGGTCGTTGCCGTACTTCGGGTCGCCCAGGATGGGGTGGCCGATGGCGCTCATGTGAGCGCGCAGTTGGTGCGTTCGTCCGGTGAAGGGGCGCAGGGCCATCCAGGCGGCGCGGTGGGCGGCGCGGCTGACGGTGGCGTAGGCCGTCTCGGCCGGTTCGGCGCCGTGCTCCTTGGGATCGGCGGGGCGCATAATCTCGAAGTCGTTGATGCCCGACTTCTTCAGCGCCAGGTCGATCTGGCCCGCCGAGGGTTTGGGATTGCCGATGACGATGGCCCAGTAGGTCTTCTTGGCCTGACGGCGGGCGAAGGCCCCGGCCAGTCGCTTGGCCGCCTCCGGCCCCTTGCCCAGCAGCAACACGCCCGAGGTGTCGCGGTCCAGACGGTGGACCAGGCGCGGACGCTCCATCCCCTCGCCCCAGGCCGACAGCAGGCGGTCGACGTGCTTGGTCGTCTTGGTGCCGCCCTGCACCGCCAGTCCGTGCGGCTTGTTCAGGGCGATGACCATGTCGTCTTCATACAGGACCAGCGACTTGGCGTAGGCGGCGTCGCGGTCGCTGATCTTGGGCTTCTCGCCGGGGACGCGCTCGACCGGATCGGGAATCGGCGGCACGCGCACGGCGGCGCCGGCGGTCAGGCGGTCCTCGGGCTTCACCCGCGAGCCGTCGACGCGGATCTGGCCGCTGCGGGCCATCTTCTGCACCTGAATGTGCGACAGGTGCGGCCAGCGACGCTTGAACCAGCGGTCCAGACGGATGCCGTCCTCGGCCTCGGCGACAAAGAGAGTCTTGACCTCGCGGGTCATGCAAAAGCCTTTCGGGCGATAAGAAGTCCCAGGAACAGGGCGGCGACGGCCAGGACGACCGAGGCGGCGACATAGAGGGCGGCCGTGGCCATCTCGCAGCGTTCGATCATCAGCGCCGTCTCCAGCGAGAAGGCCGAGAAGGTGGTGAACCCGCCCAGGACGCCGACCGCAGCGAAGAGGCGGATGCTCTCCTGATGCGCGCCCGCCTTCAGCGCCAGCCATCCGGCCAGCAGGCCCATCAGCAGCCCCCCGATCAGATTGGCGCCGAACGTGCCCCATGGCCAGGCCGCGCCCGGCGCCAGACGGCCGACCGCCAGACCCAGGGCGTAGCGCGCCATCGCCCCCAGAGCGCCGCCGCTCGCAACCAGCAGAAAACGTGTCATGCTGGCGGCATATACTGTTCCGACGTCATTTGCGAAGGCCGCCATGCACGACCTTGTCCTCGCCATCCTGCACCACCTGCTGTTCCTGGGCCTGATCGTCATGCTGGCGTCGGAGCTGGCGCTGCTGCGCACGCCCGAACCGCCGGTGAAGCGGCTGGCCGGGCTGGATGCGGGCTATGGCGTCACGGCCCTGCTGATCGTGCTGGTCGGGGTCGGACGGGTGATGGGCGGCAAGGGCTGGGCCTTCTATGAAGCCAATCCCTTCTTCTGGGCCAAGATCGCGACCTTCGCCCTGATCGGCCTGATCTCGATCCGGCCGACGCTGGCGATCCTGAGATGGCGCAAGGCGGCGCGGACGGCGCCCGACTACGTCCCGCCACAGGCCGAACTGACCGCCGCGAGACGCGCGATCGGGCTGGAGATTCTGTTGTTGATCCCGTTGCTGGCCTTCGCCGCCGCCATGGCGCGCTGGCCGTTCTAGACCTTAAAGGCGCGGACGGATGGCGTCCTGCACGCCGCGCGCGTCATAGGCTTCGGGGCGATCCGGGCGCTGGCCGCGGCCCATGACGATCTCCAGCGTGGTCGAGGTCGGCTGCGGCCCGCTGAGGTCGAAGCCCAGGCCGACGCCGACGCCCGAAGTGGACCAGCCGCCGTAACGGCCCGTGCCGGCGCCGACCGACACGCTGGGCCGTACGCCTCCCGCGCTGTCGGGACGGCCGTCGATCCAGCGTTGCGTCACCTCGAACCAGTCGTAGCCCTGTTCGGTCGTCAGCTGGGCCGCGCGGAACAGCGCCATATCCGCCACCGGACCGGGCGCGCCGACGCCCTTGTAGGTCACGCGGAAACGGTCGCGTTCGATCTGCTGTTCGGAATAGCCCTGCCCGTTCGGCCCCATCTGTTGGCCATAGGGCGCAAGGCTGGCGCAGGCCGTCAGAGCCAGGGCCGAGGCTGCGATCGTGACGATGGCGAGGCGTTTCATGCGCGTGTCTCCCACGCCCGAACAGCGTACGGGCGAGCCGGATTGTTCCGCTGTGAAGCTGAACAGGGGATGAAGCGCCTAAAGCCCCGCCGCCTCACGCAGCGCCTGGAAATCCGTTGGCTCTGGCGCCTCGATCGTCAGGCGGCCGCCGTCCGGGTGGGGAAAGCTCAGCTTCGCCGCGTGCAGCATCAGGCGCGACGCCGGGCGCCCGGCGAAGGTCAGGGCGCCGCCGTAGCGCACATCGCCGACCAGGGGCCGACCGATGTGGGCCATGTGGACGCGCAGCTGGTGCATCCGCCCGGTCAAGGGCTCCAGCTCGACCACCGCCCCCTCTTCGTTGGCGGCCAGGGTGCGATAGCGGCTCTGCGAGGCCTGAGCCCCCTCGGCTCCGACCTCGACCACGCGCATGTAGGATTCCCGGCCGATCTCCTGACGGCGCAGGGGGGCGTCGATCTGACCCGCCCGCGGCTCGGGCGCGGCGGCGATCAGGGCGCGATAGGTCTTGTGGAATTTGCGGGCTTGCAGCGCCTTGCCGAAGAAGCCGGCGGCAGGCTTGGTCTTGGCGGCCAGAATGACGCCGGAGGTGTCGCGATCCAGTCGATGCACCAGTTCCGGCCGCTTGCCGTTCGAGCGGGCGAAGGCCCACAGCAGGTCGTCCAGCGTATGCGCCTGAATGCGGCCGCCCTGGCTGGACAGGCCCGACGGCTTGTTGAAGGCGATCAGATGCGCGTCTTCATGCACCACCCACGAACGGACGGCGGCGATCTCTTCTTCGGTCAGGGAAACAGGCTGGCGGGTTTTCACCCGCCGAGCCTTTAGCGGAGCACGCCCTTCTTCGCCATGGCCCAGGCGTACCAGGCCAGGAAGGCGGCGATGACGACGATGACGTAGGGCATCCACTCCATCATCGCCAATTCCGGCGACAGCGCGGGCGGCGGGTTGATGAATTTGGAGTAGATCAGACTGACCACCGCCCCAAGCAGCGACAGGGCGTAGGCATGAACGGCCCAGCGGCTGCGCGTCAGCAGCAGCAGCGACCCGATCACCGCGCCCCAGACGCCCAGCGCCCATGGAACATACATCCAGGCGGGCATGGCGTTGTAATAGGCGATCATCTCCTCGCCGAAGCCGGACTCGCGCATATAGGCTTCGCCGCGCGTGGTGGTCTGCACGAAGTCATAGCCGCCGAAGCCGTTCCACAGCAGCGACAGAACGCCGATCAGCCACAGATGCCACGGCGTCGAAGCACGCCTTGAAATATCGACCATTGTTCCCTCCCCAGGTTGTCGATGGAGAGGAGATTACGCCTGAAATCGAGGCGTTAACAATATTCGCTACGACCCCGCCTGAAGCGCCCGCCTAGCGGATCAGGCCCCTGCGTCGCGCCCAGTGCGAATAGGCGATCTGCACCGCGAAGATCAGGGCGACGACCAGGGTGAAGGCCGTCCCGCCCGCGCCCAACACCTCGCGCCCGTTGCTCAGCGCCAGCACATAGGCGGCGTGCGCCAGCATGGCGATCAGGCCCGCGACGAAGGCGTTGAACGCCAGCTTCCGTCGCAGCAACAGCATCAACGCCCCCAGCAGGCCGCACCACACCGCCACGCCGTAGGCCACGTCGGTCCACAACGGCGCCGAGCGCAGGTAGAAGACCTGCTCCATCGTCAGCGCGCTCCAATAGGCCTGCGCGCCCGTCACCTTCTGATACCACTGCCAGACGCCGACGCCGTTCCAGAGCACTGACGCCGCACCGATGGCCCACAGATGCCACGGCGTCGTCGGGCGCTTCGAAATATCGACCATCATTCTTCCCCAGAGCCTTGAGCGTCGACAACTACGCTGAGATAGGCCGCCGCAACAAGGGCTTCGGCCTTGCTTCAGACGATCACGCCGCGTCGGTCCATCCAGGCGCAATAGGCGGTCTGGGCGACCAGGACGGCGATGATGACCAAGCCGAACGCCACGCCGACGGGTCCCATGATCTCGCGCCCATTGCTCATGAAGTGGATGTAGGTCGTGTCCGCCAGCATGGCGATCAGGGCGATGGCGAACAGCATCGTCGCCTGGCGTCGCCGGAACAGCAGCAGCACCGCCGCCAGCAGCCCGCCCCAGAAGGCGACCCCGACCGCAACATCGGTCCATAACGGCACGGCGCGAAGGTAGGCGGCTTCGGCCGGGGTCATCCCGGCCCAGTAGGCTGGATCTCCCGTCACCTGCAGCATCCACTGCCAGACGAAAAGCGCATTCCACAGGAAAGACAGCACGCCGACCAGCCACACATGCCAGGGCGTCGATATACGCCGCAGAACATCGACCATAGCCGCCTCCGCAGTTGGGAGGTTCAGCCTACGCCGGAAGGACGCGCACGACAATGAACACCGTTCAATGAGCGTCGCCGTGCTCGCCCTACGCCTTATCCGCCTGCATCCGCGCCCGCATCGCCGCCCACCGTTCCAGGCGCGCCTTGACCTTCTCCTCATGGCCCTCGCCCTTGGGCTTGTAGAAGGTGCGGCGCTCCATCTCGTCGGGGAAGAAATCGGCGCCGGAGAAACCCTCGGGCGTGTCGGGATCGTATTGATAGCCCTTGCCGTAGCCGAGTTGCTTCATCAGCTTGGTCGCGGCGTTGCGGATATGGGCGGGCGGCATCAGGGAGCCGGTCTCGTGCGCCGCCTTCTTCGCCGCCTTGAAGGCTTCATAGACGCCGACCGATTTGGGCGCTGTGGCCAGATGGACCACGGCCTGCGCCAGCGCCAGCTCCCCCTCAGGCGAGCCGAGGAAGTCGTAGGTATCCTTGGCTGCATTGGCGACCAGGATGGACAGGGGGTCGGCCTGACCGATGTCCTCGACCGCCATGCGCACGATGCGTCGCGCCAGATAGAGGGGGTCTTCGCCCCCGTTCAGCATCCGCGCCAGCCAGTAGAGCGCCGCGTCCGGGTCCGATCCGCGCACCGACTTATGCAGGGCCGAGATGAGGTTGTAGTGCTCCTCGCGCGACTTGTCGTAGGCGGGCGCTCGCTTCTGCAGCACGCCTGCCAGGGCCTGCACGTCCAGCGGTTCGACATCCTGCAGGTCGAACAGCACCTCGGACATGGTCAGCAGATAGCGACCGTCGCCGTCCGCCAGGGCCAGCATGGCCTGGCGCGCCTCAGGCGTCAGCGGCAGGCGCATGTCCATCAGCGCCTCGGCCCGGTCCAGCAGCAGATCCAGCGAGGCGTCGTCCAGCCGTTTCAGCACATAGACCTGCGATCGCGACAGCAGGGCGCCGTTCAGCTCGAAACTGGGGTTCTCCGTGGTCGCGCCGACCAAGGTGACGATCCCCTCCTCCACGAAGGGCAGGAAACCGTCCTGCTGGGCGCGGTTGAAGCGGTGAATCTCGTCAACGAACAGCAGGGTCTGCTGACCCGCCGCCCGGCGCATCCGCGCGGCCTCGAACGCCTTTTTCAGGTCGGCGACGCCCGAGAAGACGGCGCTGATCGACTGGTATTCATAGCCCGCCGCCTTCGCCAACAGGCGGGCGATCGTCGTCTTGCCCGTGCCCGGCGGCCCCCACAGGATCATGGAGCCCAGGCGCCCGGCCTCGATCATGCGGCGGATCGGCCCGCCTTCGCCGAGCAGGTGGTCCTGGCCCACCACCTGGTCCAGCGCCTGCGGGCGCAGACGGTCGGCGAGCGGAGCGTCGGGAGGATGAATGCCGGAGGCTTCGAACAAATCAGTCATGGAACGCTCTAGATAGGCGTTCGTTCGGGCGACTGCACCCGCTACAACGCCTCCAAGGAGGAATCGCATGACTAAACCCAAGCCTGAACAGGGACCGAGCGGCGGGGTGACGCCCCATCTGACCATTCCCTCGCGCGGCGCGGCCGCGGCGATCGAATTCTACGCCCGCGCCTTCGGGGCCGAGGAAATCATGCGGATGCCCGCCGAGGACGGCGAGCGCCTGATGCACGCCCATCTGCGCATCAACGGCGGCAGCATCATGCTGGCCGACGAATTCCCCGAATGGACCGGCGAAGCCGACATCAAGCCGGTCGGGGTCAGCCTGCATCTTCAGGTCGACGACGCCGACGAATGGTGGGGCCGCGCCCTGGTCAACGGCGCGATTCCGGTCATGCCCTTGGAGGACCAGTTCTGGGGCGACCGCTACGGCCAGGTGCGCGATCCGTTCGGCCACCTGTGGAGCATCGGCGGACCGCAGAAGGGGTAAGACCCCGCCGCCGTAAGCCATAGAAAAGCGCAACCCTCTCCCTCCCCTTCATGGGGAGGGTGGCTGAGGCCGAAGGCCGAAGACGGGTGGGGGCGGCAAGCCAAACAATCGCCGCGCTCGGATCACCTAGCCCTCCCCACCCGGTCGCTTCGCGACCACCCTCCCCATGAAGGGGAGGGAGAAACACAGCGCCTGCTTCCCTTTGACTTCCTACCGGGCCGGAAAGCTCTACGGCAAGCGGCCGGTCAGACGACGGCCGTTGCGGACGATGGTCAACTCCGAGCCGCGTTGCGCACGTCCCAGGGCGGCGACCGTCGTGACGGCGCGGCCGTCGATCTGCACCACCAGGTCGTTGGGACGCAGTCCGATGCGGGCCGGGACGCTGTTGCGCTGCAGTCCGGTGACCACCACGCCGCTGGTGAAGGGATCGCCGCCCAGACGGTCCGCCAGCGCCGGGTTCAGCGCCACGCCCTGAAGCCCGGCCAAGGCGCCCTGCCCCACGACCGTGCCCTGCCCCGGATCGGCGTCGCCCGGCAGGGTCGAGACGCGAGCGTTCAAGGTCTGGGTCCGGCCGTCGCGCAGGACGCTGACGGCGACCGTGTCGTTCGGCGACCTGGTCCCGACGCGGAAGTTCAGCCCTCCCTGGTCGTTGACCTCGGCGCCGTCGATGGCGGTGATGACGTCGCCCTGCTCGATGCCCGCGCGCGCGGCCGGGCCGCCGGCGTAGACGTCGGTCACCATCAGGCCTTGCGGCCGCTCAAGCCCCAGACTGCGGGCCATGTCGGAGCTGACCGAGTCGCCCTTGACGCCCAGCCAGGCGCGCTCGACCGACTTGGCGCCGCCGACAGCAGAATCCACGACCCGCTTGACCATGGTGGCCGGCACGGCGAAGCCCACGCCCGTCGAGGATCCTGTACGCGAGAAGATGGCCGTGTTGATGCCGATCAGATCGCCGTCCATGTCGACCAGGGCGCCGCCGGAGTTGCCGGGATTGATCGGCGCGTCGGTCTGGATGAAGGAGCCGGAATCGCTGATGCCCGTCTCGGTCCGGTTCAGGGCCGAGATGATGCCGTTGGTCACGGTCTGGCCGACGCCGAACGGATTGCCGATGGCCAGGACCAGATCACCGACCTGCTGCTGCTCCTGATCGTCGATGCGCAGGACCGGCAGGTCGCCGTCCAGGTTTTCGAGCTGCAGCACGGCGATGTCGGACCGCTCGTCCGCCAGCAGCACCTTGGCCGGATATTCGCGCCGGTCGTTCAGGGTGACGCGGATCTCCTGCATGTTCTGGATGACGTGGTTGTTGGTCACGACGATACCGTCCGGGCGCACGATGACGCCCGAGCCGATGGAGCCCGTGACGCGAGACTGCGGCCCGCCGCCGAACAGTTCGAAGAAGGGGTCGCGCACGCGCTGGACGCCCCGCGCCGAGATGTTCACCACGGCGGGCGCGGCTTCACGCACCACAGGAGCAAAGCTGGTCTTCAGCGAACCGGCGTCGCGCGGGGCGACGCGGGGCTGTTCGGCGAAGACGCCTTCCTGCGCCTTGGAGGGCTGCGGCTGGCCGCAGGCGGACAGGATCAGGGCGGCGGCGATGGCCAGTCTGGAAGTCTTCATCTCGTCCCGGTTCTACAAGCTTGGGCGTTGCATCCATTCCGCCTCGGCTTTTCGACAGGATCAAGGCCGTCGTTCGATCCGGGGCGCGGCGGCGATCAAACGGATGTGACCTCGTCCCGTTCCGCCCGGCGCGCGGTCAGGAATCCGATCAGGGCGCCCAGAGCCAGCACGGCGGAGGCCAGATAGAAGGCCAGCCCCGGCTCGGACAGCATGGCGTCGGCCGCAGCGGACACTGCGGGCAACCCTCGCTCCGACAACCAGGCCGCCGCCCGCCCGCCGCCCTCGCCCACCGAAACCGAGTAGATCCAGCCGAAGAACAGGGGCGAGGCCACCCCGGCGATGGAGGCGACGCTCATGTTCGCGCCCTGAAGCTGGCCCTGCTCGCTCTCGCCGACGCGGCGGGTCATCAGGGACTGAAGCGTCGGCATGGCGAGGCCCCACAGGGCGTTGGGGAACATGGCGACGATGAAGGCGACGCCCGTCGGCGCCCAGCCCATCAGGGCGATGCCCACCGCCCCGCCGCACAGGCCGAAGATCATGGTCGCTCGGTCCCCGAACCGCTTGGACGCCGGGCCGACCAGCGCGCCCTGAACGATCATGTCCAGCACCCCGACCATGGCCAGCAAGGCCCCGACCTGCCACGGCCCCCAGCCGTAACGGAGCCCGGCATAGAGGACAAAGACCGCCGAAAAGACGTGGTGGGCGAAGTAGAGCAGGAAGTTCACGATCGCGAGGCCCGCCAGCTCGGCGTGACGTTTCAGCAGGATCATGGCCCCCACCGGGTTGGCGCGACGCCAGCTGAAGGGCATCCGCTTCTCCAGCGGCAGGCTCTCCGGCAGGATGAACAGGCCGTACAGGAAGGCCACGCCCGACAGGGCGCCCGCCACCCAGAAGGGCACGCGCGGACCGAACTCGCCCAGGAAACCGCCCAGAACCGGCCCCAGCACGAATCCTCCCGAGAAGGCCGCGCCGATCAGACCATAGGCGCGAGCGCGTTTCTCAGGCTCGGTGATGTCGGCCATATAGGCGTAAATAGTGGTGAAGCTGGACGAGGTGACGCCCGCCACCAGCCGCCCGACCGCCAGCCACCACAGGTTCGGCGCCAGCGCCATCAGCACATAGTCGGCCGCAAGCCCGGCGCAGCTCAGCAGGATGACGGGGCGGCGTCCATACTGATCCGACAGCGAACCGATCACCGGCGAGGCCAGGAACTGCATCCCCGCCCACAGGGCCACGAACACCCCGTTCAGCAGGCCTGCGCGCGCGTTCGACCCGACGAACTCCTCGATCAGATGGGGCAGGACCGGAATGACGATCCCCATGGCCACGATGTCCAACACCGCAGTCACGAGGATGAAGGCGATCGCCGCGCGGCGGACCTTGGGCTGGTGCAGGGACATGAGGGCTCGCGGAGGTGGAGCGACGTTCTAGACGCCGCTGGCCGCCCACGCGATAATTTTCCTTAACTCGTCACCCTCGGGCTTGTCCCGAGGGCCCATCTTTCTGCAAGCTCTGCCTTAATGTCGAACGAGCGACCCTTCATCGCCGCCTACATGATGGCCAACCGGCCCCAGGGGACATTGTATGTCGGCGTAACCAGCAATCTGCTTCAACGCGTGCAGCAACATCGAGACGGGAGCTTCCCTGGCTTCACCAGAGAACACGGACTGAAGCGACTCGTCTGGTATGAACCCTTCGAAGCGATCACGGACGCGATCCGCCGGGAGAAGGCGCTGAAACGCTATTTGCGCGACTGGAAGATCAATCTGATCGAGCGGGAGAACCCGCACTGGGAAGACCTGGCGAAGGCGTGGTTCGCGCCGTCAACCTGGCGGCATGACCCTTAAGCGGCGCGTATGAAGCCCCGATGGGCCCTCGGGACAAGCCCGAGGGTGACGAAATTAGGGTTGCTCAGCGCTGCGTCGCCGGAAGCGTGTCGTTCGGGTCACCGTCGCCGTGCGGTGCGGAGACGCCCAGAAGGCGAGCCAGGAAAGGCTGGACGTCGACGCTGTCCAGGTTCTCCAGCCGCCGTCCGGCGATGACGCCGGGTCCGTGGGCGATGAAGATCGCCTGCATCTCGGGCGCGGCGTTGTCATAGCCGTGGGCCCCGCCGGGTTTGGTCACCGGGCGCGCCCTGGTCGCCAACAGCCAGCCGGGCTCCGAAGCGCAGACGATGGCCGGCACGCGCGGGTTGGAGCCCAGGATGAAGCGCGCTGGGATCTCGCTCTTGCGCCAGCAGTCCAGGTGCGGTCGCGAGCCCAACAGGGCCTGCTCCACCTCGGCCTCGCGTCCCGCAACGGGGTTCAGGAAGGTGACGGCGCCGCCATAGACGATCTGGACCGCCTCGGGGTCCACGATGTCGTCCAGCACCGTCACGCGGTCGGGCGAGGTCGCCGCCATGCCGTGATCGGACACCACGACCAGGATGGTGTTCTCATACAGGCCCCGCACCTTCAGCCCCTCGACCAGGCGGCCGATGGAGGCGTCGACCGATCGCGTGGCCTCCAGCGTCTGGGGGGCGTCCGGCCCGTGGTGGTGGCCCATGGTGTCCACGATATCGAAATAGAGGGTGGTCAGGGCCGGGCGCTGGGCGGCGGGCAGGTCCAGCCAGGTCAGCACCTGATCCACGCGGGCGTCGCCCGGCATCGACTGATCGAAGGGCGCCCAGTAGCTGGGCCGCACGCCGCGGATGTCGGCCTCGGACCCCGGCCAGAACATGGTGGCGGTCTTCACGCCCTGTCGCTCGGCCGAGACCCAGATCGGCTCGCCCTGGTCCCACCAGCGGCGATCGGTGACGGCCTGTTTGTTGCCGAGCGAGAAGCGGCCCAGTTCGGCGTCGACCATGTTGTTGCCGACGATGCCGTGGTGATCGGGATGCAGCCCCGTGACCAGGGTGTAGTGGTTGGGGAAGGTCACGCTGGGGAAGGACGGCTTCATCGGGCCCGACGCCCCCTCGGCCGCCAATTGCGCCAGCACCGGCGTCGCCCCGCGTTGCAGATAGTCCGCGCGGAAGCCGTCGATGGAGATCAGGATGACGTTCGGCGCCTGGGCCGTCTCGACCGGCGGCGCGGGCGGCGTGGTGGCGCAGGCGGCGACAGCCAGGGTCAGGACGGCGGCGCGCGCCAGCCCGAACAGACGATCAAACATGAGGTGCTCCCGAAAGCGGCATTCGGGGACGCTGCCTAAGCCCAATCCGCGACAGACAGAAGACGGCTTGCCGGTTTTCCACTGTCGGGTCACGCTGCGACTCATGACCAGCGTTATCGAGACGAGCGGCCTGACCAAGACCTATGGCGCGGTGCGCGCCCTGGACGGCCTCAGCCTCAGCATCCCGCGCGGCGGGGTCTATGGGGTGCTGGGGCCGAACGGCGCGGGCAAGTCGACGCTGTTCCGCATCCTTCTGGGCCTGATCCGACCCACGGCGGGCGAGGTGCGGGTCATGGGCCAGCCTGCCGGCGATCCAGCCGTCACCCGGCGCATGGGCTCGATGATCGAGACGCCGCGCTACCCGCCCTATCTGACCGCGCGTCAGGCGCTGCGCTGGCTGGCGCTGGCGCACGGCATGGGCGCAGAGGCCGAAACCGACCGCTGGCTGGCGCGGGTGGGCCTGACCGAGGCGGCGGACCGCAAGGTGCGCGGCTTTTCGGTCGGCATGATGCAGCGGCTGGGCGTCGCCGCCGCCCTGATGACCCGGCCCGACCTCGTCATCCTTGATGAACCGACTAGCGGCATGGACCCGCCCGGCATCCAGGAGATGCGCAGCCTGATCCGCAGCCTGGCCGATGACGACGGCGTGACCGTCGTTCTGGCCAGCCACCAGCTTCTGGAGGTCCAGCGCGTCTGCGACCGCGTCGCCATCCTGAACCGAGGCAAGCTGGCGGCCGAGGGCAAGGTCAGCGACCTGACCGCCTCGGGCGAACGCCTGCGCCTGTCGGCCACGCCTCTGGCCAAGGTGATGGCCGTGCTGGGCGAGCGCGGCAGCGTTCAGGACGACGCCGTCATGGCCTCCATTCCCCGCGCCGAGGCCCCCGCCCTGCTGCGCGCCCTGATCGAACAGGGCGTGGACATCGACGAGGCCCGCTGGGTCGGCGCCGATCTGGAAAGCGTCTTCATGACCGAAACCTCTTCCGTCGAGGGAGACCGCCCATGATGCTGGCCGACGCCATCCGCGCCGAAACCTGGCGCCTGCTGCAGAATCGCACGGCCCTGTTGTGGAGCATCGTCTTCGTGCCTGTGGTCGGGCTGGCGGCGAGCATCGCGGGCAATCTGTTCATCGACGACAAGATCTCCGCCGTCCGCGATCGTCTGCCGTCCCAGCTGCGCCTGGAGCGAGGAACCCTCGATCTGGGCCAGGCCCTGCTCGAGGCGGCCGGCAATCTGGCCAACCCGGCGCTCCTGGCCTTCCTGCTGATCGGCGCGGCGAGCGTCTTCGCAGGCGACTATCGCTGGGAGACCTGGCGACTGATCACGGCGCGCAACAGCCGTCCGAACCTCATCATGGGCAAGGCCGGCGCGGTGAAGCTGATGGTTCTGGCCGGGCTGCTGCTGATGCTGGCCGCCGCCGTGATCGGCGCCGTCGCCAAGGGCCTGATCTTCGGCAACAGCTTCGTCTTCCACTTCGGCGCCGAGACCGCGCAGAGCTTCGGCCTGATGTTCCTGCTGGCCTTTGTCCGCGTCGTACAGTTCCTGCTGCTGGCCCTGCTGGCGGCGACGGTCACGCGGTCCATGCTGGCCGCCCTCTTCGTTCCGCTGGTCATCGGCGTGGCGCAGGCCTTTCTCGCCAAGGGCGCCCCCCTCCTCGGCTGGCGGATAGGCGACTGGCCCACCATGCTGCTGTTCCCCGGCGACGCCTATGAGGTGCTCAAGGCCTTGATCCAGGGCGGGATGATGGCCGCTGTCCTGCCCGACGGCGCCGGCTGGCGCGCCGTGGCGGGACTGGCGCTGTGGAGCTTCGCGCCCTTCTTCCTGGCCCTGTGGTGGTTTCGACGACAGGACCTGTCGAAGGAATAGGCCGGATCAGACCAGCGCCTTCTCCATGAAGACATCGGCCCGGACATAGGGCGTCTCGCGCGGCGGCAGGCGCACGAAGCCGAAGCTGTCATAGAGCGCCAGCGCCGGCCCTAGCGTCGAACTGGTCTCCAGATAGAGACGCGGCGCGCCCGCCTCGCGCGCGGCGTCCTCACAGACCTCCAGCAGCCGCCGCGACAGCCCATGGCCGCGCGCAGCCGGCGCAATCGTCATCTTGGCGACCTCGAAGCCGCCGTCGTCCATGGCCATCAGGGCGCAACAGCCCACGACATCGTCGCCGCGCTGAATGAAGAAGATGCGGCCGCCCTGCGCCAGGATCTGCCCCTGCGGGTCCTCCAGCACCTTGCGGTCCTTGGCCTCGATGGCGAAGCCGCCCTCGGCCAGCCAGGCTTCGTTCAGCGACCGCCAGGCTGCGCTGTCCGCCGCCGCCGACGGATCGAAAGGCCGTATCCCGTGGGTGCTCATGCCTCGCTCCGTCCCGTTTCGAGCTTCAACTTCAGGGCTGTCAGATCGGGCAGAAACCATACGGATCGGCCTCGATTGCACTCCCTCACATAGTCCGTCAGCGCCTCGGATCCGGCCGCCTCGGCGCTGATATCGCCGATAATCGCCAGGCCGACCCGGTAGTTGACGAACTTCTGCGTGGTCTCGCCCGCCAACCGGCTGCGAAGACGCAGGAAGTCCTCGCCCAGACGCGTTACCGGCATGGCCAGCCAATCGGCGTTCGCTTCGAAAGCCAGCGACAGGAAGTCATTGATGTCGGCCACGTCCGCCAGCAGGGCCCCGTCCGGCTCGCACACGGCCACGACGAGCCCGTTCCAGGTCTCCACGCGGGTCATCGAGCCCTCCCTTCAGCGGCTTGCGAAGAAAAAGGGCGGCGGGATTGCTCCAGCCGCCCTCTCAATACAGTCGGTGAAGCCGAAATCAGGCTTCGTCGTCGCCCTCGATGGCGAAGACCGGACCGGAGTCCTGGCCCTTGGCGGCCACGTCGCGATCGACGAACTCGATGACGGCCATCGCAGCGTTGTCGCCGTGACGGAAGCCCGCCTTCATGATGCGGATGTAGCCGCCGTTACGCTCGGCGTAACGCGGAGCCAGCGTGTCGAACAGCTTGCCGACTTGCGGCACGTCGCGAACGGCGCTGATGGCCTGACGACGAGCGTGCAGGTCGCCCTTCTTGGCGAGGGTGACCAGCTTCTCGACGAAAGGACGCAGTTCCTTCGCCTTCGGCAGGGTGGTCGTGATCTGCTCGTGCTTGATCAGCGAGGCGGCCATGTTGGCGAACATGGCCTGGCGGTGGCTGACCGTACGGCCGAGCTTACGATAGGCGGCGCCGTGGCGCATCGGGGTCTCTCCTACTCGACCCTGGTTTCTCGTCCCTACTTGGCGGACGAGACCTGGGGCCTCTCATTCTTACCGCCCCAACCGATCCACGCGGGACCTGGGCGGAGGGGTTGATGATCAGATCTGGTCGTCGAACTTCTTGGCCAGATCTTCGATGTTCTCCGGCGGCCAGTTCGGCACATCCATGCCGAGGCTCAGTCCCATGGACGCCAGAACTTCCTTGATTTCGTTCAGCGACTTGCGGCCGAAGTTCGGGGTGCGAAGCATTTCGCCCTCGGTCTTCTGGATCAGGTCGCCGATGTAGACGATGTTGTCGTTCTTCAGGCAGTTGGCCGAACGGACCGACAGCTCCAGCTCGTCCACCTTCTTCAGCAGGGCCGGGTTGAAGGGCAGCTCGGGCTTGCCGTCCGACTGCTCGACAGCCTTGGTCGGCTCATCGAAGGTGATGAAGATCTGCAGCTGGTCTTGCAGGATGCGCGCGGCGTAGGCCACGGCGTCAACCGGCGAGACGGCGCCGTTGGTTTCGACTTCCAGGATCAGCTTGTCGTAGTCCAGCGACTGGCCCTGACGGGTCGGCTCGACGCGATAGGCGACGCGTTTCACCGGCGAATACAGGGCGTCGACGGCGATCAGGCCGATCGGGGCGTCTTCCGGGCGGTTCAGTTCGGCGGCGACGTAGCCCTTGCCGTTCTGCACCGTCAGCTCCATGCGAACCGAAGCGCCGTCATCCAGGGTGCAGATCACATGATCCGGGTTCAGCACCTCGATGTCGGCCGGCAGGTCGATCTGGGCTGCGGTCACCGGGCCGGGGCCCGTGGCGCGCAGGGTCATCCGCTTCGGACCTTCCGCGTGCATGCGCAGGGCCAGTTGCTTGATGTTCAGAACGATGTCGACGACGTCCTCGCGAACGCCTTCCAGCGACGAGAACTCGTGCACCACGCCGTCGATCTGAATGGCCGTGACCGCCGCGCCTTGAAGCGAAGACAGCAGAACGCGACGAAGCGCGTTGCCGAGCGTCACACCGAAACCGCGCTCGAGAGGCTCGGCGATCAGACGCGCCTTGTGCTGCGGGTCAGACCCGCCCTCGACTTGCGGTTTCTCGGGACGGATCAGCTCTTGCCAGTTTCTTTCGATCATAAAGTCCCTCGAACGGGTTTCGACGACTCCGTGTTCTCACGTTCAGAACAACAGGAGCCGTCGGGAGAAGGGGTAGGCGGCGTGAACCTTAGACGCGACGGCGCTTGGGCGGACGGCAGCCGTTGTGCGGCATCGGCGTCACGTCGCGGATGGTCGTGATCGTCATGCCGACGGCCTGCAGGGCGCGCAGGGCCGACTCACGGCCCGAACCCGGACCCGAGACGTTCACTTCCAGCGTCTTGACGCCGTGCTCGGCGGCCTTCTTGCCGGCGTCTTCCGCAGCCATCTGGGCGGCGTACGGCGTCGACTTGCGCGAGCCCTTGAAGCCCATGTGGCCGGCCGACGACCAGGAAATCGCGTTCCCTTGAGCGTCGGTGATGGTCACCATGGTGTTGTTGAACGAAGCGTTCACGTGGGCGACGCCCGAGGTGATGTTCTTGCGTTCGCGGCGCTTAACGCGACCCGGTTCCTTAGCCATCGGTCAGGCCTCTCTCTTACTTCTTCTTGCCGGCGATCGGCTTGGCCGGGCCCTTGCGGGTGCGGGCGTTGGTGTGCGTGCGCTGACCGCGGACCGGCAGGCCCTTGCGGTGACGCAGGCCGCGGTAGCAGGCCAGGTCCATCAGACGCTTGATGTTCATCGAGGTTTCACGACGCAGGTCGCCTTCGACGGTGTAGTCGCGGTCGATGGTTTCGCGGATCTGCAGGATCTCCGCGTCGGTCAGCTGGTTCACGCGGCGAGCCGGCTCGATGCCGATCTTGGCCGTGATCTCCTTGGCGTTGTGCGCGCCAATGCCGTGGATGTACTGAAGCGCGATTTCAACGCGCTTGTTGGTCGGAATGTTGACGCCTGCGATACGGGCCACGAAATTCTCCAAGTACGCGTTAATCAGACGCAGAAATCGCTCCGGTCAACAGACCAGGAGCGTGTACGCCCTTCGCGGAAGGCCGCCCTTATACAGGGGATTCCCGATGCGTCAACGGGCAAGCGCCGTGAGCAGGCTGGCTCAGGGCCATTCGACCCCCACCCGGACCTCTCGACCATCAATCGGCGCTCCGTTCTGCGTCGGAGGACGAAAGCGGAAATATCGAGCGGCCGCAAGAGCCGCCTCGCCGAATCCCATCCCCGGCGGCGTTTCGTCCACCAGGCGGCAATCGGACAGGGTGGTGTCCAGCCGCACGCGGCAGGCCAGGGTCGCCCGCCCGCCCATGCGCCGACGGAAGGCCTCGCGCGGGTGCAGGGTCCGCAGTTCGCCGACCGTCGGACCGCGGATGATGCGCGGAGGGCCGTCGCCGACGCCAGGACCGACGCCGGAACCGCTGCCCCCGCCGCTGCCCGTCCCCTGCCCGCCCTGACCGGGGCCTGGCGTCGGACTGGGCTCCGGCGCGACGCCGATGATCAGGGGCTGTTCGGGCGCGGGGCGTGCAAGCGCGACGATTTCCGGCCTCGGCGGCGCCGGACGCGGGGGTGGCGGCCGAACGACGGACGGCGCGGCGGGCGCGCCCCCGCCCTGCGACGCCGCCGGCGCGCTGGGCGGCGGGGGCGGCGGCGGTATCGGCGGCGGGGGAACCAGATCGACCAGTATCGGCGGCAGAGCCATGACCAGGGGCGGCTCCGGACGACCCACGCCCAGAAGCACAAAGGCGCCGAGGTGCAGAAGGACCACCAGCCCCCCCGCGCCCCAGCGCCATTGCTTCATACGTGTCGGCCGCAACCGTCTCTCCCGCACAGGCTCCCGAACGCTAACGCTTCAGAAGTCGAGGGGATCAGACCGCGCGCCGGATCAGGCGTCCAGCGCCGTGTCGATCGCGGCGGCCACGGCGGCGATGTCGCCCATGCCGTCGACCTCGGTCAGCTTGCCCTGCCCTTCATAATAGGGAAGCAGCGGCGCGGTCTGGCGATTGTAGACGGCCAGCCGGTCCTTGAAGGTCTCGGGATTGTCGTCAGGCCGCCCCTGCTCGGCGAAACGCTTGCCGATCCGATCGGTCAGGGCCGCGTCGTCCACCTTCAGGCGGATGACGCTGTCGATCTTGGCGCCGCGCTTGGCCAGCATGGCGTCCAGGGCCTCGGCCTGGGCCACCGTGCGGGGGAAGCCGTCGAAGATGGCCCCGCCGGCGGCCTCGGCCTCCGGCAGACGAGCTTCGATCAGAGCGATGACGATCTCGTCGGTGACGAGGTCGCCGCGCGCCAGCACATCCTTGACCTTCAGCCCCAGCTCGGAGCCCGAAGCGATCGCCGCGCGCAGCATGTCGCCGGTTGAGAGCTGGACCATGCCCCGCTCCTCGACCAGCCGCTTGGCCTGGGTGCCCTTGCCGGCCGCAGGCGGCCCGAACAGGATCAGGTTCATTATGTCTTCGGGCCCCCTACCCGATCAGCGACGGACAGGAGCGGAACCGCCCCGGCCACGACCGCGCAACTTGGCCTTCTTGATCAGCCCCTCGTACTGGTGCGCCAGCAGGTGCGACTGGATCTGGGCGACAGTGTCCATCGTCACCGAGACCACGATCAAGATAGACGTTCCGCCAAAGTACAGGCTGTTGCCCAGGCTGCTGACCAGGAACTCCGGCAGCAGGCAGACGGCGGTGATGTAGGCGGCGCCGATCACCGTCAGGCGCGTCAGGACATAGTCCAGATACTCGGCCGTCCGCTTGCCCGGGCGGATGCCCGGCAGGAAGCCGCCGTACTTGCGCAGGTTCTCGGCCGTGTCCTCGGGGTTGAAGGTGATCGAGGTGTAGAAGAAGCAGAAGAAGACGATCAGGACGGCGTACAAGATCATGAACACCGGCTGGCCGTGGGTCAGCTGAGCCGTCACCAGGGGCAGCCAGCTCATCCAGTCCGGCAGGTTCGCATTGGCGGTGAACTGGGCCACCGTCGTCGGCAGCATCAGCAGCGACGAGGCGAAGATGGCCGGGATCACGCCCGCGGTGTTAACCTTCAGCGGCAGGAAGCTGCGCTCGCCGCCGGTCATGCGGTTGCCTTCCTGGCGCTTCGGATACTGGATCAGAAGGCGGCGCTGGGCGCGCTCCATGAAGACGATGAAGACGATGACCGCGACCGCCATGATGGCGATGCCGAACAGGGTGAAGGCCGACATCTGACCCTGCTGGGCCAGGCCCAGCATCCGCGCCACCGTCGACGGCAGGACCGCCACGATGCCCGCGAAGATGATCAGGGAGATGCCGTTGCCGACGCCGCGCGCCGTCACCTGCTCGCCCAGCCACATCAGGAACATGGTGCCGCCGGTCAGGACGGTGACCGTCGAAATGATGAAGAACAGGCCGGGCTGGTCGATCAGACCCGGCTGGGCGTTCAGGCCCACCGCGATGCCGAAGGACTGCGCCAGGGCCAGGAACACCGTCAGATAGCGGGTGTACTGGTTCAGCTGCTTGCGGCCCGACTCGCCGCCTTCCTTCTTCAGCTTCTCCCACGGCGGATACACCGCGCCCATCAGCTGGACGATGATCGAGGCCGAGATGTAGGGCATGACGTTCAGCGCGAACACGGCCATACGCTCGACGGCGCCGCCCGAGAACATGTTGAACATATCCAGGATGCCGCGTTGGCCGTCCGGATTCTGGAAGAAGGCCAGGAAGGCCTCGCCGTTGATCCCGGGGATCGGAACATAGGTGCCGATCCGGTAGACCAGCAGCGCGCCGAGCGTGAACAGCAGGCGTTTGTGCAGCTCGGTCGCCTTGGCGAACGAGCCTATGTTCATATTAGCAGCAAGTTGTTCAGCGGCCGAAGCCATCAGGCGGTCCCCCAGACGGTCACCATTTTCATGCCCGTCGTCAGATAGGCGGAAAGCGGCGCTCTTGCGAGGGCCGCTTTCGGAAAATCGTCATCCCGGTCCGGACGATCCCGGCGGAGACGTGAAACCACGCCCCCGACGGGATGACGATATCGGATTTTAGGCCTTGGCGGCGGTGCGCTTGGCGCGAGCCGAGATCTTGTTGGCGTCGCCCAGCGGAGCCTTCGGAGCCGGCGCCTTGCCGCGAGCGGCGTTGCGCTTCTCGAGGCGAGCCGCAGCCTTGGCTTCGGCTTCGATGCGCTGTTGCGTCACCGAACCGCCGGCGGCTTCGACCGCCTTGATGGCGCCCGACGAGGCCGACCACACGACCAGATTCAGCTTGGCCTTCAGTTCGCCTTCGCCCAGGACGCGCACGCCGTCCTTGACGCGACGGATCACGCCGGCGGCGACCAGAGCCGCGCCGTTGATCTCGGCCTTGGCGTCCAGCTTGCCGGCGTCGACAGCCTCTTGCAGGCGCCACAGGTTGACTTCAGCCAGCTTCGGCGCGTTCGGCACGTTGAAGCCGCGCTTCGGCATACGCATGTACAGCGGCATCTGGCCGCCTTCGAAGCCGCCGATGGCGACGCCCGAACGCGACTTCTGACCCTTGACGCCGCGACCGGCGGTCTTGCCCTTGCCCGAGCCCGGGCCGCGGCCGACGCGCATACGCTTCTTGGAGGCGCCTTCGTTGTCACGGATTTCGTTCAGCTTCATTGCCTGATCCTTTCGGGTTCTAGCGCCAGGTTCGACAGGCGGACCTGACTCGGCGTTGGAAAAATTGAAGGGCCGCTGATTAAGCGACCCGCGTCAGCATCGCAAGATGCTTCTTCATAAAGCGAAACGCCCTCCCCCGCGAACGGGAGAGGGCGAACCGTCTTACTTCTCGACCACTTCCACCATGTGGGCGACCTTGGCGATCATCCCACGGACGGAGGGGGTGTCTTCCAGGGTCGACTCACGGCCGATCTGGTTGAGACCCAGGCCCACCAGGGTGGCGCGCTGATCCGACTTGCGGCGGATCGGGCTCGCCGTCTGACGGACGGTCACGGTCTTCTTTTCGGTCTTGGCCATCTATCAGCCCTCCACGGCTTCCGGCGCCGAAGCGCCGTCATTGCGGCGGCCCATCAGGTCGGACACCTTCTTGCCCCGCTTGGAGGCGATCTGGCGCGGCGACGACTGGACCTTCAGAGCTTCGAAGGTGGCGCGGATCATGTTGTAGGGGTTCGACGAGCCGGTCGACTTGCCCACGACGTCCTGGACGCCGAGGGTTTCGAGGACCGCACGCATCGGACCGCCCGCGATGACGCCGGTGCCCGGAGGCGCCGCACGCATCATGATCTTGCCGGCGCCCCAACGGCCATTGCCGTCGTGGTGCAGGGTGCGGTTCTCGCGCAGCGGAACCTTGATCATGGTCTTCTTGGCTTCTTCGGTCGCCTTACGGATGGCTTCCGGCACTTCGCGCGCCTTGCCATGACCGAAGCCGACGCGGCCCTTGCCGTCGCCGACGACCATCAGGGCCGCGAACGAGAACCGGCGGCCGCCTTTGACGGTGGCGGCGACGCGGTTGATGTGCACCAGCTTCTCGATGATGTCCGAATCCGGACCTTCAACGGGAGCGTTGCGGTTGTCGCGACGGTTACGGTCGCCGCCGCCGCGTTGGGGTTCACGAGCCATGCTTGCCGTTCCCTTAGAAGTTCAGGCCGGCTTCGCGCGCGGCTTCCGCCAGCGCCTTGACCCGGCCGTGATAGATGTAGCCGCCACGGTCGAAGACGACGTCGGTGACGCCCTTCTCGATGGCGCGCTCGGCGATCAGCTTGCCGATCTTGGCGGCGGCTGCGACGTCCGAACCCTTGGAACCCTTGCCGCCTTCCAGCGACGAGGCGGCGGCCACCGTGATGCCCTGGGCATCGTCGATGATCTGAGCCGAGATGTTCTTGTCCGAACGGAAGACCGACAGACGCAGACGACCGTTGGCGACAGCCTTCAGGCGACGGCGAGTGCGCTCGGCGCGGCGCTTGGCTTGTTGTTGAAGAGAGAGAGCCATGACTTACTTCTTCTTGCCTTCCTTGCGCCGGACGAATTCGCCCTGATAGCGCACGCCCTTGCCCTTATAGGGTTCCGGCGGACGCATCTTGCGGATGACGGCGGCGATTTCGCCCACAACCTGCTTGTCGTTGCCCGAGATCTTGATCTCGGTCTGCTTCGGCACGGCGAAGGTGATGCCTTCGGGCGGAACGATGTCCACGTCGTGCGAGAAGCCGAGCTGCAGCGAGAGATCCTTGCCCTTCAGGGCGGCGCGGTAGCCGACGCCGACCAGTTCCAGGGTCTTCTCGAAGCCTTCGGTCACGCCGGTCACCATGTTGGCGACCAGGGTGCGCGACAGGCCCCACATGGCCTTGGCGCGCTGCGAGTCCGAACGCGGGGTCAGCGACAGTTCGTCGCCTTCCTGCGTGACTTCGATCTCGTCGGCGACGGTCCAGGAGCGTTCGCCCTTCGGACCCTTCACGGTGATGGCCTGGCCGTTGAGCGTGACAGTCACGCCCTTCGGCACGGCGATGGTTTTCTTGCCGATACGAGACATATCAGTAGACCCTGCAGAGGACTTCGCCGCCGACGTTAGCGTCGCGGGCGGCGGCGTCGGACATGACGCCCTTCGAAGTCGAAAGGATCGAGATGCCGAGGCCGTTCTTGACCGGCTTCAGATCGCCGATGGCCGAATAGACGCGGCGGCCGGGCTTCGACACGCGGGCGATCTCGGCGATCACCGGCTGACCGTCGAAGTACTTCAGCTCGATCTCGAACTGCGGGAACTCACCGGGGTTTTGAACCAGCGAGTAGCCGCGGATGTAGCCCTCGTCCTGCAGCACGTCCAGGACGCGCTGACGCAGGCGGGAAGCCGGGGTGAGCACCGAAGAACGCTTGCGGGTGGCCGCGTTCTTGATGCGAGCGATCATGTCGCTCAGGGGATCGTTGATCATCATGTCTGTTCGCTCCCCTTACCAGCTCGACTTCGTCAGGCCGGGGATCTGACCCATGTTGCCCAGCTCGCGCAGGGCGACACGGCTCATCTTGAGCTTGCGGTAATAAGCCCGCGGACGACCCGTCACTTCGCAACGGTTGCGAATACGGCTCGGAGCCGAGTTGCGCGGCAGGGCCGCCAGCTTCAGGCGCGCATCGAAGCGCTCCTCAAGCGGCAGGCTCTCGTCGTTGGCGATAGCCTTCAGGGCGTCCCGCTTCGCGGCATACTTCGCAACCAGGGCCTTGACGGCTTCGTTGCGGTTTACGGCGCTTTTCTTAGCCATTGTTCTCTTCCCTTCCCGCTCAGTTCACGAACGGGAACTTGAACTCGGTGAGGAGAGCCTTGGCTTCCTCATCGGTCTTGGCCGTGGTGCAGACAACGATGTCCATGCCCCACATCTGGTCGATCTGGTCGTAGTTGATCTCCGGGAACACGATGTGCTCCTTCAGACCCGTGGCGTAGTTGCCGCGACCGTCGAACGAAGTGCCCTTCAGGCCCCGGAAGTCCTTCACGCGCGGCAGGGCGATCGTGATGAAACGGTCCAGGAACTCGTACATCTGGGCGCCGCGCAGCGTGACCTTGCCGCCGATGACCATGCCTTCGCGCAGCTTGAAGCCGGCGATGGAGTTACGAGCCTTGGTCGGCACGGCCTTCTGGCCGGCGATGGCCGTCAGGTCCTTGAGGGCCGCATTGGCCTTCTTGGAGTCCGCCACAGCTTCGCCGATGCCCATGTTCAGGACGATCTTGTCCAGCTTGGGGATCTGCATCTCGTTCGTGTAGCCGAACTTTTCCTTCAGGACGCCGCGGATGCGATCCTGATAGTCGGTCTTGAGACGCGGCGTATACTTGGTGTCGGCCATCAGATGACGTCTCCCGTCGACTTGGCGAAGCGGACCTTCTTGTCCCCCTCGACCTTGAAGCCCACGCGGGTCGCCTTGCCGTTGGCGTCGACGATGGCGACGTTCGACAGGTGAAGCGAGGCTTCCTTGTGCTTGATGCCGCCTTGCGGGTCAGCCTGGGTCGGGCGCGTGTGGCGCTGGACCATGTTGACGCCTTGCACGACGACGCGGTTCTCGGTCGGCAGGACCTGCAGCACCTGGCCGGTGCGGCCCTTGTCCTTGCCGGTCAGGACGACGACGTTGTCGCCCTTCTTGATCTTGGCGGCCATGGTTACAGAACCTCCGGAGCCAGCGAGATGATCTTCATGTGGTTCTTGGCGCGCAGCTCGCGCGGAACCGGGCCGAAGATACGAGTGCCGACAGGCTCGTTCTGCTTGTTGACGATGACGGCGGCCGACTTGTCGAAACGGATGACAGAGCCGTCCTTGCGCTGGATGTCCTTGGCGGTGCGCACGACGATGGCGCGAACGACGTCGCCCTTCTTCACGCGGCCGCGCGGAATCGCTTCCTTCACCGAGGCGACGATGGTGTCGCCGATCGAGGCGTAGCGGCGCTTGGAGCCGCCCAACACCTTGATGCACATGACCCGGCGAGCGCCCGAGTTATCGGCGACCTCCAGGTTAGTTTGCATCTGGATCATGGGATCCGATCCTTCTTCTTACGAAGCCGAAGACGGGGAAATGATTTCCCAGCGCTTCAACTTGGACTTGGGGGCGCATTCGATGATGCGCGCGATGTCGCCGACTTTGAGGGCGTTGGCCTCATCGTGAGCGTGGTAGTTCTTGGACTTACGAACCGTCTTGCGGAGCAGCGGGTGCAGCAGGGTGCGCTCGACCTTCACGACGACGGTCTTGTCGCCCTTGTCGGAGACGACCACGCCTTCAAGAATGCGTTTGGGCATCGGTGTTTCCTTACGAGGCCGCACGCTTCTCGCGCAGAAGCGTCGAGATGCGGGCGATGTCCTTGCGCACTTCCGAGACCCGGTGGGTCTTTTCCATCTGGCCGGTGGCGGCCTGGAAGCGCAGGTTGAACTGTTCCTTCTTGAGCTTCAGCAGCTCGTCGGACAGCTGGTCGACGGTTTGCGACCGGAGATCGGCGATCTTGGTCATTAGGCGGCTTGCTCCGTAACGATGCCGGCGTCCAGGCGGGTGACCACCTTGGTGCGGATCGGCAGCTTGGCGGCGCCGAGGCGCAGCGCTTCACGAGCCACGTCGTCCGGCACGCCGTCGATTTCGAACATGATGCGGCCAGGAGCCACGCGAGCGGCCCAGTGGTCCACCGCCCCCTTGCCCTTACCCATCCGCACTTCGGCCGGCTTGCCGGAAACCGGCACGTCCGGGAAGATACGGATCCAGACGCGGCCCTGACGCTTCATCTGACGGGTGATCGCGCGGCGAGCCGCCTCGATCTGACGCGCCGTGATGCGCTCCGGCTCGACGGCCTTCAGACCGTAGGAGCCGAAGTTCAGCGAGAAACCACCCTTGGACGAGCCGTGGATGCGGCCCTTGAAGGCCTTACGGTACTTGGTCTTTTTCGGTTGCAACATGGCCTATCAGCCCTCACGACCACGGCGCGGACCGCGATCACCGCGGGGGCCGCGCTCACGGCCTTCGTTGGACGACGGACCCGAGGCTTCCTGGGCCCAGCGCTTGTCCTGGGCCATCGGGTCGTGCTCGAGCACTTCACCCTTAAACACCCAGACCTTCACGCCAATGATGCCGTAGGTCGTCTTGGCTTCGTAGAAGCCGTAGTCGATGTCGGCGCGCAGGGTGTGCAGCGGCACGCGACCTTCGCGGTACCACTCCATACGAGCGATTTCGGCGCCGCCCAGACGGCCCGAGACGTTGATGCGGACGCCCTTGGCGCCCAGGCGCATGGCCGACTGCATCGAACGCTTCATGGCGCGACGGAACGCGATACGGCGCTCCAGCTGCTGAGCGATGTTCTCAGCGATCAGCTGAGCGTCGGTCTCCGGCTTGCGGACCTCGACGATGTTCAGGTGAACTTCGCCTTCGGTGCGGGCCGAGATGTCCTTGCGCAGCTTCTCGATGTCAGCGCCCTTCTTGCCGATCACGACGCCCGGACGGGCGGCGTAGATCGTCACGCGGCACTTCTTGTGCGGACGCTCGATGATGATGCGCGACACGCCGGCGGCCGACAGGCGTTCCTTCAGCCACGCACGCAGCTTCAGGTCCTGGTGGAGCAGCTTGGCGTAGTCGGCGCCGCCGGCGAACCAGCGGCTGTCCCACGTACGGTTCACGCCGAGGCGCAGACCGATCGGATTGATTTTCTGACCCATCAGGCGGCCTCACCTGCTTCGCGAACCACGATGGTGATTTCGCTGAACGGTTTCAGGATGCGCGACGAACGACCGCGAGCACGGCTCGCGAAACGCTTCATCACCAGGTTCTTGCCCACGAAGGCCTCGGCGACGACCAGGTTGTCGATGTCGAGGTTGTGGTTGTTCTCGGCGTTCGAGACGGCCGAGTACAGGACCTTGCGGACGTCGCCGGCGATGCGCTTGCGGCTGAATTCCAGCTCGTTGAGAGCCTTCTGGACCGGCAGGCCGCGGATCGAGGCGGCCACCAGGTTCAGCTTCTGCGGGCTGATGCGGACGTTGACCAGCTTGGCGCGGGCCTCGGTCGCCGCAACGCGACGGGGGTTCTTGGTCTGGGCCATGGATTACTTCCTCTTGGCCTTCTTGTCCGCCGCGTGGCCCGGGAAGTTCCGGGTCGGGGCGAACTCGCCGAACTTCATGCCGACCATTTCTTCGGAGACCGACACCGGCACATGCTTCTGGCCGTTGTGGACGCCGAACGTCAGACCGACGAACTGCGGCAGGATGGTGGAGCGGCGCGACCAGGTCTTGATCACGTCCTTGCGGCCCGACGATTGAGCGGCGTCGGCCTTCTTGAGCAGATACCCGTCGACAAACGGGCCTTTCCAGGAGGAGCGGGCCATTCTTAGCGAGCCTTCTTCACGTGACGGCTACGGATGATGAACTTGTCCGTGGCCTTGTTCTTGCGGGTACGAGAACCCTTGGTGTCCTTACCCCACGGCGTAACCGGGGTACGACCGCCCGAGGTCCGGCCTTCACCACCACCGTGCGGGTGGTCGATCGGGTTCATGGCGACGCCGCGGACGTGCGGACGCCAGCCCATGTGACGCTTGCGGCCCGCCTTGCCCAGGTTCTGGTTCATGTGCTCGGGGTTCGACACGGCGCCGACAACGGCCATGCAGCCGTCCAGAACCATGCGAAGCTCGCCCGAGCCCAGACGGATCTGAGCATAGCCCTGGTCGCGACCGACCAGTTGAGCGTAAGCGCCGGCCGAACGGGCCAGCTGAGCGCCCTTGCCCGGCTTCATCTCCACGTTGTGGATGATGGTGCCGACCGGCATGGAGCGCAGCGGCATGGCGTTGCCCGGCTTCACGTCAACCTTTTCACCCGCGACGATGGTGTCGCCGGCGTGCAGGCGCTGAGGCGCGATGATGTAGGTCTTCTCGCCGTCGGCGTAGGTCACCAGGGCGATGAAGGCGGTGCGGTTCGGGTCGTACTCCAGACGCTCGACCGTGCCGACCACGTCGAACTTGCGACGCTTGAAGTCGATCTTGCGGTACAGGGTCTTGGCGCCGCCGCCGCGGAAGCGGACAGCGATGCGACCGCCCTGACCACGACCGCCCGACTTGGTCAGGCCTTGGGTCAGCGACTTCTCCGGGCGGCCCTTGTGCAGCTCGGAGCGGTCGACCAGCACCAGGGCGCGGCGGCCTGGCGACGTCGGATTGTAATGCTTCAGAGCCATGGTCTTAGAGCCCCGTCGTGACGTCGATCGACTGGCCGTCGGCCAGCGTCACGATCGCTTTCTTGATGTCCACGCGGCGACCGAGGATGCCCCGGAAGCGCTTGGCCTTGCCCTTTTGAACCAGGGTGTTGACCTTGAGGACGTTGACTTTGAACAGGCTTTCGACCGCCGCGGCGATCTCGTCCTTGGTCGCCGTGCCGGCGACGCGGAAGACGACCTTGTTCTGCTCCGACAGGATCGTGGCCTTCTCGGTGATCACCGGAGCCAGGATGGTGTCGTAGTGCTTGGCGGTGGGTTGAGCGGCGGCCATTATGCGGCTTCCTTCTCAGCGAAGCGCGCCTCGATCGCCTCGACGGCGGCCTTGGTCAGCACCAGTTTGTCCGCCCGCAGGATGTCATAGACGTTCAGGCCGGCGTTCGGCAGCACGTCGATGTGCGGGATGTTGCGCGCGGCCAGGCCGAAGTTGGCTTCGACTTCCGGACCCGCGATGATCAGAGCCTTGGTCCAGCCCAGCTTGCCGAAGGTCTCGCGCAGCGAGGCCGTCTTGGCTTCCTTGACCGAGACGCTGTCGACGACGACCAGGTCGCCGGCCTTAACCTTGGACGACAGGGCGTGCTTCAGCGCCAGGGCGCGGACCTTTTTCGGCAGCGAGAAGCCGTGGTCGCGAACGACCGGGCCGAACGCCGGCGAACCGCCGACGAACTGGGGCGCACGACGCGAGCCGTGACGGGCGCCGCCCGTGCCCTTCTGCTTGTACATCTTCTTGCCCGTACGAGAGTTCTCGTTGCGGGTTTGAACCTTGTGGGTGCCGGCGCGGCGCTTGGCCAGCTGCCAGTTGACGTAACGAGCCAGCAGGTCGCCGCGGATGTCGGAGATGCCGAAGACGGCGTCCGACAGCTCAACGTCGCCAGCAGCTTTGCCGTCGAGTTTGATGACCGAGAGTTTCATTACGCTTCACCGCCTTCGGTCGCTTCAACGGCCGGAGCTTCTTCAGCCGGCGTGGAAGCGGGTTGAGCAGCGGCCGACTTCACGGCGCCCGGGAACGGGGCGTCCGAAGGACGGGCCTTCTTGATGGCGTCGCTGATCTTGACGTAGGCGCCGTCGTGACCCGGGACAGCGCCCTTGATCAGGATCAGGCCACGCTCGGCGTCGACGCGGACGACGGTCAGGTTCTGGGTCGTAACGACTTCCTGGCCCAGATGGCCGGCCATCTTCTTGCCCTTGAAGACCTTGCCCGGGTCCTGGCGCTGGCCGGTCGAACCGTGCGAACGGTGCGAGATCGACACGCCGTGCGACGCGCGCAGACCGCCGAAGTTCCAGCGCTTCATGGCGCCCGCAAAGCCCTTACCGATGGTATGGCCCTGGATGTCGACCTTCTGACCCGCGAGGAAGTGGTCGGCCGACAGTTCGGCGCCCACGTCCAGCAGGGCGTCTTCGCCCACGCGGAACTCGGTCACATAGGCCTTCGGCTCGACCTCGGCCTTCGCGAAAGCTTCGCGTTGAGCCTTGGCCGTGTTCTTGGCCTTCTTAACGCCAGCGCCCAGCTGAAGGGCGACGTAGCCGTCGCGCTCCTTGGTACGTTGGCCGACGACTTGGCAGCCGTCGAGCTGGAGCACAGTGACCGGAACGTGTGCGCCGTCATCGGCGAACACGCGGGTCATCCCCAGCTTCTTGGCGATCACGCCCGTGCGCATGTCGGATCCCGCCTCTTTCTTTCTTAGATCTTGATCTCGACGTCCACGCCGGCGGACAGGTCGAGCTTCATGAGCGCGTCCACGGTCTGCGGAGTGGGGTCGACAATGTCGAGCACGCGCTTGTGCGTGCGGATTTCAAACTGCTCGCGCGACTTCTTGTCGACGTGCGGCGAGCGGTTCACGGTGAACTTTTCGATCAGGGTCGGCAGCGGGATCGGACCGCGAACGGTCGCGCCCGTGCGCTTGGCGGTATTGACGATTTCGCGCGTCGAAAAGTCGAGGACGCGATGATCGAAGGCCTTGAGCCTGATGCGGATGCTTTGATCCATATCGGTTGTTATTCCCATGCGGCCGGAGCCGCGTCCCTGTGAACCATTTCAAAGACCGAAGCCTCGGGACGAAAACTCATCCCCAGGAAACGCAAATCCGCAAAAACGAGCGGCCCACGCAGTCCCCCGCGAAGGCCGTAAGTTCCCAAGAAGCTGCAAAGAACAGTAACTTAGGTCGTTCCTGCGGACCGCGTCTGCACCCGAAAGTGCACAGCCGGTCCAACAAGAGGGGCGCTTATGCCCTCCGATTCCGTTTCCGTCAAGCGCGGAAATCCCCGCCCCGTCGGGGTTTGCGACTCACCGCCCTCTCGCCGCCTCTCGGACGCTGCGCCGCAGCATAACACGGGCTGATCGTTAGGAACTGAGGCAGGAAAGCGGCCAGATGAACGCCACGGAAAGGCGCCGCCGCAATACCCGCCCCATACTGACGCAGTTATGCCGCAATGCGTCTCTTTTGGGCAACATCGCCCCGGATGTGACCGCGACATGACATGTTTGTTACGGCAAAGCGCCAAACAGCGACCTATGTCTCGCCCATCGTCGGACCGGCTGAGCTTGTTCGGCGGCAGTACATAAGGACAAGAAAATGAAAACCGTCTTTCTCGCTTCGGTCGCCGCCGCGACCCTGATCGCCGCTCCCGCCTTCGCTCAAGACGCCATCGGCTCGGTCGGCATCGCCTACAACTACGCTGACGTCGAAGGCACCGACGTGAACCGCGGCGTCATCGACGGCACCGTCGCTTCGCCGGTGTTCGGCGACTGGACCGTCACCTTCAATGCTGAAGCCGCCTACACGGACGTCCAGCACGCTGGCGACGAAACCACCCTGGCCGGCGCCGTGCACCTGTCGAAGAAGATCGAAGACATGCGCTTCGGCGGCTTCTACGGCGCTTCGGAACTGGGCAACACCACGCTGAACACCTTCGGCCTGGAAGGTCAGAAGTACCTGGACCGCGCCACCCTGACGGGCGTCGTTTCGTACGGCACCGCGGCTGACGCTGACATCTGGACCGTGGCCGGCGACGCCGCCTTCTACGCCACGCCGCAACTGCGCCTGAGCGGCGGCGCCGCGTACACCAACGTCGACGCCGACAACATGTTCATCGGCAACGGCGACGTCGACGCCTGGTCGGCCGGCGTGGCTGCTGAGTACCAGTTCGCCAACTCGCCGTACTCGGTCTTCGGCGGCTACGACTACGTCAAGTCCTCGGACCTGGACGTCGACGCCAACGTCTTCAAGATCGGCATGCGCTACAGCTTCGGCGGCGGTCTGCAAGCCCGCGATCAAGCCGGCGCCAACCTGGGCCGCACGCACAACGGCGTGTCCGCCCTGCTCGGCCTCTAAGCGATCTTCGCGGTCTTCGGACCGCACGGATCAACGAAACCCCGGCGGAGCGATCCGCCGGGGTTTTTGTTTGTGCGCACCGTTCAGGCTCCAGGCATGAAAAAGGCCCGAGGGGTTCCACGCTCCCGGGCCTTCTCCTTCAGGGTCTTGCAGCGTCAGCGACCGATGCGCAGATCCCCTGATCCCACGATCGAGCGGGACACTCGGCCGGTCGCCTCTGCGACCCTCACATCGCCCGAGCCGGCGATAGCCACCGAGACGTCGCCCGCCGTTCCGCCGAAATTCACGTCGCCCGAGCCGCCGATGGACACCTCCAGCGTCGTGGCACGACCGTTCCTCACGCGCACCCCGCCCGAGCCGCCGATGGCCGCCTTGGTCTCACCGTCGACTGAAGCGACATCGATACTGCCCGAACCGCCCACGCTGGCCTCCAGCTTGCTGGTCGCGCCCGCATAGATGGAGCCCGATCCGCCGACGGCCGCTTCCAGATCGCGCGACGTGCCGGCCCGGATCGAGCCCGATCCGCCGACCGACAGGCTCATGTCGCCATCGACGTTCGCTACCGTCCAGGAGCCGCAGCCGCCGTTGCCCAGCTCGACCGAGCGCGCGCCGCGTCCAATGGAGCCGAACACGGCGCCGCCGCCGTTCACGTCCACGTCGCGCGGCGTGCGCAGAACGATCAGCGGCGCATCTTCCAGCCGAATACGCCCCTTGCCGCGCACCTCGACCGATGCGCCTTCGCCAGGCTGGCGGGCGTCCGCCGGACCGCTGTTGCAGGAACCGATCTGGCCGCCGCCGAAGCTCATGCCCCGACCGCGTCCCAGACCGCCGTCGATGCGGACCTGGCCGCCCCGACGCTCGAGGCGCAGCTCCGGCAGGCCGGCCGAGCCCGGCGTGATCTCGACGCCGACGTCTGCACGGTCTTCCGGAATGACGATGACGCGCGCCACGGCGTTGCGGATGGTCACTTCGTCGGCCAGGGCCGGCGCCGCCAGAACGGCGGACGCGGCCAATGCGGATCCCATGGCGGCGGCGATTGCAGCGGGTTTCATCAGCGAGCTCTCCCTGTCTCTGTGTCCAGGGAAGACTGAGGGCCGCCCGCCGCAAAGTCAGTTTAAATCGAGGTCATGAACCCCTTTTAACCTAAGGCTCGGTTCAGCCTGCAGGGGTGTCGACGCGGTCCGGCAGGGCCGCCGCCCCGTCCGTCGCCCCGACGGCAGGCTCGAAATCTCGCTCAAAGGCGGCGATGCGGCTCTTCATCAGCCCGGCCCGCTTCAGCGCCACCGAAGCCGCCCAGCGCGCGGCCAATTCGGGCCGGCTCATGCGGTCCGTCGTGCGCGGCTCCCCTCCCCGGCTGCGCAGGAAGGCGTTGGTGTAGAGCGCCCCGTTGCGGATGCGCGAGGGCCAACTCTGGAACTCCACCGACAGGGAGACGCAGAAACGGTCCAGGTTCTCCACCCGGTGCGGGGCGTAGAAGGGCCAGGTCAGCGCCTGCCCCGGCTCCAGATCGACGATGCGGGCGTCGTCCTCGAAGGCGCGGCGATAGGGAATCTCCTCGGTCGTCTGGCGGGTGACGACCTGCTCCATGCTGCGCTCGGGCAGGTGGGCCTCGTCGCCCGGATAGACGAACAGGCGCTTGCGCCCGCGCATGTGCAACAGCACCACGCCGCCCGCGTCGAAGTGATAGGGCACCCGCGCCTTGGGCGAGGACAGGATGAGTTGACCGCTGGCGCTGGCCGCCTTCAGACCGTAACCGCCCAGGATGCGCTCGAAGTCGACCATGGCCGCGCGCCACAGTTCGGGCCAGCCCTGCTCGACATTGCGCATGTTGACCCACAGGCGGCCCTGCTGGATCGCCTCCAGCAGTTCGGCCCCGTTCAACCGGCCCCGCGCGCCGGTGCGCAGGCTGACCTGTCCCTCGTCGTCGTAGTCGTACAGGTTGATGTCGAACAGGTCGGCCGGATAGCGGTCCAGCACCTCGGCCAGAGCCTGATCCTCGGCGAAACCGTCGGCGACCAGGGCGTGAGGATGCACCTCCGCCTGGGTGATCGGGCCCGCATAGCGCGTCATGGAAGCCGTCATTCCGCTTTCCTCCTCAATCGGCCCCACCGGCCGCCTTCTGTTTCCGCACCATGTCGGCGGCGGCGCGCAGCGCCCCCGAGGCCCGACCGGCCAAGCTCGTCTCACAGGCCTCGACCACGGACCAGCGACGCCGCGTACTGGTGCGCAAGCGCTCCGCCCGCGCGGAGCCCAGCACGCCCAGGGCGGCGCTCGCCGTCGCGCACAGCGCCTTGCCTGGCCCCGGCCGCGCCACAACGCCCTCGACCGTCGCCAGGCCGCCGTCATCATAGTATTTCTTGTAGTTGCCGCCCACGCCCACGCCGTAGTCGAAGACTCGGTAGCCGCGCTCGGAGCCCAGCCGGATCGTCTCCTGGGTCAGCACGATGCCCGGCGACCAGCGCGCGACCTCCTGGTTGTAGACCGGGAACCACAGGTGGAAATGACGCCCCGCGTGCATGGAATACTCCATCGCCACGACCCGTCCATCGACACGCAGCACCGCCATCGAGGCGCCGAAGCCGTCTTCGCCCTCGCTGTCCATCAGGGCGTGCAGCACCTGGCCAGTCCATCCGCAGGCGAAGATGTCGTGGTGCCCGGTGCGGCGATACTGTTCGCTCTTCTCGATGATCAGGCGTTCCAGCAGGGCGTGATCATGCAGGCCGATTTCGATCTCAACCGTCTTGAAGGCGCCGTCCAACCCTCGCCGCGACCGCTCCTTGTCCTTGAAGTATTTCGGAAAGGCCTTCCGTCGCCGAGCGTACCAGGCGTCGAAGCCGCCTTCGTCAGGCACGATGGAGACCACGCTGTGGTTGCGCGGCATCGCCTGCGGAGCCTCGCCGATCCACGCGGCGGCGGCGAAACGCGGCGCGCCGATCAGGGCGGCCGCTTCCTGCATCGAAGGCTTGTCGTCGCGCGGGCCGATGACGCCGTGATAGTCGTTCATCGGCGCGGCCAGCGGCTGAACCGTCCCGCCTCGGCGCTGATGCGGATAATAGCCGACGACGCGGCCGTCCCGTTTGAAGACGGCCAGCGCGGCGCCGGGACAGATCGGCCCGGCCGTCCGCGCGAACTCCCAACGGAAATAGGGGCTGCTCAGGTCCGGGTCCGCGCGCGCCCACTTGTTCCATTGGACGCCCTCCTCGGCCGACAGGTCGGCGAGGTTGCGGATTTCAACTGATAGTGGTCCCGACATGACGCTCCCTTCGGAACGATCACAGCAAGTCCCGTTCCAACACTGCCTCATACGGCCAAGCCCTTGAGGCTGGGTTAGCGTTCGACGTGTTGTGCAAAAGATCGGAGCTTCACCGCGTCTCGCCGCATTGACCTCTTTCAGGAGGTTCCCATGCCGAAACCACGCCCCAAGAGCCGCGAGACCGAGAACGAAAACCAGCGTCCCGACAAGGAAGGCCGCCCGCCGCGCCCCGCCACCGAGCCCAAGGACGCCAAGGGCAGCAGCAACTCAGGCCGCACCGACACCGATCCCGCGACCGGCGCGCCGAACGATTGACATGCAAAACGGCCCCCGGATCGCTCCGGGGACCGCTCTGTTACGCTTTACTGCGGCCTAGCGCGCTTTCGCGCTGCTTGAGGCCGATACGCTTACGCTTACTCATACTGTCGAACTGGCGAGGACCGCAGCCCTCGCCCATTCTGACGTCGATATTACTCGACGATCTTGGCCACGACGCCGGCGCCGACGGTGCGGCCGCCTTCTCGGATGGCGAAGCGCAGCTTCTCTTCCATCGCGATCGGCGTGATCAGCTCGACGTCCAGCTCGGCGTTGTCGCCCGGCATGATCATCTCGACGCCTTCCTTCAGGCGCACGATGCCGGTCACGTCCGTCGTGCGGAAGTAGAACTGCGGACGGTAGTTCGTGAAGAACGGCGTGTGACGGCCGCCTTCTTCCTTGTTCAGGATGTAGGCTTCAGCCACGAACTTCGTGTGCGGGGTGATCGAACCCGGCTTGCACAGCACCTGGCCGCGCTCGACGTCTTCACGCTTGGTGCCGCGCAGCAGCACGCCCACGTTGTCGCCGGCCTGGCCCTGGTCCAGCAGCTTGCGGAACATTTCAACGCCCGTGCAGGTCGTCTTCTGGACCGGACGGATGCCGACGATCTCGACTTCCTCACCGACCTTGACGACGCCGCGCTCGACGCGACCCGTCACCACGGTGCCGCGGCCCGAGATCGAGAACACGTCTTCCACCGGCATCAGGAACGGCATGTCGATCGGACGTTCCGGCTGCGGGATGTAGCTGTCGACCGCCGCCATCAGCTCCAGAACGCGCTCGGCGCCGATCTGCGGGTCGCGGTCTTCCACCGCGGCCAGGGCCGAGCCCTTGATCACCGGAATGTCGTCGCCCGGGAACTGGTACGAGCTCAGCAGCTCGCGCACTTCCATCTCGACCAGCTCCAGCAGCTCCTCGTCGTCGACCATGTCGACCTTGTTCAGGAACACCACCAGCGCCGGAACGCCGACCTGACGCGACAGCAGGATGTGCTCGCGCGTCTGCGGCATCGGGCCGTCGGCGGCCGAGCAAACCAGGATCGCGCCGTCCATCTGAGCCGCGCCCGTGATCATGTTCTTCACGTAGTCGGCGTGGCCCGGGCAGTCCACGTGCGCGTAGTGACGGTTCGCCGTCTCATATTCCACGTGCGACGTGTTGATCGTGATCCCGCGCGCCTTCTCTTCCGGCGCGTTGTCGATGTCGGCGTAGTTCATCGCCTTGCCGCCGCCGGCCTTCGACAGCGTCATCGAGATCGCCGCCGTCAGCGTCGTCTTGCCGTGGTCAACGTGACCGATCGTGCCGATGTTCACGTGCGGCTTCGTGCGTTCGAACTTTTCCTTGGCCATGGCCAAACTCCTGTGGCCCGGGTCCGGAACGGAGGGGCGCTGTGCTCAGTTCATAAAACCTGGAGCGGGTAGCGGGAATCGAACCCGCGTATTCAGCTTGGAAGGCTGCTGCACTACCATTGTGCTATACCCGCACGAAGAATGCGGTTGCACCGCCCTTCAAATGAAGAGCGACGGTTCCGCACCCGATTCCTATCTGGACTCCCGGCCCGTCGGGCATTGGAGGCGCGTGGTGGGGGAAGCAGGACTCGAACCTGCGAAGCTTACGCAGCGGATTTACAGTCCGCCCCCTTTGCCGCTCGGGACATTCCCCCAGCGCGCCTATGTCAATGCCGGTCTGGAAACGCCGTGAACAATCTTTCGATCATTCGCGACGAAAGCCTTCGCTGTCGGGCGACGCCTGCAGTAGAGGAAGCGCCTGAACCGAAAGCCCTGGGGCCCAAATCGGAGGCCGTCTTATAGTGTCGTCATTTCGAGAACGCAACGACCGGAAAACCGGTAAAAAACAATCTTTCCACAAGAGGGACGAAGCACGCCCAAATCGGGCTCAAACACCCGCCCCGCAAGGACGCGGCGCAGGCGATGCAGAGCGACGGCCGGCCCGTTCGCGCCCGGACGCCGATAATTTTCTTTGGGGACGTCATCCGGTTCTGGCCGCTTTGGCGAATCCCGCGCGCCGTGGAACCGGCCGTCTGATGGTCACGGAAGACCGGGCCGAGGAGATCCAGCGCGAGAATCTGGCCAACGGCCACCGAATCGAGGTGGTCGATTCGCTCGCCCTGGGCCGGATGCTGCCGGCCGGCGCCGTGCACCAGGGCATGGCCTTCAAGGTTCAGCCGCTGGAAGGCGTCGCCCTGGAAGACCTGGCCGAACCGGCGCAAGGCGTCATCGTCATGCTGGATCAGCTGACCGACCCTCAGAACGTCGGCGCCATCTTCCGGTCGGCCCTGGCCTTCGGCGCGCGCGGCATCGTGGTGCAGGACCGGCACTCCCCCGCCCTGGCCGGCGCCCTGGCCAAGGCCTCCGCCGGCGCGACCGAGCGCCTGCCGTGCGCCCGCGTGACGAATCTCAGCCGCGCCCTTGAGAAGCTGGCCGACCACGGCTGGCGCGCCATCGGCATGGACGGCGGTTCGGACCTGACGCTGGAGCAGGCGCTGGACGCCCGCCCGACCGTCATTGTCATGGGCTCCGAAGGCGACGGGGTGCGTCGCCTGGTGGCCGAGCACTGCGAAGCGATGGCCCGCATCCCCATGCCCGGCGGCTTCGAGAGCCTGAACGTCTCCAACGCCGCCGCCATCGCCCTGTATGAAGCGGCCCGCGCCCAGGGACGCGCAGCCTAGGAATCGGGCCCCCGCGTCAACTCGCCCTGCGGCGACTTGGCGCGGGTCCGGTCGGGCCTTATGAGTCCGGCATGGACTTCCTCTCCAATCCCGAACTGATCAGTCAGGCCTCCGCCCTCGGCAAGGTGCTGATGATCGACCTCGTCCTGGCGGGCGACAACGCCGTGGCCGTGGGCCTGGCCGCCGCCGCCCTGCCCCAGGAGCAACGCCGCAAGGCCATCCTGGTCGGCCTGGCCGTCGCCGTCGTCCTGCGCATCGGCCTGGCGCTGATCACCGTTCAGCTTCTGGCCATCGTCGGCCTGCTTCTGGCAGGCGGCTTCCTGCTTCTGTGGGTGTGCTGGAAGATGTGGCGCGAACTGCGTGAGCAGGCCACGCACGACCAGGCCGAGGCCGAAGCCGAAATCGAGCGCGCCATGGCCATGGAGAATGGCGGCGGCCCCTCTCCCGAAGAGCTGGGCCTGAAGCGCAAGACCTTCGGCGCCGCCCTGATACAGATCATGATCGCCGACCTGACCATGAGCCTGGACAATGTCCTGGCCGTGGCCGGCGCCAGTCACGAACACCCGTGGATCATGGTGTTTGGCCTGATCCTGTCCATCGCCCTGATGGGTCTGGCCGCCACCTTCATCGCCAAGCTGCTGAACCGCTACCGCTGGATCGCCTATGTGGGCCTCGCCATCGTCCTGTACGTCGCCCTGCACATGATCTGGGACGGCGGGCGCTCGGTCATCGTGCGCACCGGCCATGCCGACGCCTTCAACGCCTCGGCCCCCGCCTTCCTCGCCATCAGCGCCGAAGAGCAGGCCAAGCATATGAAGCATACCGGCAAGGGCGCCGATTCCCACACGCCCCACGCCTTGCCCGGCGGTCGCGAGCGACGCGATCCGCCGCCGCAAACGGTCGAACCCTCGAAACCCGCCTCCTAGAAACACGAAAGGCCCGGATCACTCCGGGCCTTCTCCACGTCTACGCCTGGCGCGACCCTAGCTTTCGGCGCCGCCGAAGCGCTCGGTCCATTCGGCGACCTGGGCGTCCTCGATCTTGGCGAACAGCACCTGGGCCGAAGCCACGGCCTGGCCGACCGGCAGCGTGTTCAGCAGATCGCCTTCCACGTCCGGCCAGGACAGGTCCGCCGCGCCGACCGTGGCCGCGATACGTCCGGCCGCTTCAGGCATGAAGGGCGCCGTGACGCGGGCGAACAGAGCCACCAGGCCGAGGGCCGTGCGCACCACGACGGCGGCGCGCTCGCGGTCCGTCTTCAGCGCCGTCCAGGGGGCGGCTTCCTGCAGATACTCATTGCCCAGCACCCACAGGGCGCGGGCCGCCTGGGCCGCCTTGCGGAACTCCATGGCCTCGAACTCATAGGTCAGGGTCGCCAGCGCGACCTTGACGTCGGCCGCCAGTTTTTCTTCCAGCGCGCCCGGTTCGCCGCCCTCGGGCACGACACCGTCGAACTTGGACTCGGTGAATTTGACGATGCGGTTGACGAAGTTGCCCAGCACGTCGGCCAGATCCTTGTTCGTCGTCGACTGGAACTGCTCCCAGGTGAAGGCCGCGTCGGAATGCTCCGGTCCATAGGCCGTCAGGTGCCAGCGCCAGTAGTCAGCGGGCAGCAACTCCAGCGCCTGGTCCATAAAGACGCCTCGGCCCATGCTGGTCGAGAACTTGCCGCCGTACCAGTTCAGCCAGTTGAAGGCTTTCAGCTGATCAACCGTCTTCCACGGCTCGCCCGAGCCCAGAAGGGTCGAGGGGAAGCTGACCGTGTGGAAGGCGACGTTATCCTTGCCCATGAACTGGACGTAGCGAACATCGTCCGCCCCCTCGTCCAGACGCCACCAAGAGCGCCAGTTCCCGCCCGTCTTCTCGGCCCATTCCTCGGTCGCGCCGATGTATTCGATGGGGGCGTCGAACCAGACGTAGAAGACCTTGCCCTCCATGCCCGGACGCGGACCGCCGTCGGGACCGACGACCGGCACGCCCCATTTCAGGTCGCGGGTGATGCCGCGATCGATCAGGCCCTCGTCCAGATGCTTGTAGGCGATGGAGCGGGCCAGCGGCTGCCACTGGGGCGAGCGGGCGTCGACCCAACCCCGCACTTCATCGGCGATCTTGGTCTGCAGCAGATAGAGGTGGCGCGTGTCGCGGACCTCCAGGTTGCGGCTGCCCGACACCGCCGAATAGGGATTGATCAGATCGGTCGGATCCAGCAGGCGGCCGCAGTTGTCGCACTGGTCGCCGCGCGCCTTCTCATAGCCGCAGTGGGGGCAGGTGCCCTCGACGTAGCGGTCGGGCAGGAAGCGGGCGTCGTCGATCGAATAGATCATCCGGTCGACGCGCTCCTCGATCAGGCCGCGCTCCTCCAGAACCTTGGCGAAGTGCTGGGTCAGGCGGGTGTTCGGGGCGTTGGAGCTGCGGCCGAAGATGTCGAACGACAGGCTGAAGGCGTCAGCGGCCTTCTTCTGAACCTCATGCTGTTCGTCGCAATAGGTGCGGACGTCCTGACCGGCGGCGGCGGCGGCCAGTTCGGCTGGGGTGCCGTGCTCGTCGGTGGCGCACACATAGAGGACGTCATGGCCTCTCGCCCGCATGAAGCGCGCCCACACATCGGCGGGCAGCATCGACCCGGCCAGATTCCCAAGGTGCTTGATGCCGTTGATATAGGGCAGCGCCGAGGTGATGAGGATGCGGGCCATGGTCTTCCAACGTCTGACAGGGAGGCGTCGGATATAGAGGGCGAAGACCCGAACGTCACCTTTTATGGGCCAAGTGTCTTATAAGACAGGCGTCGCCTTTGCCGGGGGCAATCGCCGCGCGATTCGCACGAACCGCCCAGTCAGAAGGGCGCCCGAGATCAGGCTGGCGACGATCACGGCCCAGACCAGGCCGTCCACGCCGATCCTGTGCGCCAGGAACCAGCCCAGCGGGATCATGATCAGGCCATAGGACAGCAGGTGCATCAGCGTCGGCCACACCACGTCTCCCGCCGCGCGATTGGCCTGGGCCGCGACCACCTGCTGGGCGTCCGCGACGAAGAACAGGGTCGCCAGCACCAGCGCCGGCGCCGCGATGGCCAGAATCGCCGGGTCGGTCGTATAGGCGCTGACCACCATCGGCGCGGTCAGCCACAGACCGACGGCGATGATGAAGGCCAGCACCGTCACCACGCCGACGCCCGCCAGCCCGCCTCGCATGACCCCCGCCTTGTCGCCGCCGCCGTAGCTGCGGCCGACCAGGACCGCCGTCGCTGACGACAGGCCCATGGGCACCATGAAGACGATGGCGGAAACGTTGATGACCACGGCCCAACTGGCCGTTTCCGCCGCGCCCAGCTGACCGGCGAACAGGGTCATGGCCGCGAAGGCGCCCACCTCGATGAAGTTGGACGCGCCCGCCCCCAGGCCGACGCGCATCTGCTGTCTCTCGACCGCCTTGTCGCGCCTGGGCTTGTTGAACACGCCCCAGGCCCGCGCCTCGGGCAGGCGCAGGATGAAGATCACCAGAAAGAGCGCCAGCGCCGTGCGCGCGCCGAACGTCGCCCAGGCCGAGGCCACGGCGCCGTGCAGACCGATGCCCAGCAGGTCCGGCACCAGCAGGAGGTTCAGCGCCAGATTGACCGCATTGGCCACCCACATGGCGACCATGCCCGCCTTGGGCCGGTGCAGGCCTTCAAGGAAGAACTGGGCGCACACCGAGATCAGATAGGCGGGCATCGACAGGGCGAAGACCATCAGGGCAGGCGTGGCGCCCTCGCCCAGGCCGTCCTCCAGCCCCATGTGCACCAGGCCGAAGGGCCCCAGCAACAACAGGCCGATCATGGCGATGAAGCCGATCTGCAGGGCGTAGGTCATGCCGCGTCGCAGCACCGCCCCCACCTCGTCGCCTCGTCCCTCGCCCAGCAGCCGGGCGGTCATGACCTGCACCCCCATCATCAGACCGACCGCAGTCGTCAGCATGACCGAAGACGGCGCCCAGGCCAGGGAGTGATAGGCCAGCTCGCGGCTGGCGTAGTGGCCGACCACGATGGCGTCGGTCAGCCCCATGGTCATGATGCCCAGACGCGCCAGCACGACCGGCCATGCCAGCTTCAGCAGCTCGGACAGGGTGGCGCGATTATGGAAGCTGAACAGGGACTGGACCATCGGAGGCCGCAACAGCCACGCGCGCGGGCGCGGGTCAAATGATTTTCCGGCCGTTTCAGGCGCCTACCAGGCGCCCAGCTCGCGCAGTTCGCGCGCCAGGTCCGGCGGCAGATCCGTCGGCTCGGCGATCGACAGGTCCGGCGGCACGTCCTTCTCGAAATAACGCCAGCCCTGGAAGGGGCGCCGGGCCAGAGGCGCGGTGCGGATGACCTGGCTGTCCAGCTTGATCTCGCAGCGACTGGCCTTGCCCTCGCCGATGGTGGTGATGTCGAGGATGCGCTGACGGCAAGTCACCACGCCCTTCATCACCCAATACAGCGAACCGCCGTCCTCGATCTCGGCCGCGCGCTTGGGCGTCATGCGGGTGTGGACGATGCGCCAGTCGGACCGGGCGGCGTTCGCCTCCAGCGTCTCGACTTCCGACACGCCGACGCAGAGCTTGATCATGTGCAGGGACATGAGGGGCCTCTAGCATCAGATTACCGGCGACGTCATGGCGGACATTCCGCTCGAACGGCGCCATGCTGCGCGTCATGAGCCTCGACCGCCGTCAAATCATCGCCGCAGGCCTGGGCCTCGCCGCCATGACGGCGGCCCAGCCAACATTTGGAGAGCCCCCAATGTACGGACTCATCGGCCAGATAAAGGCCCAGCCCGGCCAGCGCGACGCCCTCGCCGCCATTCTTCTGGAAGGGACCGCCGAAATGCCGGGCTGCTTAAACTATGTGGTGGCGCGCGATTCGACGGACGCCGACGCCCTGTGGATCACCGAAGTGTGGGACAGTCGAGACAGCCACAGCGCCTCGTTGCAACTGCCCGCCGTGCAGGCCGCTATCGCCAAGGGCCGCCCGCTGATCGCCGGTTTCGGCAGCCGGACCGAAACAGAGCCGCTGGGCCGAGCGGGCCTCCCTCGTTGACCCGTGCGGCCCCCTCAGTTCCATGGATGAGTGCGTTCAGGCAGCCTCCGCCGCCTTGACCACGGCCAGAACCGCGCCATCCGTGACCTGATCGCCGACGGCGACGTTGAACTCGGCCACCACGCCGTCGAAGGGCGCGGTAAGGGCGTGCTCCATCTTCATGGCTTCCAGCACGACGATGGGCTGACCCTTGGCTACCTTGTCCCCCGCCTTGGCGGGCGCGGCGACGATCTTGCCCGGCATCGGCGCGCGCAGGCCGCCGTCGGAGGCGGAGCCGCCCGCCGGTCCGCTGGATTTGCGGCGGTGGAACTCGACCACGTCGCCGCCGTCGAACACCAGAACCCGCCCAGCGTCAGGCGACAGGGTGCTGACCACCTCGCCGTCAACCACAACCACGCCCGGCTCGCCATAGATCTGGGCCGAACCGAATTCGCCGCTCACGGTGAAGCTGGACGACCGACCATACCAGCCCGGCTCGCCGGTCAGGGTCAGGGCGTGAGCCACGCCGTCATGATGGACCGCCGTATGCGCCTGGGGCGCCGCGTTCAGGCGGAAACCGAACAGTCCTGCGCGGACGGGCGCCAGCACATTGTCCGGCGCGTCAAAGGCGGCAGCGTCCGCTTCCAGCCCGATCTGCCCGGCCGCAGCGGCCAGAGCGCGGGCGGAAACCTGAGCCGGGGCGATCAGCATCCCCTCTTCCGCCGCGATGAACCCCGTGTCCACGTCGCCCTCGACGAAACGCGGGTGATCCAGACAGCGCGCCATGAAGCCCGCGTTGGTGCAGACCGGCCAGACCTCGACCTCGCGGCAGGCGTCGGCCAGCCGGGCGGCGGCGGCTTCGCGGCTGTCTTCGTGGACGATCAGCTTGGCGATCATCGGATCGTAGAACTGGCTGACCTCGCCGCCCTGCATCACACCGGTGTCGACGCGGATGTCGTCAGGCATGACGAAGTGATCCAGCCGCCCGATCGACGGCAGGAAGCCGTTAGCGGGGTCTTCGGCGTAGAGGCGGGCCTCCATGGCCCAGCCCTTCATCGGGATGTCGGTTTGCGCCAGCGGGATCGGCTGACCCGCCGCCACCCGCAGTTGCCATTCAACCAGATCGACGCCGGTGATGGCCTCGGTCACCGGGTGCTCGACCTGAAGCCGCGTGTTCATCTCCATGAACCAGATGCGGTCAGCCTTCAGACCGTCGGAGGCGTCGGCGATGAACTCGATGGTGCCTGCGCCCTGATAGTCCACGGCCCTGGCGGCGCGCACGGCGGCGGCGGTGACGGCGTCGCGCGTGGCCTGATCCATGCCCGGCGCCGGGGCTTCCTCGATCACCTTCTGGTGGCGGCGCTGCAGCGAGCAGTCGCGCTCATGCAGGTGGACGACATTGCCGTGGCTGTCGCCGAAGACCTGCACCTCGATGTGGCGCGGGCGGGTGATGTAGCTCTCGATTAGCACGCGCGGGTCGCCGAAGGACGACAGCCCCTCGCGCTGGGCCGACGCCAGACCCTCGGCGAAGTCCTCAGCCCGGTCGACCTTGCGCATCCCCTTGCCGCCGCCGCCGGCGACCGCCTTGATCAGGACCGGGAAGCCGATGCGGTTCGCCTCGGCGCTCAGGGTCTCCAGCGACTGGTCCTCGCCCTGATAGCCGGGGGTGACGGGCACGCCCGCCTCGATCATCAGCTTCTTGGCCGCGTCCTTCAGGCCCATGGCGCGGATCGAGGACGGCTTGGGGCCGATCCAGACGATGCCCGCCGCCGCCGCCGCCTCGGCGAAGTCGGCGTTCTCGGACAGGAAGCCATAGCCGGGGTGGATCGCCTCCGCCCCCGTCGCCTTGGCCGCCGCCAGCACCTTGGCCGCATCCAGATAGGAGTCGCGCGCCGCCGCCGGACCGATCAGCACCGCCTCGTCCGCCTCGCGAACGTGCAGGGCGGCGGCGTCAGCCTCGGAATAGACGGCGATGGTGCGCAGGCCCATGCGGCGGGCGGTGCGGAAGACGCGGCAGGCGATCTCGCCGCGATTGGCGACCAGGACGGACTTGAACATCAGACTACCTTATTGCGCCCAGCTCGGCGCGCGCTTGTCCAGAAACGCCCGGACGCCTTCCTGGCCCTCGACCGAGACGCGAGCGCGGGCGATGCGCTTGGCGGTCTCCTCCAGCAGGCGATGGTCGATCTCCTCGCCCGCCACGTCGTTCACCAGACGCTTGGCGTCGCCCATGGCGCCCGGCGCATTGGCCGACAGGCTGTCCGTCAGCATGGAGATGAACTCGTCCACCGAACCTTCGGGCAGGACCATGTCGATCAGCCCCGCATGGGCGGCGTAGTCGGCGTCGAAGATATTGGCCGTCAGGAACAGCTGGCGCGCGCGCCGTGCGCCGACCGCCTCGATGACATAGGGGGCGATGGTCGCCGGGATCAGGCCCAGCTTGACCTCGGAGAAGGCGAAGCGCGCGCCCTCGACCGCCACGGCCATGTCGCAAGCGGCGACGATGCCCGCACCGCCGCCCATGGCCGCGCCCTCGACCAGAGCCACCGTCAGCGCCGGCACGTCGTGCAGGGCCTTCAGCATCTTCGCCAGCGCCATGGCGTCGTCGCGGTTGTCGCTCTCTGACCAGTCGGCGGCGTCGCGCATCCAGTTCAGGTCGGCGCCCGCGCTGAACGTCCCGCCCGCGCCGCGGATGAAGACCACGCGCACCTTGTCGGCGCCGTGCAGGGTCTCGAACGCCTCATACAGGGCGGCGATGGTGGCCGCGTCGAAGGCGTTCTTCTTCTGCGGCCGATTGATGGTGACGAAGACCACCCCGTCGGCCGTGGCGTCGATCTGCACCAGGTCGTCGTTCGCATCCGGCGCCGGGTCGGCGACGAAGGGATGGGCGATGGCGTTCATCTCCGCCGCCTCTGCGTCAGTGATGTCCAGAGCGTTCAGCTCTTCTTCGGTCGGCTTCTGGTCAGTCATGAGGGGCTCCTTCGCCGAAGTGAAACGCGGCAGCGAGGCTTTGGTCCTTGCTGCGGGTCAAATGTTGAGCTTTCGCCGCATTACATCCTGAACACGCCGAAGGTGGTCTCGGGGGTCGGAGCGTTCAGGCTGGCGCTGATGGCCAGGCCCAGCACGTCGCGGGTCTGGGCCGGGTCGATGACGCCGTCGTCCCACAGACGGGCCGTGGCGTAATAGGGGTTGCCCTCGTCTTCGTACTTCTGACGGATCGGCGCCTTGAAGGCCTCGGCCTCTTCCGGCGTCCACGTATCCGCGTCGCGGTGGACGGTGGCCAGGACGCTGGCCGCCTGCTCGCCGCCCATCACGCTGATGCGGCTGTTGGGCCAGGTGAAGAGGAAGCGCGGGCTGTAGGCGCGTCCGCACATGCCGTAGTTGCCAGCCCCGAAACTGCCGCCGATCAGGACGGTGAACTTGGGAACCTCAGCCGAGGCGACCGCCGTGACCAGCTTGGCGCCGTGCTTGGCGATGCCCTCGGCTTCGTATTTGCCGCCGACCATGAAGCCCGAGATGTTCTGCAGGAACAGCAGCGGGATCTTGCGCTTGCAGGCCAGCTCGATGAAGTGCGCGCCCTTCTGGGCGCTCTCGGAGAACAGCACGCCGTTGTTGGCCAGGATGGCGACCGGCATGCCCCAGATGCGGGCGAAGCCGCACACCAGCGACGTGCCGTACAGCGCCTTGAACTCGTCCATCTCCGAGCCGTCGACGATGCGGGCGATGACCTCGCGCACGTCATAGGGGGCGCGGACGTCCTCGGGGATGATGCCGTAGAGCTCGGCCGGATCGTAGGCCGGGGCGCGCGGCTCGCGCACGTCCAGCGGCTGAGACTTTGTGGTGTTCAGATGGGCGACGATGGAGCGCACGATCTCCAGAGCGTGCTCGTCGTTCTCGGCCACATGGTCGACCACGCCGGACTTGCGGCCGTGGGTCTCGGCCCCGCCCAGCTCCTCGGCTGAGATGATCTCGCCGGTTGCAGCCTTCACCAGCGGCGGCCCGGCCAGAAAGATGGTGCCCTGATTGCGCACGATCACCGTCTCGTCCGACATGGCCGGCACATAGGCGCCGCCCGCCGTGCAACTGCCCATGACGCAGGCGATCTGCGGGATGGCCTTGGCGCTCATCCGCGCCTGGTTGAAGAAGATGCGGCCGAAATGGTCGCGATCCGGAAAGACCTCGGCCTGGTGCGGCAGGTTGGCCCCGCCGGAATCGACCAGATAGACGCACGGCAGATTGTTCTGCTCGGCGATCTCCTGCGCCCGCAGGTGCTTCTTCACCGTCATCGGGAAGTAGGCGCCGCCCTTCACCGTCGGGTCGTTGGCGACGATCATGACCTCGCGGCCCGACACTCGGCCGACGCCGCAGATCATGCCCGCGCCCGGCGCCTCGTCCCGATACATGCCGTTAGCGGCCAGTTGGCCGACCTCCAGGAAGGGCGAACCGGGGTCCAGCAGGCGCTCGACCCGCTCGCGCGGCAACAGCTTTCCGCGCGCCACATGGCGCTCGCGGCTGGCGTCCGAGCCGCCTCGCGCCGCCTTGGCGACCTTTTCATAAAGCGCGTCCCGCAGGGCGCGATTGTGCGCATCCAGCGTTTTGAAAGCAGGACTGTTGCGATCGACGGCGGAAATCAGCTTGGGCATGCCCAAGGTTTAGGAGGCTTCCGCGCCGGGGGGAAGCCGGTTCGGTTCCCCCGCGACGAAATCGGCTATATCTGCCTGTCATGGCCCCGCTTCGACCGGACACGCTCGCCGTCGCCCTGTCCCGCGCCTTCGAGGACGCGCGCGACAGCCGCGCCAGTTGGTTCGCCCTGACGCGGGGCGAGCGGCTGTTCTCGGCCGGGGATCGGGCCGACACCCTGTATCTGCTGCGCGCCGGGCGACTGGGCGTCTTCCGTCGAGACGACGGCCGCGTTCCCCAGATGACCGCCGTCATCAAGCCGGGCGAGCCGGTCGGCGAACTGGCCATGCTGGCCGGCACTTCGCACATGTCGGACGTCGTCGCCTTGCGCGACAGCGACGTTCTGGCCCTGCCGCGCGACGCCTTCTTCGACGCCGCACGCAACGATCCTCTGCTGATGTCCGAACTGGGCCAGATCATGCTGACCCGCGCCCGCGAGCGCGGCGGCGGGACCGAGCCGAACGTCTTCGGCTTCGTTTCCGCGCGCGAAAAGCCCATCCGCGCCTTCGTCGAACGCGTCGCGCGCGCGGTCGAGGCCCAGGGCGCCACCTGCCACGTCATCGACAGCTCGGCCCTGGCGTCCGCCGCCGAATGGTTCTCGCGCGTCGAGGACGCCCACGACTACGTCCTCTATGTCGCCGAGGCGGACGAGCCGAACTGGGCCGCCCTGTGCGCGCGCCAGGTGGACCGGTTGTTCCTGGTCGGCGCCGCCGACCATTCGCCGCCCCCTGCCCCGCCCGTCGCCGACGACTGGGACGACGCCGGGCAACGCACCGACCTTATCCTGCTGCGCGATCCGCGGATGCCGCGGCCCAGCAACACCCGCGCCTGGCTGGACGTGCTGAAGCCCGGTCGCTGGTTCCACGCGGTCGAGGGCCTGTTCGACGATACGGCGCGGATCGCCCGCCTGATCACCGGCTCCTCCGTCGGGGTGGTGCTGTCGGGCGGCGGTGCGCGCGCCTACGCCCACATCGGCGCGCTGAAGGCCCTGCGCGAGGCGGGCACGCCCATAGACTTCATCGGCGGCGCCTCCATGGGGGCCGTCATCGGCGCGGGCCCGGCCCTAGGCTGGTCCGACGAGGAGCTGGAGCACCACATCCGCCAGGCCTTCGTCCTGTCCGACCCCTTGGCCGACATCGCTCCGCCCATCATCGCCATGACCCACGCCCGCAAGGTCAAGATGCTGATGAAGGAGGCCTTCGGCGACGTGCAGATGGAGGACATGCTGCTGCCCTTCTTCGCCGTCTCGACCAATCTGACCTCGGGCAAGCTGGAGGTGCATCGCGAGGGCACGCTGCGTCACGCCCTGCGCGCCTCCATCTCCATTCCCGGCGTCATGCCGCCCGTGGTGATGAACGGCCAGGTGCTGGTCGACGGCGCCGTGCTGCGCAACTTCCCCAGCGACGTCATGCGTCGGCTGAACAGCGGTCCGGTCGTCGGCGTCGACGTGTCCACGACGCGCGGGGTTGATCCCGAGACGCTGGAGAATCCCCCCTCCTGGTGGCGCTGGATTCTGTCCGGAGCCTGGAAGCACGGCCCGCCGATCGTCTCCATCCTGATGCGCTCGGCCACCCTGTCCAGCGAGGCCGAGCGGATGCAGGCTCGCGCCGAGACGGACCTGCTGATCCTGCCCACGCCCGACGGCGTCGATATCCGCGACTGGAAGGCCTATGCGCCCGCCGTCGCCGCCGGCTACGAGGCCGCCCAGGCGGCTCTGGACAGCCTCAACGGCCCGGTCGAGACCCTGCACCGGCGCCGCCGCTCCGGCGCGCCAGGAGAAATAGTCGAGGAAATGGCAGAAGCGTCCTTCCCTCAGGACGTCGTGGAAACGCCTCTTCAAGACCCTGGCCCAGGCGCGCCAGGAAGGCGTCGCGGTTGGCTGGGTCTTCGGAAAGCGCGGTCAGATAAGGCCTGAGGGCTGTGCCCTTCATCCATTCCAGCACGGCGTTCTCGCCATCCAGAACATGCAGATAGGTCGTCGACCAGATGTCGACCTCCTCGCACCGATCCGCCACCGCGTCATAATAGGCCTCCGCCGCCAGCAGCGGTTGAATGGTGTCGACGCCCTTCAACCTCGCGCTCCACGGCCCGTCCGCCGCCGTCTGGCGCATCAGGGTATGATGCCGCGTCTCCCAGGCCATGGGCATCTGCACCGCCAGCACGCCGCCCGGCGCCAGGGCCCCAACCAGACCCCGGAACAGCTTCTCATGGTCGGACGCCCACTGCAGGGAGGCGTTGGCCAGGATCAGATCGACGGGCGCGTCCGGCGTCCAGGTCTTGAGATCGCCCAGCACCCAATCCACGTCATCCGGCAGGCCGCGCGCCAGCTCCAGCATGGCCGCGCTGGAATCCAGCCCATGGACCCGCGCCTCAGGCCAGCGCCGCTTCAGCAGAGCCGCGTGTTGCCCCGCGCCGCAACCGATGTCCCAGGCCTCTCGAGGCGTCAGGTCATCCGGCAGATGCGACAGCAGGTCGATGGCCGCGCGATCGCGCTGGCGCTCGAAGCGATTGTATTGCTGGGGATCCCACGCCGGCGACGTCATCGTCGATATTCTCCCTGTCTGATCGCCGAAGCGATTCGAAGGGAAATGGTACAGCCTCTCAGGATCGAACTGAGGACCTCCGGCTCCACAAACCGGCGCTCTAACCAGCTGAGCTAAGGCTGCACATCTCTGCGCGAGGGCGGTTCTCTAGCGGGCCTCGCCGCCGGGGGCAAGCGGCCTTTTCGCCCTCGCGCAGGATTTTGCGTTTTATCCCCGTCAGTTCCAGCCGCGGCTGGCGATGTACTGCTGCAACTGAGCGATCCGGGTCTGATCCGAGGGGTGGGTCGAGGCGAACTCCGGCGTTCCCGACTGTCGACCCGCCGCCATGGCGCGCCACAGGGCCAGTGACTCGGACGGCTTGTAGCCGGCCGCCGCCATGTAATCGACGCCGAGGCGATCCGCCTCGAGCTCATGGCTGCGCGAGAAGGGCAGCAGCACGCCCAGTTGCGCGCCGAGGCCGCCGAACGCCTGCACGGCCTGGCCGTAGTCGCCTGCCTGGCTCTGCACCGCGCCCAGCACGAGGCCCGCCGTCTGCGTCGTCGATGCGCGCTCGGCCGCGTGCCTTGCGACGACGTGACCGACCTCATGGCCGATCACGGCGGCCAGTTGGTCATCGTTACTGGCCATGCCCAGCAGGCCCGTCGTCACCCCGATGTGGCCCGACGGCAGAACGAAGGCGTTGGGCGTCGAATCCTCGAACACCGCATAATCCCAGGGGCGATTGGTCAGATTGGCCGCCTGAACGATGCGGTCGCCGACGCGGCGCACTCGCGCGTTCTGCGTCGCGTTGTTCGACACCTTCTGCGTCCGCAGCGTCTCGGCCCAGGCGGCCTGCGATTGCTGGATCAGCGCGCTGTCGTCGACGAAGACGAACTGGCTTCGGCCCAGGGCCTCATTATAGGCGCAGGCCCCGACGCCCGCGCCAAGAACGGTGGTGGTGATCGCGAGGGCGAGCAAGAGCGGTTTACGAGACATCGGACCTCCGGAAATGACTTCACCGCCATAATGCACGGCTGGCTCGACTGGCTCCATGCCTCAGTGAGCAAAGGGCTGCGCCTGGTCGCTGGTCGGATCCCGCACGAAGGGAACCCTCACCGTAAATCGTGCGCCCGGCTGCGCGTCCGCCACCGTGGCTCTGGAAAGCCGCCCCTTCTGCACAATGGCAAGCGCCTGATCTCCCCATCCCTCGTTGGCGGGTTGCTCATCCACAACGACGCAATTCTCGGGCTTGCCCGAAGATGTGATGTCGCACCGGACCGAGGCCCAGGCGTCCGGCGCACGCGGCGTGGTTGCGCAGGCGCCGAGCCCGCCAAGCATGACAAACAATAGGGGCGTCACCCTTATCAACCCCAACCGCATTCCCTAGCCCCCCCTTGCTTCCAATGAACCTTAGCCAGGCCCACGAAAAAAGCGCCCCGAGGTGAAACCTCGAGGCGCTTCTTTTCGTTCAGTGCGATCGCTCGCTTAGTCCAGGTTGAACGGCACCCGGACCACGAACTTGGCGTTCGTTGCAGCGCCGTCGACCGTACGGGGCGAAAGCTGCCCACGCTGGACGATACGGATGGCTGCGGCGCCGAAGCCCATGCCGGACGGCTCTTCCGAGACGACGCGGCAACCTTCAGGACGACCGTTAGGGGTCACCGTACACTCGATGGTGGCGGATCCGCCCACGCCGCGATCAAGAGCGCGTTGCGGGAAGTCCCGTTCGGTCGGGCGCGGCGGGCGAGCCCACTGCGGGTTGGTGATCACCGAAGGACGCGGCGGCGCGGGCGGCGCCGGCGGAGGCGGAGGCCCCGGGACGATCACGGGCGGGCCCGTGTATTCGACGCGGTCTTCCTTCTTCGTCGGCTCGATCGGCAAGGTCACCGGAGGCGGAGGCGCCTGGGTGTTGACGACCGGCTCGCGCACCTGAAGCTTCGGCGGCGGAGGCGTGTCCGGCGGAGGCGGCGGAGGCGGCGGAGGAGGCGGAGGCGGAGGCGGAGCCATCAGCTCCACATCCACGGCCTCATCCACATAGTCGAACTCTTTGAGTTCAAACTTGCTCTTGTACAGGTAGACACCCGCCAGGACGTGGACGATCACCGAGATGGCGATCCCGACCATTGCACCCGTAGAAAGTTTCTTCTTCCTGGGCGCATCGAGCAGAGGGTCGCGGTGCTCGTGAGGTTCAGCAGTCATGCTTTTGAGTCACGCCCCCTTACGAATGATCTTCGCCAACCAGGGCGACACTGTAGAAACCATTATCCTGCAAGGCGTTCATGACCTGCATGAAGTCCCCGTAACGCGTCTGCTGGTCAGCACGGATGAAGATCCGCTCCTGCTCAGGGTCACGCGTTCCGATCTGGATCTTCAGATCATCGCCTAACGAGCCCACAGAGCTCCTGAAGTCGCCAATCCAAACTTCGCCGCCATTCTGGATGGAGATGAAGACAGGCTTGGGCGGATTAGGAGCCGGCGGAGCGACGGCGCGTGGAAGTGTCACCGGCACCGACACGGTGGCGAGCGGAGCCGCCACCATGAAGATGATGAGGAGAACAAGCATAATGTCCACGAAAGGTGTGACATTGATATCGCTGTTCGCCTCGACGGTGTACTTGCCGCCGCCGGAACCGGAAAGTTTGGCGGCCATCCGTCTTACGCTCCCTTGTCGAGTTGACGCGAGATCGAGTTCATCAGCTCGGCGTTGAAGCCGTCAGCGCGAGCGCCGTACGAAGCGATGCGGGTGTTGAAGTAGTTATAGAAGATAACCGCCGGGATAGCCGCGAACAGACCGATGCCGGTAGCCAGCAGGGCTTCAGCGATACCCGGAGCCACGACGGCCAGGTTGGTGGTGTTCGACTCGGCGATGCCGATGAACGAGTTCATGATGCCGTACACGGTGCCGAACAGACCGATGAACGGACCCGACGAACCGACCGAAGCCAGGAACTGCTGACCGCCCGAGAGGCGGATGCCCAGGCCGCCTTGGACGGCGCCGATGGCGTTGCCCGCGCGGGCGACGGTGGAGTCGCGGTGAACGCCGGTGACGTCCAGGCCGGCTTGACGCGACAGTTCGATTTCGCCGGTCGCCGCAGCAGCCATGTCGGCCAGCGGGTTGCCGTCGAACTCTTCCGAGGTGGCCAGGCGACGGATGTCAGCCAGGTTGCGAGCGCCGCGGTACTCTTCCAGGAAGCGGTTGGTCTTCTTGTTCAGCGAGCTGAACTCAACCAGTTTGATGAGCAGCAGCGTCCAGGAGAAGATCGAGGCGAGGACCAGACCGGCCATCACGACCTTAACCACCGGGTGCGCCATCATGAACATGGCGATCGGGGTGAGGCCCGCGCCGCCGTGGCCGGCAGCGGCCTCTTCAGCGGGAGCGGCTTCTTCAGCAGCGGCGTCAGCCGCCGGTGCAGCAGCGTCGGCGGCCGGAGCGGCGGCGTCAGCAGCGGGGGCCGAAGCGGCGGCCGGGGCGGCCGGTGCGGCCGCGTCCTGCGCCAGAACCGGCGAGCTCGCCATCAGGACGGCGGCGCCGGCCATTGCGAGGAGGATATTCGTCTTCTTGCTATCGAGCATGTTTCGCCAGTTCCTGCTTTGGTCTGACTCGTGGAACCCAAGTCCCAACCGCGTCAGTCGGCTGGGCCTTTACCGTGAAATTTTCCTCCCGCCGGAATTTCTCCCCCGCCGGTCGGCGCCTCATTCTTGCGAAACATCCGGGGATGCCTTGCAGACTGGAGCGATGGAACCATACCCCCCCGTCCACAGCCTGCAAGCAAGAATGCGGTTAAGTCCCTTTGACGAACGCCTATCGGAGCGTCAAGGGCGGAAAATAGCTTTTCACCCCCAGACTCGCGCCTCGACGTCATGCGCGCACAAATATTGCATGAGTACGCCATAAAACGGCAACATCAGTGCCGCGCGCCAGAATGTTAAGGAAAGTTTAGGCCCATGACGATTTTTCGGCTTTTTCAAGGCCGAGACGAATAATCATCATTCAAGGGGAAAGTGGTGCCTGGAGGCGGATTCGAACCACCGACACGCGGATTTTCAATCCGCTGCTCTACCAACTGAGCTATCCAGGCGTCGCTTTGCGTCGCGAGAGGCGGCTCTATAGGCGAGCCCGGACGGGCTGTCCAGACGCCAATTCACTCAATTCCACGATCTTTTTCATCATCGTGCGCCTCTTCAGCCGGAATGGCGTAGCCGCCGCTGAACCAGCGCTGCAGATCGACGTCGGCGCAACGCTTGGAGCAGAAAGGCTTGTAAGCGGCGACCGCTTCGGCGCGACGGCAAATGGGGCACTGGGCCATGCGTCAGCCCTCCTCGATCTCGAACACGCCCGGCGCGGCGTCGGGGATGATGTGGGCGCGCGGACCCAGGTCCGCCACCCACGGCGACAGGATCGCCGCTGACGTCGGACTGCAACGCAAGGCCAGACGCGGCGTCGCCCGATCCGTCAGCAGGGCGAGACGCAGGCGACGCAGAACGCCGAGCTCCCGCGCGCCCGGCGCAGCGAGTCGTTCATCTGCGGGCGTACGCTCCCAAGGCAAGGACAGCTGCAGCAGGCCGAACCGACTGAGAGGCCCGATCGCCGCGCCGTGACGGTGCGCGAACGCCAGACGCGCCATGGACAAGGTGGTCTCCGGGTGCAGGCCGACGCCGACCAGATCGATCGCGATCAAGCCGCCCCACCCTTTCAGCGCCAGCAGCCGCGCCGCCTGACGCAGCCCCTCGCGATTGACCGCCTCTCGCCCCTTGCGGGAGTCACGGCCGGCGACCGGGGCGTAATCGATATCGACCGCGATCAGGGCGCGGGTCCGCTCCACCGCCAGGTCCAGGCCGAGTTCGGGCACGGTCATTCCGGCGGCCAGAGCCTCTTCTTCGGCCTGCAGCGCCGCCCGGATCGCCTCGGCGCCCATCACGGGCGTCACGCCCGGCGCCAGCATGTTGAGGACGGCGGCGATGTCGGGACCAGCCTCCAGCAGGCGCGGCTCGCCGCTCGCCTCGCCCAGGCGGCGCAGAACCGGCCCCTTGCGCTCGCGCGGCTCGGCCGTGACCTCAAGCTCGAGCTTGGCGCCTTCGGACAGGCGATCCGCCTTGCCCAGCGGCAGGAAGCCGAGCGGCTCGCCGCCGCCCAGGTCGATGAAGGCGCCGCGCAGCCCCGGCGCCAGACGCGCCGCCCGGCCGACGACGCGCGCGCCCAGGCGATGTTCAGGCCGGTCGTCGTCTCTATGTATAATGAGGGCGCAGGCGCGCCCATCGCGGAAGATCATGCCCCGGGTCTCGCCCGGAGCCGCGTCCAGGAAGACCTCGACATCGGCCATCAGGCCGCCTCGGCCCGCCAGCCGGAGCCGCGCAGAAGATTCGCCGCCTCATAGAGCGGCAGGCCCATGACCGCGGGATGGCTGCCGACGATTCGGCTGACAAAGGCGGCGGCCCGCCCCTGGATGCCATAGCCTCCGGCCTTGCCCCGCCATTCGCCCGAGGCGACATAGGCGGCGATCTCGTCCCTGGAGAGGGGCTTGAAGCTGACGCGGGTCTCGACCACGCGCCAGGAGACGCGTCCGCTGCGGATCACGGCCACGCCGGTGAAGACGCGATGATTGCGCCCGGACAGCAGTTCCAGAAAGCGGATCGCCTCGGCCTCATCGGCCGGCTTCTCCAACAGGCGACGTCCCACGGCCACCACCGTATCGGCGGCCAGGACGACATCATCGGGATGGCGCTCGGCCACGACCGCAGCCTTGGAACAGGCCAGGCGCTGGGCCAGGCGCGCGGGCGCCTCGGCCTTCAGCGGCGTTTCGTCGATATCGGCGGGATCCACCAGATCGGGCGCGATGCCGATCTGCGCCAGCAATTCGATGCGGCGCGGGCTCGACGAGGCCAGAATCAGCCTCGGAGCCGAAGCGTCAGGACGCGACACGCGCGTCCTTACTTGAAGCGGTAGGTGATGCGACCCTTGGTCAGGTCATAGGGCGTCATCTCGACCAGCACCTTGTCGCCGGCCAGCACCCGGATGCGGTTCTTGCGCATCTTGCCCGCAGTGTGGGCGATGATCTCGTGATCGTTTTCCAGCGTCACGCGGAACGTCGCGTTCGGCAGCAATTCGCTGACCACGCCGGGGAACTCCAGCAGTTCTTCCTTAGCCATGCGGCCTCTCTCGCCCGTGTGAATACGACTGCGGGCCCGCGCCGGGCGTGAGCGCGAGCCGTGAAAGTGAGGGCGCCTAATGCACCAAAACGCTTAGATAGTCGAGTTCAGCCCCGACGGTAGAGGGCGCATACCAGCGTAAAGAGGCGACGGGCCGTTTCCTGGTCCACCTCCACCTTGCCTTCCAGCCTGGCTTTCAGCAGGGCGGCGCCTTCATTGTGAAGGCCCCGGCGCCCCATATCGACCGACTCGATCTGACTGGGTGACGAGCCGCGCAGGGCCTCATAATAGCTTTCGCAGATCAGGCCGTAGTCGCGGATCACCGTCTTCATCGGCGTCAGCGACAGGACGTGGGTGCGGCTGAAATCCGGTCCGGCGATATCGAAGGCCAGACGATTGTCCTGCGACGACAGCGTCAGGGTGTAGGGACCGCCTTCGGCCCCGTCTGGGATGAAGCTGTTCTGCTCGACCAGGTCGAAGACGGCTACCCGGCGCTGATGCTCGATCTCGGCCGTGGCCGCCGGCAGGGAGGCGTTGTCGATCTCGATCGCCTTCAGTTGATGAGGGCCGCTCATGCGCTCGCCTCGTCCAGATGAGTCGGCGCGATGCGTGCAGGCCAACGTTCCGACAGGTCTGTCAGCACCGCGTCCAGACACTCCACGTCGATCCGCAGGTCTCCGCCGCCGGCGAACATCATCAGCACCTTGCCGCCCGGCGCCTCGGTCGGATGAAAGTCCATCGCCAGAAGCTCCAGCGCCTGATCCGGCAGGCGCGGCAGGCGCCGGCTCTTGACCGCCTGAACGTCGCCGAACTGCATGGCGGCCATGACGCGCGTACCGCCGCATTCCCAGCAGAATCGCGACAGGACGACCGTCAAGCGACGCGCCTCCTTCTCCCAGCGGATATCGACCGGGCGCATGATGGCGTCCTGAAGCGCGGCCGAGATGATCTGCAGATCATCCGCATCCTCGGCCAGCAGGCGCAGAGGCGCGATCGGCGCCAGGCTTTCGCCCTCGGCCTCGTTCAGAGCCGCCTGTTCGGGGGCCGAGATCGGTTCGCCGTCAGTGCTCATCGCCCTCCCCCTTTATCCTGCGGACGTCGGCGCCGCAGGCGCCCAGCTTCTCTTCCATCCGCTCGAAGCCGCGATCCAGGTGATAGACGCGGCCGACCGTCGTCTCACCTTCGGCCACAAGTCCGGCGATGACCAGAGACATGGAGGCGCGAAGATCCGTCGCCATGACCGGCGCCCCCTTCAACCCGTCGACGCCGCGCACCACGGCCTCGCCCGCATGAACCGTGATGTCGGCGCCCAGACGCGCCAGTTCCGGCGCATGCATGAAGCGGTTCTCGAAAATGTTCTCGCGGATGAGGCTTTCGCCCTCGGCCGTCGTCATCAGGGCCATGAACTGCGCCTGCAGGTCGGTGGCGAAGCCCGGATAGATTTCGGTCGTGACGTCCACCGCCTTCAGCCGCTGGGTCGGGTCGCGGCGGACGATCAGCCCGTCCTCGGTCGGTTCGATCTCGACGCCGGCCTCGATCATCTTGTCGGTCAGGGCGGCGATCAGGTCGGCGCGTCCCTTGGTCAAGCGCACCTCGCCACCGGCCATCGCCGCAGCGAGAGCATAGGAACCCATCTCGATTCGATCGGGAATCACCGACCAGGTCGCGCCCGACAGGGACGAGACGCCGGTGATGGTCAGCACATCCGTGTCCAGGCCTTCGATCTTCGCGCCCATGGCGATCAGGCAGCGGGCCAGGTCGCCGATCTCCGGCTCGCGCGCGGCGCGCTTCAGCACCGTCGTCCCGTTCGCCAGCACTGCGGCCAGAAGGGCGTGTTCGGTCGCGCCGACGGAGACGAAGGGAAACTCGATCTCGGCCCCGCGCAGCCCTCTGGGCGCCGTGGCGGTGACATAGCCCTCTTCCAGTTCGATCGCCGCGCCCATGGCCGTCAGGGCCTGAAGGTGCAGATCGACCGGCCGCGCCCCGATGGTGCAGCCGCCCGGCAAGGAGACCTTGGCGTTCCCCGTGCGCGCCAGCAACGGCCCCAGCACGTTGAACGAGGCCCGCATCTGACGCACCAGATCATAGGGGGCGAAGGTCGAGGTCAACTCGGGCGCGTGGAACAGCGTCTCCTGCCCGTCCGCCCCCTCGCGTTCGGTCACCTCCACGCCGAACTGGCGCAGCAGCTGGCCGAGGAAGCGCGTGTCCGCCAGACGCGGCATGTTGGTCAGCAGCAAAGGCTGATCGGTCAGGATCGACGCCGCCATCAGCTTGATCGCCGAGTTCTTGGCTCCGCTGACCGGAATGGAGCCGTTGAGGCGATGGCCGCCGTGGATGACGATGCTGTCCATGGGTGTCGGGATGATCCTGGGAGGCTCGGACCCCTACGGCCCGGCGAACCGGTTATCTAGCAAGGCTGACGGCGGCCGCGAAAGGCCGGAACGTCGCAGGACGGATGACTTTCAGTTGCTTTCCTTGGGCGACCTCGCCCCGCCCGCGCCCGGCGCCTTGCGACGGCGCAGATTGGCCCTCAAGGCGGCGGCCAGACGCGCCGCGCGTTCGACCTTGGCCGAGGCGGCCGGAGCGGCGTTTGCGCGGGTGGAAGGAGACGAGTCGGCGTCGAGGCGCGTCTCGTCTGCGTCTTTGGTCGGCTTGTTCATGAACACAGCAGACCGCGCCCAAAGATTTTGATCAAGCATGCATTTTGGGCTTGGCCCGGCCGAAGCCTTTGGCTATACGGCCGCTTCCTCAGTGACCCGCCGCCGTAGCTCAGTGGTAGAGCGCATCCTTGGTAAGGCTGAGGTCGGCAGTTCAATCCTGCCCGGCGGCACCATCGAGGCCCAAACCTGAACGGTTTGGGCCTCGACCATTTCAGGCCCCTCCCGACAGAACAATGCGTCTTCATCGCCTTGGGCGAAGGCGACAGCACGGCCGATCGGCCTATCCTCGTACAACCTCAGGAATTCCCGCCGGTTCGCCGAAGATTATTCGGGCCGAAGCGCCTTATCCCGACTAGCCAAGTCCCAGCCCTCACCGCTAGCTTCGACGTATCTGTATACGTTTGAGAGCCGAGGGGGCTTCCATGAAGCGCGTTCTATTGACTACGGCTGCGGTTCTGACCGTAGCCTTTCCGGCGTTCGCCCAGGACACGACCTCGGCCGCCACGCCGAAATGGGACGTGCAGAACCCCATCGGCGCCCAGCGCGACGTGAACATCAACGTCGACGAAGGCACCTGGATGGCGGTGGACGTCAGCCCTGACGGCCGCGAGATCGTCTTCGACCTGCTGGGCGACATCTATGTGATGCCGATCACCGGCGGCGAGGCGCGCCCCATCGCCTCGGGCGTCGCCTGGGACATGCAGCCGCGCTATTCGCCGGACGGCCGCTTCATCGCGTTCACCTCGGACCGCGCGGGCGGCGACAACCTGTGGGTCATGGACCGCGACGGCTCCAACCCGCGTCAGGTGTCGAATGAAACGTTCCGCCTGCTGAACTCCCCGACCTGGACGCCCGACAGCCAGTTCGTCGTCGGCCGCAAGCACTTCACCTCCTCGCGCTCGCTGGGCGCCGGCGAGATGTGGATGTACCACCGCGCGGGCGGCGGCAGCGGCGTGCAACTGACCGAGCGCCGCACCCAGCAGAAGGACACGGGCGAGCCCGCCTTCTCGCCCGACGGCCGCTATATGTACTTCAGCGACGACGCCACGCCGGGCGGCGTCTTCGACTACTCCAAGGACCCCAACACCCAGCTCTATGTGATCCGTCGCCTGGATCGCGAGACGGGCGAGATCAAGCCCTTCGTCACCGGTCCGGGCGGCTCGGTGCGCCCCACCCCCTCGCCAGACGGCAAGTCGCTGGCCTTCGTGCGCCGCGATCGCTACCAGTCGACGCTCTACGTCATGGACCTGGAGTCCGGGCGTGAGACGCCGATCTACGACGCCCTGGACCGCGACATGCAGGAGACCTGGGCCATTCACGGCGTCTATCCGGGCTTCAGCTGGACCCCGGACAACGGCTCCATCGTCATCTGGGCCGGCGGCAAGATCCGCCGCATCGACGTGGCGTCCAAGGCCGTCAGCGACATCCCCTTCCGCGTCACCGACACCCGCCGAGTGCAGGAGACCGCCCGCTTCCCCGTCGAGGTGGCGCCGGACCAGTTCGAAGTGAAGATGGTCCGCTGGGCCCAGACCTCGCCCGACGGCTCCAAGGTGGTGTTCGAGGCCTTGGGCAATCTGTGGATCCGCGACCTGCGCGACGGCGCCGCCGGCGCGCCCCGCCGCCTGACGCGCCAGAGCGACCATTTCGAACTCTATCCGTCCTGGTCGCGCGACGGCCGGTCCATCGTCTACACGACCTGGAGCGACGACAAGCTGGGCTCCATCCGCGTCGTTCCGGTCGCGGGCGGCGAAGGCCGAACCATCACGACCAACCCCGGCCACTATCTGGAGCCGCGCTTCTCGCCGGACGGCCAGACCATCGTCTACCGCACCTCCAGCGACGGCTATCTGCGCTCGGCCCTGTGGAGTCGCGAGCCCGGCGTCTACCGCATCTCCGCGCGCGGCGGCGAGCCGGTGAAGATCACCGATTCCGGCGCCAACCCGCAGTTCGGCGCGCGCAACGACCGCATCTTCGTCAGCGCCCGTGACGGCGACAAGCGCGTTCTGCGCTCGATGAACCTGTCGGGCGAGGATGTCCGCGACCACATCAGCAGCGAATGGGCGGCCGAGTTCTCGGTCTCCCCTGATGAACAGTGGATCGCCTGGACCGAGCGCTTCAACGCCTATATCGCGCCCTTCGCCTCGACGGGCCGCGCCATCACGGTCGGCGCCGACAGCAAGGCCCTGCCGCAGACGCGCGTCACCCGTGACGCGGGCGAATGGCTGCACTGGTCGGGCGATTCCAGCCGCCTGCAGTGGTCGATGGGTCCGGAGCTGTTCTCGCGTCCGCTGAGCGAAAGCTTCGCCTTCATGGACGGCGCCCCGGCCGACCTGCCCAGGCCGGCCGAGCACGGGATCAAGATCGGCTTCACCGCCGACTACGCCCGTCCCAGCGGCGTGACGGTCCTGTCCGGCGCCCGCCTGATCACCATGAAGGGCGAGGAAGTCATCGAGGACGGCGTGGTGGTCGTCAACGGCAACCGCATCGAGGCCATCGGCCCGCGCGGCTCGGTCACGATTCCGGCCGGCGCCCGCGTCATGGACATGGCCGGCAAGACCATCATCCCCGGCCTGGTGGACGCCCACTGGCACGGCCGCATGGGCTCGGATGAAATCATCCCGCAGCAGAGCTGGATGAACTACGCCGCCCTGGCCTTCGGGGTGACGACGCTGCACGATCCGTCCAACGACAACAGCGAGATCTTCGCCCACAGCGAACTGGCCAAGGCCGGACGCGTCGTCGCGCCGCGCATCTTCTCGACCGGCACGGTCCTGTATGGCGCGGCCACGCCGACCACGGCGGTCATCAACGACCTGGATGACGCCCGCTCGCACCTGCGCCGGATGCAGGCGATCGGCGCCTGGAGCGTCAAGAGCTACAACCAGCCTCGCCGCGAGCAGCGTCAGCAGATCATGCAGGCCGCCCGCGAACTGGGCATGATGGTCGTCCCGGAAGGCGGCTCGCTCTACCACCAGAACATGAGCATGCTGGTCGACGGCCACACCACCATCGAACACTCGGTGCCGGTGGAGCGCATGTACGACGACGCGGTGCAGCTGTGGTCGCAGACAGGCACGGCCTATACGCCGACCCTGATCGTCGGCTTCGGCGGCGCCTGGGGCGAGAACCACTGGTATGAGGTTACCGACGTCTGGAAGGACCCGATCCTGAGCCAGTACGTCCCGCGCCGCATCCTCGATTCGCGCTCGCGTCGTCCGGTGAAAACCCCGCCGGAGGAGCTGAACCACATCTCCATCGCCCGCGAATCGAAGCGGCTGATGGATCAGGGGGTCTCGGTCCAGATCGGCGCCCACGGCCAGCGTGAAGGCCTCGGCGCCCACTGGGAGCTGTGGATGTTCGAACAGGGCGGCATGAGCGCCCACGAATCCCTGCGCGTCGGCACGATCAACGGCGCCCGCGCCCTGGGCATGGACAAGGACATCGGCTCGCTGGAAGTCGGCAAGCTGGCCGATCTGGTCGTGCTGGACGCCAATCCGCTCGAGAACCTGCGGGACTCGACCAAGATCGGCTACACCATGATCAACGGCCGCCTGTTCGATAACCACATGAACGAGGTCGGCGGACCTGAGCGCAAGCCGTTCTGGTTCGAGAGCGAAGACGGTCAGGCTTGGAGCGCCTCGGGCACGGTCACGACCGCCGAGTCGCACAGCCACACGCACAACTGATCCCGCCGCAAGGCAGGAACGCGAAAGGGCCCGGCATCCGCCGGGCCCTTTTTCGTGGTGATCCAGTTGGCCCTAAGTGTTGGTGGTTGCCTTTCATTCCCGCTCATCCCGGCGGACGCCGGGGTGAGCGGAGGCAGGCAGCGTGAAGTGCTCGAGACAAGCCCGAGAGTGACGGAGGTTGGGAATCTCCCGCTTGCGCCTTGAAACGCGAACGGAGGTGAGGAGGTTACTCCCCCAGCCCGCGCACCGAGGCTTCCAGCAGGGCGTTCCGCCGCGCCGCGCGACCCTTGAGCCAACGCATGGCGACGACCAGCGCCACCACCACCGCGCCGAAGGCCAGCAGCCACAGGGTCGGGTTGTGGGCCTCGCTCATCATCTCCAGCCTGGCCAGGCCCTTGGCCGCCAGATAGCCCGGCGCCAACATGGCCAGAACCCAGACGAAGGCCGAGCTGACGTTGGCGATCTGGAAGACGCGCTGTCGCATCTGCAGCACCCCGACCATCACCGGCACGAAGGCGCGCAAGGGGCCGAAGAAGCGGCCGATGAAGATGGAGGCCACGCCATAACGGCGGCAGTAGAGGCGCGTCCACGCCAGCTTGCGGCGATGCGGGACCAGCATATGGTGGCGCAGCACCCGCGTGCCCAGACGGCGTCCGATCCAGTAGGAGATGGCGTCGCCCATGACGGCGCCGATGACGCAGCCGCCGATGACGGTGAAGGGATCCAGCACGCCTGCCGCCACCAGACCGCCCGCCGCGACCAGAAGCCCCGTCGCCGGCACGAAGGCGCCGATGACGACCAGGGACTCGAAAAAGGTCACGACGCCGAGGATCACGCCGGCCCACATGGCGTTGCGGGCGATGAAGTCGGCGGCCGAGGTAAGCAAACTGTCCATACTGATCCTTTGCCCGAGGGCATATGGGATCAGACCATGGAAAGGGAATGCGGCGATGCGACGCCTGGAGGGAAAAAGCGCACGGCGTGACCCTCAGGCCGCACTTCAGCGGCTCTACATCCTACCGCGAGGCGTCGTCGGGCGTGTCGCGGCGCTCATCGTCGAGGTCAAACGGACGAATCCGACTGGAACGGTCGCGCGGACTACGCACGCCCAAGGGGCCGGGCACGGCGCCATAGGCGTCACGCCAGCCATAGTCGCCCAGTCCATAACGGCCCGCCCCGAAGCCATAGGGATCGAACCCGTAGGGGCCGTAACCATAGCCGTAGCTCCAGGGCGCGTTCTTGGTCTGACTGAAGCCGAGGTTCAGCGTGCCGTTCTCGCCCAGGGGCAGGGACACCGCCGCGCCGAAATCCTTGTAGCCGCCCGTGCCGATTCCTGCGCTGACCATGCCGTGCATCTTGCGGGGAGCGGCCTCCTCCCAGGCGTCGGCCCAGGTTTCCACGGGCGGCGCATCCGCCTTGCGCTCGCCGAGCCAGCGGGAAATCTGCTCTTCGGTCGTCAGGCCGTGAGGCGCCGCAGTCTGCAGGGTCACGGCAGGCGAGGCGTCGCTGACCGTCTCGGCCAGGGCGGCGGCGCTCGCCGTCGGCACGGCGCCCGAACCCGCGCGCGGCGCGGTCGAAACCACGCCCTCGGGGTCGCTGCTCGCCAGCAAGAGGGAGGCGGCCATGAGTTCGATCAGCATACGCATCTACTCCCGTTCACGATCACCCTACCCTCAAATGCGGCCAAGGTCAGGCCGTCCCTTCGTCGCGCCCTCCATCCCCGCGTCCCAGGGGGTCAGGCAAGGGTTCGCCGTCGGCCACGAAACTGAGCGCGACCGAGTTGATACAGTAACGCAGGCCCGTCGGCGGCGGGCCGTCGGGGAAGACGTGGCCCTGATGGCTGTCGCAACGGGCGCAGCGCGTCTCGACCCGCACCATGCCATGGCTGTCGTCGCGGACGGCGCGGACGTGAGCCGGGTCGACGGGCTCGGTGAAGCTGGGCCAGCCCGTGCCGCTCTCGAACTTGGTCACCGATCGGAACAGCGGCAGGCCGCACTCGCGGCAGCAGAAGACCCCTGCCCGCTTTTCTCCCAGCAGGGTCCCGCAGAAGGGCGCCTCGGTGCCGTGGGCCAGAAGCACGCGCTTCTCCTCCGGCGACAGGTCGGCCTCCAGCACCGCACGCTGGCTGTCGGTCGGCGGCGTCAGGTCATAGCCGGAGGCGGAACGCATGGCGGCGGGAGATTCGGTCTGGGTCATGGTTCTCAAATAGGAAGGGCCGGACGGTCGTTCCACCGTCCGGCCCTCAATAGCCCGAGATGATCGTTGGGATCAGGCGCCGAACAGCCCGTTCACCCACGTCCGCACGGCCGATTCGTCCGTCGCGTCGCCGGTGTAGGCCAGCGCGCCCGAGGGGGCGTAGGGCGCATTGTTGCCGCGCTGGCGCGTCGTCCAGGCCTTATGGCCATAGCTCAGGTCGGCGTAGTTGGACGGCAGGCGAAGGACGGTCTGCTCGATGAAGATGGTGTCCTCGGCCGTGGTCGACCCGGCGATGCGCACGTTCGGCAGGCGGCTCAGCAGATCCAGGGTGTCCAGGCAGCCGCCCGAGCAGCCGGCGTCGACCAGGACGACCACCTGGCCCTGCACCGGGTTGGCCGCGCCGGTGTCCGGGGTCGCCGGACGGCCGGGCATGACGAAGGTCGGCTGACCGGCGGCGATGGCGCTGTCGAAGGCGGCGACGATGGCCTGGGTCTGTTCGATCACCGCGCCCGATTCCTGGACGAAGCGCGGGTCGGACACCATCCGGTTCAGGGTGTCGGCGAACCACTGGCGGTTGGCGGCGGTGGCGCGATAGGTGATCTGGCCGGCTTCAGGCTGGCGGCTGACGGTGAATTCCGGCGACCAGATGCGGTTGGCCAGGCCATAGCCGCGCGTGGTGGCGTTGATCGACGACCCATTGGCGCCGCGCAGGTCGAGCACGAAGCCCTGCGGTCCGCGGATGGCGGCGGACTGGGCTTCGATCTGGGCGAAGAAGGCGTCCCACCCCGCATCGTCCGCCAGAGAGTGGACGTTGACCCACGGGCGGCCGTTCACCGTCTCGACCGACAGGGGCGCGCCCGACGGGACATAGACCGAGGCGCGATAGGCGGCCTCCAGGTTCTGGGCCGTCGCCGGCTGCGGCGACAAGGTGTAGTCGCGGGTGCGGCGACCGACCTGGAACTCACAGGTTCCAGGCACGCCCGTGGTCATGGGGTTGTTGCGGTTCCACAGCAGATAGGGGGCGCTGCGGACACGGCCGGCCTCGGTCGTCAGGTCGCCTTCGAACTGATCCAGCTTGGCCTTGGCCAGATCCTCGATCGGCTCGGCGTTGCAGCTCTTGAGGACAGCGCCCAGCGGCGGCGCGCCGCGCACGCCTTCCTGAACATAGGAGACGACATACTGGCCGTTGCGCCAGGCCGTGGCCACGCCCGGCCAACTGGTGGCGAAGTACGGACCCAGACCCTCGTAGGTCGGGCGGGCGGCGATGTTGGAGTCGCGGAAACCGTTGGCGTACCAGCGCAGCAGATAGGCGTGGCTGTCGCCGCTGTTGACCTGACCGGCCTTGGCCTGGGCCTGCTCCAGACCCGAGTCCAGCCAGGCGCGGAACGGCGCGCTGGCCTCGCCGGGCACCACGGCGGCCGGATGGTTGTCGCGCAGCGCCGCGTGCATGGCCTGAAGGTCCTGACGGGCCAGATCGCTGAAGTTCTGAGCCGAGGCGGCCGAGGCGGCGAAAGTCAGGGCCAGTACGGCCGCCGAAGCGGAAAGCAGGCTTTTCATGGGGGGTCTCCCAGTCCGTCAGAGTGCGGGTTGGGCGTGTTTTAGACTCAATAACGGCGCCGTCGCCACCCCTGTGACGAAATTGCACCGCTTTCCCGGTCGCGACGTTTACGCGCGCCTGTTTCCCGACTAGGCCATGAGTTCTGCAGGCGCAAAATGCGCCGGAACGCCGCGTGCTTGCGAAATGACCGCCCTGGTTGATCTTTTTCTGAACTCCACGGGGCGCGTCGGCCGGTTCCGCTTTGTGCTGGGCGCAGCGTGCCTGATCGGCGCCTGGGCCGTGACTGATCTTCTTCTGCCGATCCCCGGCTGGCTTCACGCCCTCGTCGTCGCCGCCCTGGCCTATTGCGGGTTCTGCGTCCTGTCGCAGCGTCTGCATGATCGGGGACGTTCAGGCTGGTGGAGCGGGCTGATCCTGGCCGCCTTCGTCCTGGCATGGCCCCCGTTGCTGACGCCCCTATCGTTGACGCCGCTGCCGTTGACGCCGCTGTCGGGGGTCGCGACCGCCGCCCTTGCGCTCATCGCGTTCGACCTGGCCGTCCTGCCCGGCCAAAAAGCCTTCAATCGCTATGGGGCCGCGCCGGGCGTCCGGCGTCAGAGCGGCGCGACACCCGGCTGAACCGGGCCGAACACCCGCTGGAAGGACGACCTCAGCGCGTCGTCCGCCTCGTCCATCGTCGCCAGCACGCCCAGATCGACCAGGCTGGTCACCCCGTGTTCGGTGATGCCGCAGGGCACGATGCCGCCGAAATGATCCAGGTCCGGCTCCACGTTCAGGCTGATGCCGTGGAAGCTGACCCATTTGCGGACCTTGACGCCGATGGCGGCGATCTTGTCCTCGCGGCTCCAGCCGGCGCCCTTGCGCTCGACCCAGACGCCGACGCGGCCCTCGCGCATTCCGGCCTCGACGCCGAAACGGTCCAGGGCGCCGATGATCCAGTCCTCCAGCCCATGGACGAAGCCGCGCACGTCCTTGCCGCGCCGGTTCAGGTCCAGCATCACATAGGCCACGCGCTGGCCCGGCCCGTGATAGGTGAACTGCCCGCCCCGCCCCGTCCGGTGAACCGGAAAGCGGTCGGGCGCCAGCAGGTCGTCGTCCTTGGCCGAGACCCCGGCGGTATAGAGCGGCGGATGCTCCAGCAGCCAGACCAGCTCCTCAGCCTCGCCGGTGGCGATGGCGGCGACGCGCGCCTCCATCGCGGCCTCGGCGGCGGGGTAGTCGACATAGCCGGACGACAGGGCCCATTCGACAGGACGGCCGTCCTCGCGAAGCAGGCTGCGTTGGGAAGAGTTTAACGGGTCGGCAAGCATGATGCCCTCAATGTGGGGCCGAACGCGGCGGCGCAAGGGCCGCCCGTTGATTTGCGAGTATCCTCTTTGAGCCAGATCGAAGCCGTCGATGTCGAGATTTCGGTCGTGCTGGGCCGTTCGGTCCTGCCGATGCAGCAACTGCTGCGCATGGGCCGCGGCGCGGTGATCCCGCTGGACGCCTCGGAAAAGGACGAGGTCTGGATCCTGGCCAACAACCACCCGGTCGCACGCGGCGAGATCGAGATTCGCGACGACCGCATCGCCATCACGGTGACTCGGCCGGCGGATGTGTACGACTTCATGGCGGGCGCGGCTTGATGCTGGGCCGCGGTCACAAGGCCCCGCCTACTCGACCCGACGCGGCCTGAAGATCGGTTTGAAGGAAAATCGCTCGGCGGCGACGGATTTCGCAAAACGCTCTTTTCTTTCCGGCGGCTCTCCGCTATTGCCCGCCCTCCGATGCGAGCGGTCGTGGCGGAATTGGTAGACGCGCAGCGTTGAGGTCGCTGTGGGGCAACCCGTGGAAGTTCGAGTCTTCTCGACCGCACCATCTGATCTGACAGGGCGAATCTCGGCTAGATACGGCTGACATCAATCTCCAGAGGAGGCAGATACGTGACCCACACGGACTTTGCCCCTCTGCGCCCCGAAGACTCCCCTCTCGAGAACGATGATCACGCCGCCCTCGGCGAAGACTACGCCCTGACGGCGGCCTTCGTCGAAAAGGTGGTGGACGCGGCCGATGACGGCGACGGCATGCGGCTGCGCGGCCTGCTGGAAGACCTGCACCCCGCCGACGTCGCCGACCTGATGGGCTTCCTGACCGCCGAGCACCGCTCGGTCGTGGTCCAGTGGCTGCCGCCGGACCTGCTGGCCGAAGCCCTGCCGGAAATGGACGACGGCATCCGTGAAAAGGTGCTGGAGCGCGTCCCCTCCGCCACCCTGGCCGAAGCGCTTCAGGAACTGGATTCGGACGACGCCGCCTCGGTCGTCGAGGACCTGGAGGAGGACCAGCGCGAACGCGTCCTGGCCGCCATGCCCGAGGTCGAACGCGCCGCCATCGAATCCTCGCTCGGCTATGAAGAGGATTCGGCCGGCCGCCTGATGCAGCGCGAATTCATGGCCGCGCCGCAATTCTGGAACGTCGGCGACACCATCGACCACGTTCGCGCCCAGGGCGATCACCTGCCCGAGCTCTTCTTCGACATCTATGTGGTCGATCCCATGAACCGGCCGGTCGGCGGGGTGGCCATCAGCCGGATGCTGCGCAGTCCGCGCGGCACGCCCCTGACCGAGCTGATGGAGCCGGTGAACCCCATCGAGGTGGACGTCGACCAGGAAGAGGTCGCCTACATCTTCGAGAAATACCACCTGATCTCGGCCCCGGTGGTCGATGTCGGCGGACGACTGGTCGGCCAGCTGACCGTCGATGACGTGGTCAACATCATCCAGGAAGAGAACCGCGAGGACATCCTGCGTCTGGCCGGGGTCGCCGACGAGGACCGCTCGTCCAGCGTGATGGAGATCGTGCGCGGCCGCGTGCCCTGGCTGGGCATCAACCTGTTCACCGCCGTCCTGGGCGCCAGCGTGATCGCCCTGTTCGAGGGCACCATCCAGCAGATCGTGGCGCTTGCCGTGCTGATGCCCATCGTCTCGGCCATCGGCGGCAATGCGGGGACGCAGGCCCTGACCGTCACCGTGCGGGCCCTGGCGACGCGCGAACTGAACGCCTCCAACGCCCTGCGGACCTTCTGGCGCGAGATGGCGGTCGGCCTGGCCAACGGCTTCGTCCTGGCGCCGCTGATCGGCCTGGCGGCGGGCTTCTGGTTCCACGACTGGCGCATCGGCGCGGTCATCGCCGCCGCGATGATCCTGAACCTGCTTGTGGCGGCCAGCGTGGGCGTGCTGACCCCGCTGACCCTGTCCAAACTCAAGTTCGACCCGGCTGTGTCCTCGGCCGTGTTCGTGACGGCGACGACCGACTTCTTCGGTTTCCTGATCTTCCTCGGCCTGGCGACCATCGTCCTGCTCTAAACCTGACCTGAAACGGCCTCGCCTGTTTCGGAATGAGGCTTGCTCCGCCCCCGTCGGGGCGAGAACGCCCGTTTCGAATTGGGTCAATCTGTGTCCGCAGCCGCGCCGCAACGCCGCAAGGTCTCTCGAGAAGGCCTTCTGCTGATCAAGAGCTTCGAGGGCTTCCGCCCGCGCACCGTGCTGCGCCGCGACGGGACGCCCGTCATCGGCTACGGCCACGCCCGCTCGGCCCGCCCCGGCGCCGTGGTCAGCGAGACCGAGGCCGAACTGCTGCTGCAGTACGACCTGATGCCCATCGTCGCCCTGTTGAACGACCGGGTGCGCCTGCCCCTGAACCAGCATCAGTTCGACGCCCTGGCCAGCTTCATCTTCTCCATCGGCCTGGAGCGGTTCCAGGGATCGGACGTCCACGCCAGTCTGGACGCCGGCGTCCCGTCCGAAGCCGCCGTCGCCCTGTCCGCCTGGCCCGAGCGCGCCTCGCCGCCGGTCGACGCCCTTTATCGCCGCCGCTCGGCCGAACGCGCCCTGTTCGACACGGCCCCCGATCAGCCCGCCTCTCTGGACGCCTTGCTGACCGCCCCGGTGCGCGGTCCGGGCGCCGCCGAGCCGCCCGCCGACGCCCCGCCGCCCACGGCGCCCGTCCTGCGCCACGAAGCGCGCACGGCCCCCGACGCGACGCCGGGCGACAAGGGCGCCGTCCTGTTCATCGGCGGCGTCGGCGTCCTCGCCTTCCTCGCCGGAATCGCCGCCTTCCAGCGCGCCTGGCGCGCCCCGGACACGAGCGACGCGACCGTCCTGATCGGCGCCGGCCTGGCGATCGCCGGCCTCGTCTTCATCGGCATGGCGGCCTGGAGCGCCCTGCGCGCCAAGGCGCCGACGGCGACCGACCCACAGCACAAACAGTCCCGCTAACAGGCGTCTTTGCGAAGCCCGCGCACAATGCTACGCCTTTGGGCATGAGCATACCCTTCGCGCCCCAATCCATGGAATTCGGCCTCGGCGAGACTGCTGACGCCATCCGCGACACGACCGCCCGCTGGGCCGCCGAACGGCTGGCCCCCCGCGCCGCCGAGATCGACGAGACGAATGAGTTCGCCCGCGACCTGTGGCCCGAAATGGGCGAGTTGGGCTTGCACGGCATTACGGTGGAGGAAGAGTTCGGCGGCCTCGGCCTCGGCTACCTCGAACACGTGGTGGCGATGGAGGAGGTGTCGCGCGCCTCGGCCTCGATCGGCCTGAGCTACGGCGCCCACTCCAACCTGTGCGTCAACCAGATCCGTCGCTGGGGCACGCCTGAGCAGAAGGCGAAATATCTGCCCAAGCTGATCTCGGGCGAACACGTCGGCTCCCTGGCCATGTCCGAGGCCGGTTCGGGTTCGGACGTCATGTCCATGCGCACCCGCGCCGAGAAGAAGGGCGACCGCTACGTCCTGAACGGGACCAAGTTCTGGATTACCAACGCCCCGCACGCCGAGACCCTGGTGGTCTACGCCCGTACCGGCGACGGCAACGGCGGCGTCACCGCCTTCCTGATCGAGAAGGGCATGAAGGGCTTTTCGGTCTCCAAGAAGCTGGACAAGATGGGCATGCGCGGCTCGGACACGGCCGAACTGGTGTTCGAGGACTGCGAAGTCCCCGAAGAGAACATCATGGGTGGCGAAGGGCGCGGCGCGGCCGTGCTGATGAGCGGCCTCGATTATGAACGCGCCGTGCTGTCGGCCGGTCCGCTGGGCATCATGCAGGCGGCGCTGGACGTGGTCCTGCCCTACGTCCGCGACCGCAAGCAGTTCGGCAAGGCCATCGGCTCCTTCCAGCTGATGCAGGGCAAGGTGGCCGACATGTACGTCGCCCTGAACAGCGCCCGCGCCTATGTCTATTCGGTCGCCCGCGCCTGTGATCAGGGGCTGACCACCCGCTATGACGCCGCCGGCGCCATCCTGCTGGCCTCCGAGAACGCGGTGAAGGTCACGCTGGAAGCCGTCCAGGCCCTGGGCGGAGCCGGCTACACCAAGGAATGGCCGGTCGAACGCCTGGTCCGCGACGCCAAGCTCTACGACATCGGCGCCGGCACCAACGAAATCCGCCGCTTCCTCATCGGCCGCGAGCTTCTGGCAAGCTGACGGAACCCCAAGGCGGGCGGACGGTTGCCTTTCACTCGGAAGGAGATCGTCATGCCCGCCAAGTCCGCCGCCCAGCAGAAAGCCGCCGGAGCCGCCCTGTCGGCCAAGCGCGGCGACACGCCCAAATCCAAGCTTAAGGGCGCGTCGAAATCCATGATGGAATCGATGAGCGAGAAGCAGCTTGAAGAGTTCGCCCACACCAAGCGCAAGGGCAAACCCGAACACGTCTCAAAGCACTAGACGCCTATTTCGTCACAACCCTCGCGGCGGGGATGGCGCAAGTCGCGGCGCGCCCCTAACGTCGTGCATGATATCGCTCTGAGTCTCGCTTGATGACGCTCGTTTCCACGCCGCCGCCCGATGAGGGGCGGACCTTCTCCGACGTGCTGGAGCGCCTGGGCCAGGACCGGCTGGATCAGGGCGAGTCCGACAAACTGTCCCTTCGCGAAATGGTCGAGGCCTTCGGCGAGCGCGGCTTCGGCGCCGTCATCCTGATGCTGGCCCTGATGGCGCTCTTCCCCTGGCCGCCGGGCGGCAAGGCGGTCTTTTCCGTGCCGATCATCCTGATCGCCGCCGAGCTGGCGCTGCAGCGCGAGAAGGTGTGGTTGCCGCGCTGGCTGCTGAATCTGTCGGTAAGCCGCGCCTCCTATCGGGCGGCGGCGGAGAAGATTCTGCCCCGCCTGCGCCGGGTCGAGCGGCTGACCAAGCCGCGCTGGCCCGTTATGACCGGCGAAGCCGCGGATGTGGCGATCGGCGTGATCTGCATCCTGCTGGCCATGATGATGGCCCTGCCGGTGCCGTTCGGCGACGCCCTGCCCGGCCTGACCCTGGCCCTGTTCGGCCTGGGCATCATCCAGCGGGACGGCGCCTTCATCCTGGCCGGTTTCTTCGGCACGGCCGTGTGCGGCGTCTATCTGGCCCTGGTTTGGACCACAGTGGTCGCGGTCGTCGGCAACATCGCCAGCTGGGCCGCAAATCTCTTCTAGGAGATCCGGAGCCGCGTCAGCCCGCGTCGGTCTGGCCGCTGAGTCCCTGCATGATCATGCGGTTGATGTCGATCAGGGTCGAGAAGTCGTCCTCGCCCCGCATGACCTCGGACGTGTTGCGGTTGACGAACAGGCTCAGCGAGATGAACTGCGCCCGCATCGCCTGAGGCATGGTGTTGGTCGAATCCGAGCAGGCGGTCGCCAGCGTGGACCACAGGCGGCGGTTCCAGTCCAGGGCGTCCATCCGCCCGGCGACATCCGACTTGTCCAGGGTGGCGGCGTGCATCAGGGCGCGCGTCACCTGGCCGAACAGCCGGTACTCCATCTCACGCGGGGATTCAGCCCGCGTCGCCGCCGTCTTGTACGCCTGAAGCGACATTGCCGAGCCTTTGGTCTTCGTAATCGACGATTTTGCGAGCGCCCATCAGGGCCTTGTAATACTGACGCGCCAGCACGTGCTTGGAGCAGGCGACGCATTCCGTCAGGACGTCCGGATTGCGGACCGCCCCCATGAATTCGGTCAGGCGCAAGGCGAACTCATCATAGAATTTCGGCGCCTCCGCCTCGTCCAGATACATCATCATGACGGGGAAGTAGATGCGGCGCGCGGGCGTGGTCACGTCCTCGGGCTGCATGATGTCCTTCTCGCGCAGGACGCTGGCCTTGTTCTGCAGGACCAGGACGCCGCGACGGTCGCCGTTCTGCACGACGGCCCCGTTCAGCACGAATTTTTCGCCGGGCTTCAGCGACAGTTTCAGAGGCAAGGGAAGGTCTCCGTGGCGCCGCCCTCACCGTGACGGCCGGCCGCTGAGGAACTGTAAAGCGACGTGGTTAACCATCTCTTCATTTGGCGCGTCGCGTTCCGGCTGATGGGAACGCCCGGACGAGCCGAGCCGTTGAGCTTTTCGAAGGGAGACGACGATGCCAGCCCCCGACTTTGACGCCGACGGCCAGGACCAGGCCGAGGTCTATGACGAGACCCATCTGGACGATGAAGGCGACGGCGACCTGTCGTTCGACGAAGCCGACGACGTTCTGGACGTCACCCAGTTGGACGGCGACGCCGACCCCGAACCCTTTGATGAAGACGACGCCGATCTGGACGGCGACCTGGCCCTGGACGGGATGGAGGCCGAGGCTGACGCCCTGCTGGGCGTCGACAGCGTGCGGCTGAGCGAAACCGACGGCGACGGCGCCCCGGCGTCGGGGGCCGACGAGGTCGAGCTGGTCTATGCCGGCTTGATGCGCAATCAGCGCGGCGCCCAGGCCAGCGCCGCCCACTGGGAGGCCAGGCGCCTCTCCGACGACGACATAGAGGACCTGGGCTACGGCCCTGAACAGTGAGGGAATTCATGACCGACCATCATCCGACCAAGGCCCAGGAAGACGCCGACCCGAACACCCCTCCGGCCAAGCGCGCACCGCACGAAAGCGGCAAGCCCGACCAGCTGAAGGACAAGGAGAAGGACGCCGAGAACCGTCAGGAAGCCCTGATCGACGAGGGCGTCGAGGAGACCTTCCCCGCCAGCGACCCGGTGTCGGCCAAGCGCATCACCTGACCCTGCCGCCTGTTCACACGGATTTCTTTAAGCTACCTGCTCCCTTCCCCCGGAATGGAGCAGGTTTCGCATGAGCCGGTTCGAAGGCACGTCCAACTACATCGCCACCGACGACCTGAAGGTCGCCGTCAACGCCGCCGTGGCGCTGGAACGGCCGCTGCTGATCAAGGGCGAGCCGGGCACCGGCAAGACGGTCCTGGCCTATGAACTGGCGCGTGCGCTGAACGCGCCGCTGATCACCTGGCACGTCAAATCGACGACCAAGGCGCACAACGGCCTGTATGAATACGACGCCGTCAGCCGCCTGCGCGACAGCCAGCTGGGCGACGAACGCGTCCACGACGTCCGCAACTACCTCAAGAAGGGCAAGCTGTGGGAGGCCTTCACCGCCCCGGCCCGCCCCGTCCTTCTGATCGACGAGATCGACAAGGCCGACATCGAGTTCCCCAACGACCTGTTGCAGGAGCTCGACCGCATGGAGTTCTACGTCCAGGAGACGGACGAGACGATCCGCGCCGAGGTTCGCCCCGTGGTCGTCATCACCTCGAACAATGAGAAGGAACTGCCGGACGCCTTCCTGCGTCGCTGCTTCTTCCACTACATCCGCTTCCCCGACGCCGAGACGATGCAGGACATCGTCGAGGTCCACTTCCCCGGCATCAAGCCGCGCCTGGTCGCCGAAGCGCTGAAGACCTTCTATGAAATCCGCGACACGCCGGGCCTGAAGAAGAAGCCTTCGACCTCGGAGCTTCTGGACTGGCTGAAGCTGCTGCTGGTCGACGACGTCTCGCCTGAGACCTTGCGCGAAAAGACGCCGGGCAAGCTGATCCCGCCGCTGCACGGCGCCCTGCTGAAGAACGAGCAGGACGTGCATCTGTTCGAGCGCCTGGCCTTCATGAGCCGTCGCGAAGGCGCCCGCCCCGGCAGCTGATTTCAGCCGCTTTCCCGTCGTCTTTCGATTACCGCGATTTCACTGGCCCTGCCGCGCTTATGGCGCACAATCGGGGCCTGGAGTGGAGCCGACCATGCAACACATCACCTGGCCCGTTATCGCCTTGGCGCTGATGACCGCCGCCTGCGACAATGGCGGCTCGGTGCGCATCACCACCTCCACGACCTCGGATTCGTCCGGCGTGCTGAAGGTGGTCGACGCCTTGCAATGCCCCCAGACCCAGGGCGTGCTGACACGCAAGGGGTCGGCCCGGGCCGACGGGTCCTGCGTCTACGGCGGCCCGCGCGGTTCGGAAGTCATCCTGCAACTGGTCCAGTTGGACGGCCGCTCGGCCCAGACGGCGCTGAAACCCTTCGAGACCCGCCTGACCGCCGACCTGCCCGAAGCCATGGCCCAGGTGGAGGCCGAGAACGCCCGAGCGGAGGCCGCCGCCGCCAAGGCCGAAGCGGACGCCGCCCGCGCCGAGGCTGACGCCGACCGAGCCGCCGCCGAGGCGTCCAGGGTCGCCGATGAGGTCGCAGGCGATTCCGCCCAGGTCAGAATGCCGGGCCTGCGCGTCGACGCCCGGGGCGACAAGGCCACCGTCCGCCTGCCCGGCATGAAGATCGAGGCTGACGGCGACCGCGCCAACATCCGCATCGGCGGCCTGACCATCCGCGCCGACGACAAGAGCGGCCGCGTCAACGTCTCGTCCGGAGACGACGCCGTGAACATCGACGCGACCGACAGCGCCGCACGCATCCGCACCAGCGCCTCGGGCGAATCCGTGCGTTCGACCTTCCTGATGGCCGCGAACGAGCCGTCCGCCAGCGGCTGGCGCACCGTGGGCTATGAAGCGCGCGGCCCGGTCGGCGGCCCCATCGTCGTCGCCACCGTCCGCAGCAAGGACCGCGACCCGGACCGCCTGTTCGACGCCGCCAAGGCCCTGGTGACGCTCAACGTCGGCGATTAACCCCCATCTATCGCAACGGCCGCCCTTGATCGCGCGTTCGGTCTGAGTCACCAGCCTGAGCATGCGCAGCATCAAGACCTTGGCCGAAGAAATCGAAGACGCCGGCCCCGCGCCCCGAGTCCGCAAACCCAAGCCGCCGCGCGCCTGGCAACGCATGTTGTCCGGCCGCCGCCTGGACCTGCTGGACCCCTCGCCGTTCGACATCGAGATCGAGGACATCGCCCACGGCCTGGCCCGCGTCGCCCGCTGGAACGGCCAGACGATCGGCGAGCACGCCTTCTCGGTCGCCCAGCATTCGCTCGTGGTCGAGGAGATCGCCGCCCACATTCGCCCGGGGCTTGAGCCGAAATGGCGCCTGGCCGCCCTGCTTCACGACGCCTCGGAATACGTCATCGGCGACATGATCTCGCCGTTCAAATCGGCCCTGGGCGCCAGCTACAAGGACTTCGAGGCCCGGCTGGAGGCGGCGATCCACGTCCGCTTCCAATTGCCGCCCAAGACCCCGCAGACGATCAAGTCGCTGATCAAGAAGGCCGACAAGGCCTGCGCCTTCTATGAGGCGACGCAACTGGCCGGATTCACCCGCCGCGAATCCCTGCAGATCTTCGGCGCTCCGCCCTCCGGCTATGATCTGGTGATCGAACCCCTGCCCGCCGCCGTGGCCCAGGAGCGCTATCTGGACCGCTATCGCGTTCTGGCCGAAGCTGTCGGCATCCTGCCCGGCGCCGACGCCTGGCACACGGAATAGACAACGGGCGCAAGGGAGACGCATGGACCAGGGGCGGACGGAGGCGTCATCCTCCCACACCGGCATAAGGATCGGCCTGTCGGCGGTGATCATCGCCCTGCGGGACCGCGAGGCCGTCGTCCTGACCACCCACGCTCCCGACGGCGCCCCCGCCCTGCCCTTCGGCCCCTTCGATCCGGCGCGCGACCGGACCTTCGAACTGGCGCTCCGCGACTTCGTGGCGGCTCAGACAGGCTTCCCACTGGGCTTCGTCGAACAGCTCTACACCTTCGGCGACCTGGGCCGCGACGCCCCGCGCGCCACGCCCGGCCCGGACCGCGCGCGCGAGATCTCGGTCGGCTACCTCGCCCTGACCGCCGACGCCGCCGAAGGCGCCAGTTTCGGCGCTTCCGCCAGCTTCGACGCTTCGGGCCGCGACGCGGCATGGACGCCCATCTTCCACGTCTTCCCCTGGGAGGACTGGCGTCGGGGCCGCCCGCCCGTCATGGAACGCCTGATCCCCGCCCTGAGCGCCTGGGCCGTCGACGACGCCGCGCGCAAGGGCCGCATCGACGCCCTGTTCGCCCTCACGCCCGGCGCCCGCTGGAACGAGGAGCGCGTGCTGGATCGCTATGAACTCCTCTATGAGGCGGGTCTGGTCGAGGAATCCGCCCGCGACAACGGTCGCCCAGCCCCCGCTCCGCTCGGCGACCTGTCCATGACGTCCGACCACCGCCGTATCCTGGCGACCGGCGTCGCCCGCCTGCGCAGCAAGCTGAAGTACCGGCCCGTCCTGTTCGACCTCACGCCCGCGACCTTCACCCTGTCCGCACTGCAGGCGGCGGCCGAGGCCGTGGCGGGCCTGTCGCTGCACAAGCAGAACTTCCGCCGCGGCGTCGAGCGCACCGGCCTGGTCCAGCCCACGGGCGTCTTCACCAGCGACACCGGCGGCCGTCCCGCCGAACTGTTCCGCCATGTCCGACCCGAACCCGGCGACGGCGGCGCCTTCGGCCTGTCGCTTCCCGGACAGCGTTGAACCGCCGTTCAAATTTCTTCGCCGTCATGGCTTGCAGCCATCGCAGCCTTTGATTAGAGAAGCCGCTCGCTCAGCCCCATTAGGGACTACCGACCCGCGGAGAGGTGGCAGAGTGGTTGAATGTACCGCACTCGAAATGCGGCGTACGTGGAAGCGTACCGGGGGTTCGAATCCCCCCCTCTCCGCCACCGTCCTGAGCTGGTTCTGCTTGCTCAGCAGGCCGGTCAGCACCCCCCTATAACTCAGCGCATTTCCCGCCATGGCTGAACCGCGCATCCGCGTGTTCGGCCGCTTGGGCGGCTTTTTCCGCCTGTCCGCGATGCCAGTCTCTGCGCGTCTCGGCCCATAGGAACGCATGTGCGAAGCCGCGTACATGACCGTTCCTCGCCAGCTCTGACAGGGCCTCCAGCATAGCGCACGCCGGGGTCACATATTCTGGCGCGTGCTGCGCGATGATCGCACGCGCGACCTTCGGGGTGTCGTCGATGCCTAGGGATGCAAAGACGTCGTTCAATGATCGTATCAGAGCTTGGTTGGGATATGTTGTCGGCAGGCGGCTTTCCCGTGAAGTTGAGCCCGAACTTCACCCTGCCCCCGCTGGTTCCGCAGGATCTGCGCCTGTTCGACCTTCTGCGTATGGCGCACACCGTGACGGCCGTCGCCTTCTTCGCCCTGACCCTCGGGCACTTTTCGGCCGCTTTGATCCATGCCTTCATTCGGCGCGACGGGGTATTCTCGGCGATGGGTTTCGGAAAAGACGACGGCGTCTGAACGGAAAAGAGCTTCAGCAGTCGGTAACGCATTCCACCGAAAAGACGAAGAAGACGAAGAAGACGAATAAAAACATCATAGAATACCAATCACAAATATTACCTTTTTAGATACTTGCAGACCACCGTTTGGAGACAATGCACATGATAAATGGACCCGACATCCAGGTCCTACACAATCAAAGTCATAGTATTAAATTTTTCACGGGCTTCTCCCCGCCTGAAGCGCCCTTCCTTCGTTTCTGCAATAAATTTCCCCTCTGACGAGAAATATGTCTTTTGCGGGGCGATTTTTTGTCCAAGTCTGCGGTGACGCTCGGACGATCTCGGGCGCTTGCACTGGGGGAAACAATGTTCCGGACGACCTTTGCCAGCCAGCTCTGCGGGGTGCTTTTGACCGGCACTGCGCTTACCGCTGCGGGCCCCGCCTCAGTCGCCCTAGCTCAGGTCGCAGCAACGGCCACGCCGGCTTCGGCGACCGTAACGGCGCCCGAGCGCTTCTTCCCTCAGCCCCCCGGCACGGATTACTTCCTGGCCGACTACGATCAGTATGAGCGTTACCTAAAGCGCGTCGCCGGCGAATCGGACCGGATGAAGCTGGAGAGCTTCGGAACCTCGGCCGAAGGGCGCACCCAGTGGATGGCGATCGTGTCTTCGCCTGAAAACCTGGCTCAACTTGATCGCTACCGCGACATTTCTCGCCGTCTGGCCCGAGCCGAGGGACTGACGGCAGAACAGGCCGCCGAGCTGGCCCGTGACGGCAAGGCCATCGTCTGGATCGACGCCGGCCTGCACGCCACCGAGACCGTCACCACCCAGGGCCAGATCCAGATCATCCACCGGCTGTTGACCCAGAACGATCCCGAAACCCGGCGTACTCTGGACGACGTCATTATCCTGTTCGGCCACGCCAACCCGGACGGCCTGCAACTGGTGGCCGACTGGTATATGCGCAACGAGGATCCGTTGAAGCGGGAGTTCAACTCGATCCCGCGCCTGTATCAGAAGTATGTGGGCCACGATAACAACCGCGACTCCTACATGTCGCTGATGCCCGAGACCGAAAACATCAACCGGGTCCACTATCGCGAGTGGTTCCCCCAGATCGTTTTCAATCAACATCAGACCGGCCCGCGCGGCATGGTGGTGTTCATTCCACCCTTCCGTGACCCGTTCAATTACAACTTCGACCCGTTGGTGATGACCACGACCACCGAGGTCGGCACCATCATGCACAGCCGTCTGATCTCTGAAGGCAAGGCCGGATCAGGGATGAACAGCGTCGCCCCCTACTCGACCTGGCACAACGGCATGTATCGGTCGGCCCCGTACTTCCACAACATGGTCGGCATCCTGACCGAGATCATCGGCGGGCCGACCCCGGAAGCCATTCCGCTGATCCCCGAAACCCAGCTGGCGCGCAATGACGAGCCCATGCCGATCGCCCCCCGAATGTGGCGCCTCCAGGACAGCATCGACTACCAGTGGACGATGAACCGCGCCGTCATCGACTACGCTTCGCGCAACCGCGAACGCCTGCTGATGGGCATCTATCAGATGGGCGCCAACAGCATCGAGCGCGGCAGCCAGGACAGTTGGACCATCACGCCGCAGAAGATCGACGAGCTGAAGGCTGCGGCCGCCACCGCCGACCGCGGCGCCATTGAGGCGGGCCTGTTCGATACGGTGCTGAAGACGGCCGAGAACCGCGATCCGCGCGGCTTCATCATCAATCCCGAAGAACAGCGCGACCTGCCCACCACCGTGGCCTTCCTCAACGCCCTGATGAAGAGCGGCGTCGACGTCGAGGTCGCCAGCGCCCCGTTCACCGTTGGCGCCAAACGCTATCCGCAGGGCTCCTACGTGGTGAAGACCGCCCAGGCCTTCCGGCCCCACGTGCTGGACATGTTCGAGCCGCAGGACCATCCGCACAACACCGAATATCCGGGCGGGCCGCCCAAGCTGCCTTACGACGTGGCCGGCTACACCCTGGCCTATCAGATGGGGGTCACGTTCGATCGCGTGCTGGATGGCTTTGACGGCCCCTTCGGCCGGGCGGACAACCTGCTGGCCACGCCGCCGGGCGCAGTCATAGGCTCGGGCCGCGCGGGCTTCGTCATCCCGCATGAGGTCAACAACAGCTTCATCTTGACCAACCGCCTGCTGAAGGCGGGGGCCAGCGTCGAATGGCTGGAGAACGGGGCCAAGGTCGGGCGCACTCAGTTGCAGCCGGGCGCCCTGTGGGTGCAGGCCTCGCCTGAAAGCACCGCCGCAGTGCGGGCGGCGGTCGGCGAACTGGGCTTCAACGCCTATGCCGTGGATCGCAAGCCGACGGGCGGCGCCATTGCCCTGAAGCCCGTTCGCGTCGGCCTGGTCGACCGTTATGGCGGGGTCATGAGCGCGGGCTGGACCCGCTGGTTGCTGGAGCAGTACGAGTTCCCGTTTGAGGTGGTCTATCCCCAGACCCTCACAGCCAGGAACCTGAACGAGCGGTTCGACGTCCTGGTGTTCACCGACGGAACCACGCCTGCGCTGAATCACGCAGCCTATCGCCCTCAGCGCAACCAGCCTCTACCGCAAGCCGAGGACATCCCCGAGGCCTATCGCGCCTGGCTGGGCGAAGTGACCGCCGACGGCGCCGTGCCCCAGATCGCCGAGTTCGCCCGCAACGGCGGTTCGGTCATCACCATCGGCGGCGCCAATCGCCTGGCGCATCTGCTCGGCGCGCCCATCGCCCCGGCCCTGGTCAAGGAAGAAAACGGAACGCAGCGGCCACTGGCCACGACCGAGTTCTTCCTGCCCGGTTCGATCCTGAGCGCCAGGGTGGACAACACCGATCCGTTGGCCTTCGGCATGCCGGCCCAGGCCGACGTCTTCTTCTCCAACGGCCAGACCTATCGCATCGCCGGCGAAGGCGCGAAGTCCGTGGCCTGGTTCGACACCGACGCCCCGCTGCGCAGCGGCTGGGCGCACCATCAGGAGTTGCTCAAGGACACCTCGGCCGTGGTCGAAGTCGACATCGGCAAGGGCAAGCTCTTCGTCTACGGCGTCGAAGTCCTGCAGCGCGCCCAGCCGGCCGGCACTTTCCGTCTGTTCTTCAATGGCCTGCTCTACGGCCCGGCGGTCGCTGCCGACTGAACCCGGCAGCCGACGATGGAAGCCGATACTTACGACGGTCCGGCTTCCATCCCACGCCTCTCAGAGAATGGTGCTTAGCAAGATTGGAGACCTCATAAATTATTATGCCTTGATTTGCAGTCAGCTCACACAACGCTTCGCTTATTCTTACTCTAAAAAAACCAAATAGATCCGGGGACCAAGTGATGAACACTCAAGGACGCGCACAATCCAAATCGAGCGCCTCACGAGTATTGCTAACCAGTGCTTGCGCCTACGCCGCGCTGATGGCCGGCGCAGCCCACGCTCAGGAAGATCAGTCCGGGTCCGCGACCCAGGTGAGCGACATCATCGTCACCGGCTCGCGCGTCGCGCGCCCGGACTATGTGGCCAACAGCCCGATCGTATCGGTCTCGACCGAGGCCATCGAAGACACCGGCCAGGTGTCGGTCGAACGCGCCCTGACGCAGCTGCCGCAGTTCACCGGCGCCTTCGGTCAGGCCAGCACGGGGAGCAGCTCCACGACCCTGAACGCCGGTCAGGCCAACGCCAGCCTCAGAGGCCTGGGGCCCAAACGGACACTAATCCTGCTGGACGGGCGCCGGATGCAGCCGTCGTCTCCTGACGGCTCGATCGACCTGAACACCCTGCCTGACGCCCTGATCGGCAATGTCGAGGTCATCACCGGCGGCGCCTCCACCGCCTATGGTTCGGACGCCACGGCGGGCGTGGTCAACTTCCGCCTGCGCAACATCGAAGGCCTGACCCTCAGCAGCCAATACGGCGTCAGCGAATACGGCGACGGCGAACAGTTCCGTGCGACCGCGACAGCAGGTTCGCGTTTCGCCGATGGACGCGGCCGCGCCATGATCTCGGTCGACTACTCCCAGCGCGAGCCTGCGCTTCAGAGCGACCGGTCGTTCAACATCATGCGCACGCCCCAGAACGGCACGGCGACGCTCGATTCCGGCGCCATGCTCTTCCCCGGAAACGCGCCCAGCGCCGCCGTGGTCAACAATCTGTTCGCCAATGTCTATGGAACCAATCCCATCACCGGCTCCGCGACCTACACGGGCCAGCTGGGCTTCAACCTGGACGGCACGCTGTTCAGTCACGTGACGCCGGTCGGCGACTATTTCGTCGAGAATTTCCGCGACCCGGAGACGGACACCCAATATATCGCCGGCAGCCGCAAACAGCTCAATTTCGGCTGGCCGAACAGTCAGGTGGTGAACACCAATGAACGCATCACGGTCTTCTCCAAGCTTGATTACGATGTCACCGACAACACCTCGGTCTTCGCTCAGGCGACCTTCACGAGCTATGACGCGCTAACCTATTTCAACCCCACACTGGCGTCGGGTGCCGCCTATGCGCTGAGCGCGCCGGTGACCAATCCGTTCCTGACGCCTGACGCCCGGCTGGTCCTGGCGTCGCGCCCCGATCCCAACGGGGACTTCACCTTCCAGAAGGCCTTCACCGCCGCCGGCGACCGACTGCAGACCAATACCTATGACGTCTATCAAATCGTCATAGGCGCCGACGGCGTCGTGCCGTACCGCGACTGGACGTGGGACGCCTTCGCCAGCGTGGGCCAGACCAAGACCAACAACGTCCAGCACGGCGCACTCAGCAAATCCGCGGTTATGAACCTGCTGTACGATCCATTCGGCGGCGCGGGCGGTTCTCGGATGGAGTACGACCCTGTGACGGGCGCCTCCGTGGGCATGGTCGACTACCCTGTGCTCTGCGAAGGCGGCGCCAACTTCTTCGGCAACCATGCGCTTTCCCAAAGCTGTATGGACTACATGAGCCGCCGGACGTCGAACACCAACGAGATGAAGCAGCGCGTCGCCGAAATAAACCTGCAGGGCGGCTTGTTCACCCTTCCGGCGGGTGAGGTCCGCGTGGCGACCGGCCTCGGCTATCGCTACAATTCCTTCCAGTACAACTCCGACGAACTTTACAACATCCCGGGCGTCGGCAGCGACATTCTGGGGTACAGCGTGCTGCGGCCTTCCGGCGGCGACACCAGCGTCAGCGAAATCTACTTCGAAGCGCTGGTTCCCATCCTGAAGGACATGCCGATGGCTCAGGAGGTCAACATGAACCTCGGCTATCGTTATTCGGATTACAGCAGCGTCGGCGGCGTCAGCGCCTATAAGGTCGATGTCGACTGGAGCGTCATCGACGCCCTGCGTCTGCGCGGGGGCTACAACCGCTCGGTGCGCGCGCCCAGCGTCGGCGAGCTCTACGCTCCGGAATCCTCGGGCAGCACCGGCATCGGCAGCCCCAGCGCAGCAACGCCGTTCGGCGGCGACCCTTGCGATGTCCGTTCCGGCTATCGCGGCGGCTTCGGTCAGAGCGGCGCCAACGCCGCCCAGGTGGAGGCCCTGTGTCTGGCCATGGGCGTGCCGGCGGGCGTGCTTCCGACCTATCAGTTCGGCTCGACCCAGGTGTTCGCCCTGACCGGCGGCAACCCTGACCTGCAGGAAGAAACCACCGACACCTATTCGATCGGCGCCGTCATACAGTCGCCGTTCACCACGCCGCTTCTGGAACGGATCTCGACGTCGCTTGACTGGTATTCGATCGAAGTCACCGGCGCAGTCGGCAACCTGCCGATCATCCAGACCATCGAGAATTGCTTCAATCTCAACGGCACGAACCCGACCTATGATGTGAACAACTACTATTGTCAGGTCATGGGCAAGCGTAACCCGACCACGGGCTTCCTGTTCGAGCCGGGGCAGCCCGCGCTGAACCTGGGCGCCTTCAAGGTCAGCGGCGTGGACCTGCAGATCGACTGGACGTTCGATTTGGCCGACATCGGTCTGCCCGCCTCGGCCGGCAGCCTGTCCCTGGGCACCGTGGTCAGCTACGTCGACAAGTTCGAAATCCAGAACCTGCCGGGCGGCCCGTCCTACAACTACGCTGGCAGCCGCGGCACCGCCGTCGAGGACGGCGCTGGCGTGGCTCACCCCGACTGGAAGGCCAACACGACCCTCTCCTACTCCAGGGACTGGATGAACGTCAGCCTGCGGTGGCGTCATACCGCCGCGATGATCAGCGCGGAACAGGTGCGCAACGCGGCCAGCACGACGCGGGGCGTCGATTCCTATGACGTCTTCGATCTGAACGGGCGCTTCACGCTGCCGCACGACCTCAGCGTGCGGGTGGGCGTCGCCAACCTGTTCAACAAAGAGCCGCCCCAGGTCGGCAATTTCGCCGGCAGCTTCGACGGCCAGAACTACGATACGCTCGGCCGTTACTATTCAATCGCCGTAACCAAGAGCTTCTAAACGGCTGGGACGCCGGGGAAGGAAAGCGTCAAGCCTCTTCCTTCCTCGGCGCCCGCTTTGATGAGCCCCTGCGCACATCCCGTCCCTGTGTCCATTCCAAATTGAAAGCTTCAGTTTCCATCACCGAAAGGCGGGAACTGATTATTCGGAACGATCATCTTGGCCGGTTCGGCCTTTGGTCTGTCGCCCTTATCAATACGCGCATGAACAGCGGAATTCAGAACATGAAATTCACCAGTCTTACGGCCCTCACCCTCGCGCTCTCGTGTTTTGCCGGCACAACGGGCCGGACGGCTGAACTGCCGGAGATGCAGCAGTCCGCCATCATCGGAACCGTCGAACGCGATCGTGAGCAACTCGGAGCAACCGCCCTGGCTATCTGGGGTTTCGCCGAGGTCGGCTATCAGGAGACCCAGAGTTCAGCCCGCCTGCAACAGGATTTGACTGCCGCTGGCTTCACAATCACAGAGGGAATAGCTGGCCAGCCGACCGCCTTCCTCGCCAGCTTCAAGAACGGCGATGGCCCGGTAGTCGCCCTTCTGGCTGAATTCGACGCCCTGCCAGGCCTGTCCCAAGCGGTGTCGCCGGTCGAACAGTCCCTGCATGCGATCGCCGGCCATGGCTGCGGCCACAATCTGTTCGGCGCAGCCTCCTCCTATGCCGCCATCGCCGTCCGCCAGTGGATGGTCGACAATAACATCAAGGGCGAATTGCGCGTCTATGGCACGCCGGCCGAAGAAGGCGGCTCGGCCAAGGCCTTCATGGTCCGCGACGGCCTGTTTCGCGACGTCGATGTCGCGCTCCATTGGCACCCTGCGACGGTCAACAGCGCCAGCCAAGGAACGACTAAGGCCAATATCAGCGGCAAGTTTCGATTCTACGGCACGTCATCCCACGCCTCCGGCGCGCCGGATCGCGGGCGCTCGGCTCTGGACGCCGTAGAGGCGATGAACGCCATGGCCAATATGATGCGCGAACACATCCCGGACGGCACCCGCATCCACTATGTGATCACCGATGGCGGCGAAGCGCCCAACGTGGTGCCCAACTATGCAGAATCCTACTACTATGTCCGTCATGGTGATCCTGAGGTCGTTCTGTCCGTCATCGAACGGCTGAAGAAGGCTGCCGAGGGCGCCGCTCTTGGAACCGAAACCCGATACGAGTTCCAGCAGATCGGCGGCGTCTACAGCATGATGCCCAACGGCGCCCTGATGAGCGTCATGGACCGCAATCTACATCGCGTTGGCGGAATCACCTGGACGCCGGAAGAAACGGCTTTCGCGGCTGAGCTCCAGAAGACTTTGACCAGCCGCCCCCCCCTGTCGGGCGTCGGTGAAATCCAGCCCGCCAAACTGAGTTTCGATGGAGCGGGGGGATCGACCGACGTGTCAGACGTCAGTTGGGTCGTTCCCACCGTCGGCCTGGCGACCGCTACATTCGTGCCCGGCTCTGCCGGACATAGCTGGCAGAACACCGCCGCCGCAGGCTCCAGCATCGGGGTCAAGGGCGCGGTCGTCGCCGCCAAGGCCCTGGCCCTGACAGCGGCGGAACTCTTCGTCAGCCCTGAAACGATCGCCGCGGCGACGGCCGAGCTTCATGAACGTCGCGGCGCGGACTTCGTCTATCGTCCCCTGGTCGGTGACGGCCCTCCACAACTGAACTATCGCGGCGGCAGCGAATGACACTGCTCTCGAGACGGTGGAAACATAATTGACGTCCCGACTGACGCCTCATGCTGCCGGCGCGCAGACGGCGGCATGAACCAAGGCGGCTTTCCCGAGGCGCGCTAGCTTACCCGTGACGACATCGGGGGAGATTCAGATATTGCGCTGAAGCTGACGAAGCAGCTTCAGCGCCCCATGCTTGTTCCGTCGTCTCTGAACCAGGACATTTGGCTGCAATCAACGGTCCGAACTTGATCACCCAGCGCCGCTGCTGTCACCCCGGCTACGATCGAGCTCCATAAAAGCCATGACGCGGACTTCGTCTATCGGACCCTGGTCGGTGACAGTCCTCCGCAGCTATCGTAGCGGCGGTGAATGACGCAAACGCCGAAACGATGAGAGCAAAATTGACGTCCCAACTGACGCCTCACGCCGCTGCAGTCGCACAGACGGCGGCGGCATTGATGAACCAGCGTCGCTTTTCAGAGGCGCGCAGACTTCTGGCGCCGCTGGCGCGTGACTGCGCCGGTCAGGCCGACCTGCACTTCCTACTGGGGGCCGCCTGTGCGGGCGCGAGCGAGCCCGCTGCCGCCGAATCCGCCCTGTCGGACGCCCTCGCAATAGACCCGGAACATCAGCGCGCCGCCGTTGATCTGGCGCGACTGCTATCGGCACAGGGCCGCCATGCGGAGCTCCTGGACCGGACGGCTCGGGCTGCCGCCGTCGATCGTCCTCATGAAGCCCTGCTCGGAGAACGGGCGCGAGCCTTGGCGGCGATAGGCCAGGGCGATGAAGCCGTCGCCGTTCGACGCCGCGCAGCCGCGCTGAATCCCGGCAAGGGCCATCTCCTGCACAACCTCGCTGCGACCCAAGGCGACGTGGGCCTCAACATCGACGCCGAGAGCAGCGCGCGCGCCGCCCTGCGCCTGAGCGACAAGCCAGAGACATGGCTAGTTCTGGCGCGTGCCCTCCAGGGCCAGAACCGTTTTGACGAAGCAGAAACAGCCTTCTCCGAGGCGACGGCACGTCGTCCGATGTATTTCGCCGCCCTGCATGATCACGCTCAACTCGTCTGGATGCGCACCGGCGATCTGGATGAGGCGACAACGGTCCTGAATCGCATGGCCCTGAACGGCGTCGAAGGACGACCGGCGCGCCTCATAAAGGCCCAGCTAATGCAGGCCGCAGGGGATGCTGAAGGCGCCTACGCCTCTCTGGCCGACGATATTCGGTCCGATGACATCGCCGCCCTGGTGATGGGCGCGCAGCTAGCGCTGGCCATAGATCCCGGCGCGGCGCTGCAGCACGCCCTTCGCGCCACAGCGCTCGCACCTCAGGATCGCGCTGCAGAACGCATCCTGATCAATGCGAACCTGGCGCTGGGGCGGGCCAGCGAAGCTCTTGAAGCCCTCGCTGAGCCTTTACGGCGAGCGCCCTTTGATCAAGGCTTCATCGCAGCTCAGTGGACGGCGTGGCGTCTGCTGGACGATCCCCGCGCCGCCGCGCTCTATGACTATCAGAACGTTGTGAGCGCTGGGATGATCGACGCCCCGCCGGGCTGGATATCGCTCTCGGCCTATCTGCAAGATCTCCGAACAGCCCTCCTGCGCCTGCATGGCCTGACGGCCCATCCCCTGGGACAATCCCTGCGTCATGGGGCCCAGACCAGCGCCAATCTGCTACGCAGCGACGATCCGACGATCCGAGCCTTCCCAGCCGCCATCGATGCAGCTGTGCGGCGTCACCTGTCCTTCATAGGATCAGGTGACGACATCCTGCGCTCGCGCAACACCGGTGAGTATCGCATCCAGTCGATGTGGTCCGTCCGCTTGGCTCCCCATGGCTTCCACACCAACCATGTTCATCCCGAAGGCTGGTTGTCCTCGGCATGCTACATCGAAACACCCGACGACGAAGAGGCGGGCGAGCATGACGGATGGCTGAAGTTCGGCGAACCCGGACCGACCTCGCCTTCTCTGGCCGCCCAACGCCATATCAGACCCGAACCGGGCCTGCTGGTGCTCTTTCCTTCCTATATGTGGCATGGCACCTCGCCCTTTCGTCGCGGCGCCCGAATGTCCATCGCCTTCGACCTCGTGCCTGCGTGACGTCGTTCACCTCTCACTGGGCCGCAGCGGCGCCCGTCACCACGCAGACCCACAATCCAGTAGCGGCCACGGCCAAGGCAAGAATGAGCGTGTCGATATTGTCGCTCCCCCTGCCAATAACCAAGCCTGGAGGCGCGCCGGCATCCAGAGCTTCAGGCGGCGGCTGACTAGGCGTCCGATGGTTCGAACAAACGCGCCAAGTCGACCCGGCGAGCCAGCAGGTTTTCCAACGTATAGCCGTCCAGCACCTTCATGAAGGCGGCCAGGGCCTGATGCAGCGCGCCTGTCAGGCCGCAGGCGGGCGCGATGATGCAGTTTCCGCAATCGACCAGATCGAAGCCGTCCTCGGTGTGGCGCACCACGGCCCCGACGTTGATTTCGGCCGGCGGGCGCGCCAGCCTCACTCCGCCGAATCGACCGCGCACGCTGACCAGATAGCCCGCGTTCACCAGGTCGCTGACCACCTTCATCAGGTGGTTCTGGGAGATGTCGTAGGCCTGGGCGATCTCGGCGATCGAGCACAGCCGATCCTCGCGCGCGCCCAGGTAGAGCAGCACCCGCATGGCGTAATCCGTATAGCGCGTCAGGCGCATTCAACCTCTCTGGAGCCGCTTACGGCGGGGCTCTCGATAAGCGCGTCATCGCGCCGCAGGAAATTATATGCATCCTCATTGCATGTTTCAAATGCTGGCTATAGATGCATTAGTAATGCATCAATGGAGCAAGGGCGATGAACGGCCGCTCGCATAGTCTGGAACAACCGCCGGCCCCGGCCGCCCGAGCCGCTTCAGCGCCGATCCCCTATCGCTCGACGCCGGTGTTTGACGCCTCGTCCCTGCCCGCCGCCCTGCGGGCCGATCACAGCCTCAAGGCGGGAGCCTGGGGCCTGATCCAGGTGCTGGAGGGCGAGGTCCGCCTGACCTATCGCGACCCGCACATGACCACTGTGCTCCGTCCGGGAACGCCGGGCCGTATCGAACCGCAACAGGTCCATTTCGTCGAACCGTTGGGGCCGATGAAGATGCGCGTCGATTTCTACAACGAGCCGCCCGGCGATTAGACGCCGGCAGCCCCCCTTTCCTTCCCCCGCTTAGTATCGCCTAGGAGTTTCCTGATGGCCCAAGCCCTCAGCGAGCGCACGATCGCGCTTGTCAAAACCACTGTTCCCGCGCTCGAGGCGCACGGTCTCGACATCGTCCACGAAATGTATTCGCGGATGTTCCAGAATCCCGAGATCCGCGACCTGTTCAACCATTCGCACCACGGCGACGCCGGTTCCCAGCCGCGCGCCCTGACCGGGGCCATCCTGGCCTACGCCGCCAACATCGATAACCTGGGCGCCCTGGCCGCGGCGGTCGAGCGCATCGCCCAGAAGCACGTCGGTCTGCAGATCCTGCCCGATCACTACCCTCACGTCGGCGCGGCCCTGCTAGGCGCCATCGCCCATGTTCTGGGCGAAGCCGCGACAGAAGAGATCATGACCGCCTGGGGCGAGGCCTACTGGTTCCTGGCCAACATCCTGATCACCCGCGAAGCGGCCATCTACGAGGACCTGGCGGCGGCCCACGGCGGCTGGAACGGCTGGCGCGCCTTCGAGGTGGTCGAGGTGCGTCCCGAAAGCTCGGTCATCACCTCCTTCGTGCTGAAGCCCAAGGATGGCCGCCCGGTGCTGCGTCACCGACCGGGCCAATATCTGACCTTCTGGTTCGACATTCCCGGCCATGCGCCGGTCAAGCGCAACTACTCCATCTCCTGCGCCCCGAACGACGAGACATATCGCATCTCGGTCAAGCGCGAGGACAAGGGCCTGGCCTCGGGTTGGCTGCACGACAACGCCCGCGTCGGCATGGTGCTGAAGGTCGGGGCGCCTGCGGGCGACTTCTTCCTGCCCGAGACGCCGCAACGCCCGGTCGTCCTGCTGTCCGGCGGGGTCGGCCTGACGCCCATGGTGTCGATGCTGGAGACCCTGGTCGCCGGGAAGCCGGATACGGAGGTCCACTATGTCCACGGCGCCTATGACGCCGGGGTCCACGCCATGGGGCCGCACATCCGCGCCCTGACGGCGGCCCATCCGCGCGCGCGCAGCACCGTCTTCTATGAAGCCCCCGCCAATGACGCCGACGGCCATGATCATGCAGGGCGCATCTCCGGCGCCTGGTTGAGCCAGCAAACGCCGATTGAGGAGGCCGACTACTATCTGTGCGGCCCCCGCCCCTTCCTGCGCGCCCTGGTGTCGGACCTGAGGGAAGCCGGCGTTCCCGCAGACCGCATCCATTATGAATTCTTCGGCCCGGCGGACGAAATCCTCGCGGCCTAGCCGCCTTCGCAAATCCTGAATGGAACAGGCATGGCCCGTTACAGATCGTCGACAGATGCAACAGCACGCTTCGCCGGCGTCGCCTTCGTTGCGACTTTGTGGCTGGGCCTGCTGATCGGCGTTTCATTTCTGGCCACGCCTGTGAAGTTCCAGGCGCCGTCGCTGACCCTGGCGACGGCGCTGGAGGTCGGCCAGGCGACCTTCGCCCTGTTCACGCGGGTGGAATGGGGCCTGATCGTTCTGCTGGCCCTGGCTGTCGCACGGGTCGGGCGAACGAGCGCCCAGCTTGGCCTCTGGATAAGCGTGGGCGTGCTGGCGCTTGTCCTTGCAGCGCAGTCTCTATGGCTCCTGCCGATACTCGACGCGCGGGTCGCCTTCATCATCGCCGGCGAAACACCGCCGCCCTCTGAGCACCATTGGCTCTATGTGGCGCTGGAAACCAGCAAGCTGCTGACCCTCGCCTTCATGTCATGGCGAAGCTTCGGAAGACCGGGTCGGGTGCAACGATCGACACGATAAGTCCACGCCGCCGCACCATCCAAACAACGCGGCTGAAAGCGTTGATTTTTAAGCGATCCTTTTCTTCTCAACTGCGTCTGAGAAACAGTTTTGATCCAGATCAATTTCACCAGCGCAGAACATAGCCATAGGCGTACGAGCGTGGCGCGCGCCGGCAAAAGCATGCTGGCCGCCGGCCGCATAGAAGGGGTTTCGGGGATCATCGCATGACATTGGACCTGACCATTGGCGAGCGTCGCCTGGCGCTCGTCGTCTTGAGCGCCCTGACTCTATTCGGGATCGCCCTGGCGGCCGGCGGCGGACGCACGGGCGACCCCGTCGCGCTGCACGGATTGATCATCGCTGCTTTCGGCCTGATGCTGGTTTTTCCGGTCATCGCCCAATATCTGTCGAAAGAACCATCGGCCGAGGCGCAGAGCGGCTACTATGACGCCCCGACCAAGGCGGGCATCGTCCTGGCCATGTTCTGGGCGGTCGTCGGCATGGGCGTCGGCGCCTGGGTGTCGGCGCTGTTGGCTTGGCCCGAGCTGACCTTCGTCGATTCCGCATGGGCCAGCTTCGGGCGCCTTCGTCCTGTGCATACGTCCGGCGTCATCTTCGGCTTCGGCGGCAACGCCCTGATCGCCACCTCCTTCCACGTGCTGCAGCGCACGTCGCGCGCGCGCCTGCCCGATCAGTTCAGCCCCTGGTTCGTGCTGCTGGGCTACAACCTCTTCTGCATCCTGGCCGCCAGCGGCTATCTGATGGGCATCACCCAGTCCAAGGAATACGCCGAACCCGAGTGGTACGCCGACATCCTGCTGACCCTGGTGTGGGTCGTCTATTTCGCCATCTACATCCGCACGCTGATGCGCCGAAAAGAGCCGCACATCTATGTGGCCAACTGGTACTACATGGCCTTCATCCTGGTCGTGGCGGTGCTGCACATCGTCAATAATCTCGCCGTGCCGGTCTCCCTGTTCGGGGCCAAGAGCTATTCCCTGTTCTCGGGGGTCCAGGATGCGATGACCCAGTGGTGGTACGGCCACAACGCCGTGGCCTTCTTCCTGACGGCCGGCTTCCTGGGGATGATGTACTACTACCTGCCCAAGCGGGCCGAGCGGCCGATCTTCTCCTACCGGCTGTCGATCATCAGCTTCTGGGGCATCACCTTCATGTATATGTGGGCGGGCTCGCACCACCTGCATTACACCGCGCTGCCCCATTGGGTGCAGACCCTGGGCATGACCTTCTCGGTCGTCCTTCTGGTGCCGTCCTGGGCCTCGGCGGGCAACGCCCTGGCCACGCTGAACGGCGCCTGGACCAAGGTGCGCGACGACGCCACCTTGCGCTTCATGATGGTGGCGGCGGTCTTCTACGGCCTGTCGACCTTCGAGGGCTCCTTCATGGCCATCCGCGCCGTGAACTCCCTGTCGCACTATACGGACTGGACCGTGGGCCACGTCCACGCCGGGGCCCTGGGCTGGGTGGCGATGATCACCTTCGGGTCGTTCTATGCCCTGGTGCCGTGGATGTGGAAGCAGACGCGGATGTATTCGGCCAAGCTGGTCGAGGTCCACTTCTGGCTCGCCCTGGCCGGGACCGTTGTTTACGTCTTCGCCATGTGGAACTCGGGCGTCATCCAGGGCCTGATGTGGCGCACCTATGACGACAACGGCGGCCTGGCCTACTCCTTCATCGAGAGCATGGTCGCCATGCATCCCTACTATGTGGCGCGCACGATCGGCGGACTGCTGTTCCTCAGCGGGGCGCTGGTGGGATCGTACAATATCGCGATGACGATCCGGCAGGCGCGCTTACAGCGCCACGCCTCGGCTGATCCCTCGCCGGACCTGTCCCCTGTCCTTCAACCGGCCTCTGCGGCCACCCAGCCTGGAGAGTGAGCGTGGGCGGTTTTCATCGGAAACTCGAACGCAACGCCATCGGCTTCGTCCTGGCCATCATCGGCGTATCCGCCATCGGCGGCCTGGTCGAGATCGCCCCCCTCTTCACCATCAATGAAACGGTGGAAGAGGCCCCGGACATGCGGGTCTATACGCCGCTGGAACTGGTCGGTCGCGACATTTTCATCCGCGAGGGCTGCTACGCCTGCCACTCGCAGATGATCCGCACCCTGCGCGACGAGGTCGAGCGCTACGGCCCCTACTCCCTGGCCGTGGAGTCGCAATACGACCACCCTATGCTGTGGGGCTCCAAGCGCACCGGGCCGGACCTGGCGCGCGTCGGCGGCAAATATTCAGACGCCTGGCATGCGGCGCACCTGAAGAACCCGCGCGACGTGGTGCCGGAATCGGTCATGCCCCGCTATGGCTGGCTGCAGGAGAACAACCTGCGCACCAACGATCTCTCGCGACGCCTCAAGGCCCAGCGCGCAGTGGGCGTCCCCTATGACGACGCCATGATCGCCAACGCGGCGGCGGACGCCTACGGCCAGGCCAACCCTGACAGCGCCGCCTCCAACGACGTACGCGATCGTTACGGGGCCGCGACCAATATCCGAGCCTTTGACGGCGACGCCGAACGGCTGACCGAAATGGACGCCATCGTGGCCTATCTGCAGGTGCTGGGACGGTTGACCGACGCCGCTCACGCCCCCGTCAAGACCGCCGACGCGTCCACGGCTGCGGGCGGATAGGCCATGCACATCGACCATCAGGCGCTGGTCGCCTTCGCCAAGAGCTGGGGGCTTTTCTACCTCATCGCCATGGCGGTCGGCGTGCTGATTTACGCCCTTTGGCCGTCGAACCGGAAGCGGTTCGACCGCGCCAAACGCGCCATCCTGGAAGACGACGACCGGCCGGAAGACTGAGACAATGGACGAGCAGGAATTTGATCCCGTCAGCGGTCGCAAGACCACGGGACATGAATGGAACGGCATCAAGGAACTGGATACGCCGATACCACGCGTCGTCCTGTTCTTCCTGGCCGCCGGCACGCTGTTTTCGCTGATCTGGTGGGTGCTGATGCCCGCTTGGCCGCTGGGCGTCACCTACACCAAGGGCCTGCTGGGGCTGGATCAGCGCGAGGTCGTCACGCGCGAGGTCGCAACAGCCGCCGCCGAACGCGCCGTCTGGACGGACCGCTTGGCCACGGCCGACTTCGCCGAGATCACGTCCGATCCCGAGATGATGGCCTATGTCCGTCAGACCGGCGGCGTCCTGTTCACCGACAACTGCGCCGTCTGTCACGGCGTCGGCGGTGCGGGCGGGCCGGGCTATCCGGCCCTGACGGCAGGCGTCTGGCTGTGGGGAGGCGCGCCGGACCAACTGGCCGAGACCATCCGCGTGGGCGTCAACGCCCAACACCGCGAGACCCGGGTATCGGAAATGCTGGCCTTCGGCGACATGAAGATCCTGTCCCACGATCAGATCATGGGCGTCGCCGGCCATGTGCGCGCCCTGTCGGGCCAGAAACCTGAATATGTCGACGCCGCCGCCCTGACCGCAGGACGCCAGACCTTCGCCGACCAGTGCGCCGTCTGTCACGGCGCCGATGGACGCGGCGACGCCAAAGTCGGCGCGCCGAACCTGACCGACCGCCAGTGGCTATATGGCGGCGACACCCAGTCGATCGTCACCTCCATCCAGAGCGGCCGTCATGGCCAAATGCCCGCCTGGGAGGGCCGCCTGTCGCCCGCCGAGATCCGCATGATGGCGGTCTATGTGGCCGATCTGGCCAAGGACAAGCGATGACAGCCGCCTTGCGCCCGCCCCGATCGAACCTGCGCTGGCCGCTGATCGCCGTCCTGCTGGTCGTGGTGCTGGGCGCCATCGTGATCGGCGCCAACATCCATCTGGTCCGGGCGGCCGTCGGCTCTCAGCCCGAATGCGTGCCTCACGCCAAGACGACGGGCGGCGCGTCGTTCCGCGCGGCCAAGTCCGCCTGCTGACCGAAAGGGATTCTCACATGACGAACATCGACGGCATCGAGACGCCCGCCCTGCCTCTCAGCGCCCAACGCCAGCGGAACCTCCCCGCCAGCACGGCCTTGGGCTGGCTGGCTGCCGGTTGGCGCGACCTGTGGCGCAATCCCCTGCCCAGCCTGGCCTATGGGTTGATGGTCTTCATCGTCTCCATCCTGGTGGTCTGGGGGCTGTTTCGCTTGAAACTGGACTACATCCTCCTGCCCGCGCTGGCGGGCTTCATGGTGGTCGGACCGCTGATCGCCATCGGCCTGTACCAGAAGAGCCGCGACCTGGAGGAAGGTCGCCCGACCAATCTGAAGCGCATGATCCTGGTCAAGCCCGAAGGCGGCGCCCAGGTCTGGTTCGCCGGCGCCATGCTGTGCCTGCTGGTGCTGCTGTGGATGCGCGCAGCCGTCATCATCTACGCCCTCTTCTTCGGCCTGCGGCCCTTCCCCGGCTTCGAGGACGTGCTGACCATGCTGACGCACACCTCGCAGGGATGGTGGATGCTGGCGACAGGCGCCTCGGTCGGCGGACTGTTCGCGGCCTTCGGCTTCGCCATCGGCTGCTTCGGCATTCCCCGATTGATGGACGACCGCACCGACGCCCTGACCGCCATGGGCAGCAGTATGGCCATCGTCTCGGCCAACCTACCGGTCATGTTGACCTGGGCCGCTGTCGTATCGGTGTTGACGGCCCTGGCCGTAGCGACGGGTCTGGTCGGTTTGATCGTGATCTTCCCCCTGCTGGGTCATGCCGCCTGGCACAGCTATCGGGCGATGCGATGAGTTTCGCAGCTCGCGAGGAAATCCGTCTCGCCAGCCGGGATCTCGGCGATGGCCTGCGCCAGACCGAGCTGACCGTGCCAGGCATTCGATGCGCGGGCTGCATCGGCAAGATCGAGAAGGGCCTGCTGGAGACCGCCGAAGTACGGCAGGCCCGGGTCAACCTGTCGACCAAGCGGGTCCGCGTCGCCTGGAGCGGAGACTCCACGCCCGACCTGATCCAGGCGCTCGACCGTCTGGGTTTCACCGCGCATCTGACCGAGCCGGAAGCCGAACGCAAAGACCCCGAGCTGACGCGGCTGATCCGCGCCCTGGCGGTGGCGGGCTTCACCTCCATGAACATCATGCTGCTGTCCGTCTCGGTGTGGTCCGGGGCCGACGCACAGACGCGCCACGCCTTCCATGCCATCTCGGCCGTCCTGGCCCTGCCATGCCTGATCTATTCGGGCCAGATCTTCTTCCGCTCGGCCTGGTCCGCCCTGAGGCGCGGGCGCACCAACATGGACGTGCCGATTTCGGTAGGGGTGCTTCTGGCTTTCGCCATGAGCGTCTACGACACCCTGCACAACGGCCCGCACGCCTATTTCGACGCCGTCACCTCCCTGATCTTCTTCCTGCTCATCGGGCGGACGCTCGACCATCTGATGCGCGAGAAGGCCCGCACCGCCGTCAGCGGCCTGGCGCGAATGGCGCCGCGCGGCGCAACAGTCGTCGCGGCGGACGGCGCCCGGGAGCATCGCCCCATCGAAGAGATCGAACCGGGGATGCGCATCGCCCTGGCCGCCGGCGACCGCGTCCCCGTCGATGGCGTGGTCGAATCCGGCGCCTCGGATCTGGATTGCGCCGTCGTGACCGGCGAAAGCGCGCCGCGACGGATCGAACCGGGCGCCACAGTCCAGGCCGGCGTATTGAACCTGACCGGCCCCCTGATTTTCACCGCCAGCGCGAGGGCCGAGGACTCCTTCCTGGCGGAAATGACCCGCCTGATGGCTGCGGCCGAGGACGGGCGCGCGAGCTATCGTCGCATCGCCGATCGGGCGGCCGCCCTCTATTCGCCCGTCGTCCACAGCGTCGCCTTCCTGACCTTTCTCGGCTGGATGGCGGTCGCCGGCGACTGGCGCCAGGCGATCACCGTCGCGATCGCCGTTCTGATCATCACCTGTCCCTGCGCCATGGGCCTGGCCGCGCCCATCGTTCAGGTCATGGCCGCACGCCGCCTGTTCGAGAACGGCGTCATGGTCAAGGACGGCGCCGGTCTCGAACGCCTGGCGCGGATTGATGTCGTCGCATTCGACAAGACCGGCACCCTGACTCTCGGACGTCCCCGCCTCGTCAACGCCGCGAGCCTGCCCCCCGAGCACCTGGCGATCGCGGCCGCCTTGGCCCAGGGCTCCAACCACCCCGTTTCGCGCGCCGTCGTCGCCGCCTCGTCCTACCCTGCGCCTCTGCTGTCGGATGTTCGCGAAGACGCGGGCCTGGGCGTCGAGGGCCTGATCGACGACCGAGTATGGCGCCTCGGCCGCGCCGACTGGGCCCTGGCGGCGGATCAGGATCAGGCGATCGAAGGCACGGTATTGAGTTGCGACGGGCGGTTGTCCGCCGCCCTGATCTTCGAGGACGCCCTGCGGCCGGACGCCGCCGAAGCCATCCGTCGACTGCGCGCCAAGGGTCTGGACATCCTCATCCTCTCCGGGGACCAGACTCCCGTAGTGGAAGCGACCGCCAAGGCCCTGGGCGTCGAGACCTTCTCGGCCCGCCTCCTGCCCGCCGAGAAGGTCGAGCGGCTGAACGCCCTGGCCGCTGAGGGACGGCGCGTCCTCATGGTCGGTGATGGGCTGAATGACGCCCCCGCCCTGTCGGCGGCCCACGTCTCCATGGCGCCCGGCGACGCCGCCGACATCGGGCGCAATGCAGCGGACTTCGTCTTCCTGAACCCCAGTCTGAATTCCGTCGAACTGGCGCTGGGTGTCGCCAGGGAAACCGAAAAACTCGTCAGGCAGAACTTCGCCCTGTCGATCCTTTACAACGCCATCGCTTTGCCGATCGCCATCCTTGGACACGTGACGCCCCTGGTCGCGGCCCTCGCCATGTCGCTGTCTTCAATCGTCGTGGTGGGGAACGCCCTGCGCCTCAAGGCCGGGCGTCGAGACGCCGTAAAGTCGCGGATCAACGCTCCGGCCCGGCGGACCAGCCCCACGAAGGCCGTGGCATGAGCAGTCTGATCTTTCTGGTTCCCTTGGCCCTCATACTTGGCGGAGCCGCCTTGTGGGCCTTCCTCTGGTCCTTCAGGGCGGGTCAGTACGACGACATGGATGGGGCCGCAGAGCGTATCTTCCTGGATGATCCTGAATAGGTCGGCAGCGCCATCCAGAGACCCCGTCCCCGTCATCGCGGAGATGAATTAACCGTCGAAGCCTCGCCTCGCTTAAAGATACATGATAAATGCATCTTTAAGCGAGGCGCGACCGCCAATGATGGAATCCGTTCCCCCAGACCCCCGCAGTCCCGGTGCGGCCGTCGGCGTAACCGAGCCGATGATCCATGCCCTTGTCCACGGCTTCTACGATGCGGTCCGCGCCGACCCCATGCTGGGGCCGATCTTCGACCGTGAAATCGGCGACGGCTGGGACGCTCACCTGGAGACCATGTGCGACTTCTGGTCGTCTGTGGTGCTGATGAGCGGGCGCTTCAAGGGCGCGCCAATGGTGGTCCACGCCCGGATTTCGGATATCGACGGCGTCCATTTCACCCGCTGGCTTCAACTGTTCCGCCAGACGGCTCGCACTCTGGCTCCGCCGGACGCTGCGGCCCTGTTCATTAGCCGGTCCGAAGCCATCGCCCGGCGCTTGCAGATCGGAATCGCAGCTCATCGCGACACGTCGGATGACCAAACATCCGTCTGTTCGCTCGCGAAAGGCCTGACGCGAACCCTTCCCCCCGCCCCCTCCCTCTCGCCACAAGGTGATGCCCATGCTCCGCTTTCTAATGATGCCGGCCAACATGGTGTGCAACCGGATCGGCCTGACCAATGAACACGAGCGGGGCATGATGCGGATGCTGGTCAATATGGCCCTGTGTTCGGCCATCGCCGTCGTCGCCTTCTTCGTGGGCTGGAAGCTCCTGGCGTGACGGCGGCGGAACAGCCGATGCCGGCCGTCACCTTCGTCCAGGCCGATGGAACCCGCCAGATCGTACGAGTCCAGGCCGGAGCCTCGCTGATGGAGGCTGCGGTGCGCGCCCGCGTGCCCGGCATAGAGGCCAAATGCAGGGGCGGCTGCGCCTGTGTCACCTGCCACGTCTATATCGAGCCGCACTGGCGCTCAGAGCTCGGTACGCCCAGCGCCATGGAAGAATCCATGCTCGACTTCACCGACGCAGTCGATGCGCGATCCCGCCTGTCGTGCCAGGTGCGCGTCACCCGCGCATGCCATGGCCTGATCGTCCAGGTCCCCGCTGAACAGCGAGTGCTCGGCCTGTAGGACGTCGCCGTTCGAGGCGCGATGGAACCGCCAAGGGCTGCTCGCTTGCAATTATATCGTATTACGACATATTTGATCCCATAGGAGAACGACGATGTCCGCACCGCCTGACGACGTAACCATCCGGGTGATCAATGAAGGCGCCGGCTGGCGTCTTGAATGTCTCCCCCGCTTCGAGGCCCAGATGTTCCGTTCCGGGCGGGCGGCCGAGGCTGCGGCGCGTTCGATCGCCGCACGCTTCGCCCTGTCGGGCCTCGGGGTTCAGATGGCCGTAGAGGATCAAGGTCACGCCATTCTGGGGACCACCACCTTCTTCCCCCTACCGGTCCCCGACACCGCTCGAGGAGGCCTGTGATGAAATCCGTGCTCGTGTTCGCGGCGTCAGGCATGCTGGCGCTGCTGATCGGTATCTTTCTGATGGTAAGCGGCAGTCTGACGTCGAATATGGTCAAGGCCGTCATTGGCGTGGCCTTCATCCTGTCCGGCCTGTCGGCGATCGGCTGGTCCGTTATCAAGAGAAACAAGAACCTGTAGCCTGTATGATCGCCGCCTGATGTCGCATCCCTCCACCGAACTGACCCAGGCGGATTTCGAATCCCTGGCCCGGTTCCGTTTCACCATCAGGCGGTACCTGGCCTTCGCCGAACAGGGAGCCAAGGCGGCAGGCCTGACATCCCAGCAACATCAGGCCTTGCTGGCGATCAAGGCGCAGAGTTTCACCAGCGAGATGACGGTCGGTGACCTGGCCAACCGCTTGCTGCTACGCCCCCACAGCACGGCCGAACTGGTCAACCGCCTGGTCGCGGCAGACTTGATCACACGCGACATCGCCGTCCATGACCGGCGCAAGGTTCATGTGCGCCTGACGGCCAGGGGCGAGACGGTTCTGGCGACGCTTTCGGCGCGCAACCTGCGTGAACTCCAAACCGTGACCCCGGCGTTCGAGGCGCTGCTCCTGCAGCTGTCCGACCTGGTGGAGGACTTTGTCGGCCCAAACGATTGCGACACCGGCGCCTAGACGGCTCGGCTCAGACGCCGGTGATCGCCCCATCGGCGCGGCTGACGCCGACGCGCTTCAACGTCGTCACCTCGAACGGCTTGGCGAAGATGGTCGAGACCTGCATCAGGGCCGCCTCGGCCCGGTCTTCGGTCAGGGTCAGCAGGATGAAGCCCTTGGCCGACTGGTCGCAGAAGCGCACCTCGTCATTGGCCTGCATCAGCGCCGCGCCTAAAGGGAAGCCGCCGATGGCGTCGCCGATCGAGGGGCTGGAGACCGCGCTGGTCCCGAATTCGACCGCCCGGCGCGCGCCCTCCGCGTCCTTCAGCTCATTGACCCAGAAGGCGTGGCTGTCGCCGGCCAGGACGATGGGCTGCACCCCCGCCTCGGCGAAGGCGGCGTAGAGCCGTTCGCGCCCGGCCGGATAGCCGTCCCAGGCGTCGAGGTTGAACGGCAGGCCCATCTTGAACAGGAACAAGGCCTGCTCGAACTGGTCGCGATAGGCTTCGGGGATCTGGGCCATCAGGCCCTCAACCTGGGCCTCGGTCAGGGTGCGAGACACGTCGGGACCGGCCACGCGGGCCATGACGACCTGATTGCCCAGCACCTGCCACGGACGCCCCTTGGCCTTGGAGGCGGTCAGTTCGCGTTTCAGCCAGTCGCGTTGCTGCGCCCCCATCAGGTCGCGAGCCGGATCGTTCAGCTTGGCGCGGAAGGCGTCCAGGTCCAGCACCGCCTCGCCGTCCGGTCCGTCCTTGGCGGTCAGATCCTTGTCATAGGCCAGCGGCTCGGTGCGGCCGGTCAGGCGGGTCTCGACCATCATCAGGCTGGCCAGATCGCCGAAGTGGAAGCTGCGATGGATCGCCTCCTTCAACGCGCCGGGCGCGGCTTCGCGGATCGGCATCCACTCATAATAGGCCTTCAGCGCCGCCGCCTTGCGCTGGGCGAAGTCGCCTTCGGTCTCGGGCTGGTGGTTCTCGGCGCCGTGCAGCCAGGCGTCGTTGGCCGTCTCGTGATCGTCCCAGACGCAGATGAAGGGTGCGCGGGCGTGGGCGGCCTGGAGGTCGGCGTCGCGCTTGTACTGGGCGTGGCGCAGCCGATAGTCGGCCAGGGTGACGATCTCGTGCGCCGGCTCGGGCACGCGGCCCAGCATCGACCCGGTCGCCATGCCATAGGCGTCGGAATCCGCCCCGTATTCGTAGATGTAGTCGCCCAGATGGACCACGGCGTCGAGGGTCGGCAGGGCGGCGATCGCCTCATAGGCGTTGAACAGGCCGCCGGGGTGCAACTGGCACGACACCACCGCCAGATTGACGGGCGCCACGCCGTCGGCCGCCAGGGTGCGGGTGCGGCCCATGGGCGAGCGTGTCTCGCCCACAGCGAAGTCGTAGCGATAGTCGCGGCCGGGACGCAGGCCCGCCGCGTCGACTTTGACCGTATAGTCGCGCTCAGGCCCCGTCTCGAACCGACCCGAGGCGACGATGCGGTCGCCCTCCCGGTCCACCACGCGCCAGACGACCGAGACCGGCCCGGCCTGACCGTCCGCCGGAGTCACGCGCGTCCACAGGATCACCCGGTCGATCGCCGGATCGCCCGAGGCCACGCCATGGACGAAGGCGACAGCGACGCCTTCGCCCGACGGGACCGTGGCGCAGCCCGCCGCCGCGCCCGCGCCGAACAGGCCCAGAAGGCCGCGACGGTTCATGGTCATGGCTCTGGTCCTCAGTAGCGCAGGGTGAAGGCGACGCCATAGCTGGCGCCTCGTCCGGCGATGAAGGTCGGTAGGCCCAGCGCATCGCCGGTGTTGCCCGCGTCCTTGATGTATTCCTCGTCCAGGATGTTGTCGCCGAAGGCCTCGACGCCCCAGTTCCCCGACAACGGGGCGTAGCGCACCCGCAGGTTCAGCAGGCCGTAGCCGTCCTGGTATTCGTCCTGCACGGTGTCGGCGACGAAGTTGCCGGTCTGTAGCTCCGGGCGGTCGTTGTCGTCATCGAAGAAGACCTTGGACTGCCAAGTGTAGGTCGGCTGGATCTCGATGGTCCCGGTCTCGACCGGCAGGCGCCAGGTCGCGCCGATCGAGGCCATGTGATCCGGCGACAGGCGGAAGCGATTGCCGTCGCGCGCGCCGCCGTCGAAGCGCGAGTGGTTGTAGCCGTAGGTGCCGAACAGATCGAAGGTCGGCGTCGCGGCGAAGGCGACCTGGCCCTCAAACCCATAGGCGTTGGCCTTGCCCGCATTGACGGTGACGAAGCGGGTGCCGTCCTGCTCAGTCGTCTGGAAGTTGTCGTAGGCGTAGTGGAACACCGCCCCGTCCAGCCGCAGACGGCGATCCATCAGCGCCGTCTTGTAGCCGACCTCGAAGCTGTCGACGGTCTCGGCGGGGATGACTTCAAAGGTCGGAGCGCCCAGCGGGGCGGACGGGCCGCGCACCTCCAGCACCTCTGGCCGACGGCCGCGCGCATAGTTGGCGTAGAGGCTGGCGTCGTCCGACAGGGCGTAGCGCGCCGTCAGACGCCAGGTGAAGCCGTCGTCCTCGTGATCCGCCTGGATCAGGTCGCCGTTATTGGCGGTCGGCTGAGCCGTCAGCGCGAACAGAGGCAAGCCCGAGGCCAGCGGCAGGTCGGCCGCGCCCGGCGTCGCCAGCCCCGTCAGGATGGCCGTGATCTGCTGTTGCAGCCGCTGAGCGCCGGCCAGGTCTCCGGCCTGTGCCAGTTGCTGGGCCTGAACGCCGAGGGTCTGCACCGCCACCAGGCCGCCGGCGATGGAACGGCCGTTCAGCACCACCGCCGAATAACCCGTAGTCTTGTCGTCGCGCGTCCAGCGCACCCCGCCCGAGAACTCCAACCGATCGGTCGCCTTGAAGGTCAGATCGCCGAACAGATCATAGGAGGTCAGATCGGCCCGGTTCGTCGCCGTCTCGATGTGAGCGGGCTTCAGATTGCCGACGATGCCGGGGATCAGCGGATGCGCCGCGGCGGGCAGCATGGACTGCAGGATGCCGCCCATCAGCAGCGGCGTCGGCGCGGCGTAGACCATCTTCAATCGCTGGTCGCCCAACGGCGTCGCCAGTTGCAGCAGAGCCAGACGCTCGTCGAACTGGGTCGGCATCCGCTGGAAGCCTTCCTCGTTGAAATAGCCTGCGCCGACGAAGCCAGAGAAGCGGCCGCCGTTGTCGAAGTTCAGGCGGAACTCCTGGCTCCACTGCTCGCCATAGGCGTGCTCGGCCGCCGTCAGCAGCGGCAGCGACGTGCCGTCCGGATCGAACACCTCGGTCGAGTCGAACTGGCGATAGGCCGTGGTCGAGTTCAGCGTCAGCGACGGCGACAGATCCCACTTCACAAGGCCCGTCACGCCCCAGACCTCGCGATCCAGCCCCAGGCCGACGCCGCCGTCGAAATCGGCGCCCGGCGTCAGGGCCGCGCCGTCCCACGGCGCACGACCGCCCAGGGACGCGCCCGTCGTCGGATCGAAGGGGTCATAGGCGATCGACTTGAACGAGGTGCCGCTGGCCGAGTCCGTCTGATAGTTGGCGATCAGGTCGGCGCGCAGATTGTCGGTCGGCGCCCAGGCGCCCGACAGGCGCAGCGCCTTGGTCTCGATCGAGTTGTAGTCCTCACCGCCCAGCAGGTTCTCGACCGTGCCGCCGCGCGCCTTCATCCGCGCCGCCAGGCGCAAGGCGCCGGTTTCGCCCACCGGCGCATTCACGAAGCCCTCGACCGCGCGATAGTCCAGATCGCCCGCCTCGATACGCGCGCCAGCGTCGAACCGGCCCGGACGGGCGCGGTTCTGCACCAGGTTGACCGCGCCGATCAGGGCGCCGCGGCCATAGAGGGTCGACTGCGGCCCCTTGGCCACCTCGACCCGCTCCATGTCGAACAATTCGACATAGGAGCCGCGCGACTTGGAGATCGACACCCCGTCCTGGAACACCGACACGCGCGGCTCGGCGGTGGCGGCGCCGGAGTCCGAGGTGATGCCGCGCATCACGAAGCCCGGATTGTTCGGCGACTGGTTCTGCACCAGGAAGCCCGGCACGAAGGCCGACAACTGGTCGAACTCCTGCACGCCCAGATCTTCCAGGAAGTCGCCGCTGTAGGCCGTCAGGGCGAAGGGCACCTCGATCGGGTCCTGAGCACGCAGCTGGGCCGTCACCACGATGTCGTCCACAGCGGTCGTCGCCTCGCCCGGCGAAACGCTCTGAGCGTGGGCGGCTCCGGCCGCCATCAGACCCGCTACGGCGGCGCCCGCCAGGAATCCACGCTTGAGGCTGATCGGCTTCATGGTCTTACCCCCTGAGAAAGCGGATCAGACCTAGAGATGCTGAATGTCGCGTGCGCGACGAGCCGGTCACAGCCGAATGAAGCTGCGGCGGCGAATAGACGAAACTTCCTCGCACCACCCCCTATTTTCCGGCCGCCGCCTCATCCTTGACGCCCGGAAACCGCGCCGCCCTCTCATCAAGGCTCGCCCGTCTCACCCGGCGGAGTAGCTGGTTTTGGTCAGAGTGTAGAAGTCTGCGGCGGCGAAGCCCTGTTCGCGGGGGCCGTAGCTGGACTTCTTCGTGCCGCCGAAGGGGACGTGGTAGTCGACGCCCGCCGTGGCCAGGTTGACCATGGTCATGCCCGCCCGCGCCCGGCGCTGGAAGTCGCGGGCGTGCTTCAGCGACTGGGTGACGATGCCCGCCGACAGGCCGAACTCCACCCCGTTGGCGACCGCCAGGGCCTCTTCATAGGAGGCGACGCGGATGGTCGAGGCGACGGGGCCGAAGACCTCCTCGGTGTTGATGCGGGCGTCGGCCTGGGTGTCGACGATCAGGGTCGGCTGGACGTACCAGCCCGGCTTGTCGAGGCTGAGACGCTCGCCGCCCGCCAGCACACGGCCCCCGCCGTCGCGGGCGATGTCGATGTAGTCATAGGCGGTCTGGCGCTGGGCCTCGGTCACGGCCGGGCCCATCTGGGTCGTCGGGTCCAGGGCGTCGCCGACGCGCAAAGCCTTCACCTTCTCGGCCAGGGCGGCGACGAAGCGGTCGTGGACGCCGTCCTGCACGATCAGGCGGCTGGAGGCGGTGCAGCGCTGGCCGGTGGCGAAGAAGCCGCCGTCCAGGGCGATGGCCACGGCGCGCTCCAGATCGGCGTCGTCCAGCACGATCAGCGGGTTCTTTCCGCCCATCTCCAGCTGCACGCGGGCCTGGCGCTTCATCGCCCCCTCGGCCACCCCGGCGCCGACCTTCTGCGAGCCGGTGAAGCTGATCCCGTCCACGTCCGGGTGGGCGACGATGGCGCGGCCGACGTCGCCGTCGCCGATGACCATGTTGACCACGCCGCCGGGCAGGCCCGCCTCATGCAGGATGGCGATCAGGGCCTCGGCCGTGGCCGGGGTGGGGCCGGCGGGCTTGATGACCACGGTGTTGCCGAAGGCGATGGCCGGGGCGATCTTCCAGGCCGGAATGGCGATGGGGAAGTTCCACGGAGTGATCAGGCCGAACACCCCGACCGGCTGGCGATAGGTCTGGATCTCGACGCCCGGCCGGGTCGAGGCCAGGTTCTGGCCGTGCAGGCGCAGGGCTTCTCCGGCGAAGAACTTGAGGATGCGGGCGGCGCGGGCGGTCTCGCCTATGCCCTCGGCCAGGGTCTTGCCCTCTTCGCGCGACAGCAGGCGGCCGACCGCCTCGCGCCGCTCCATCAGCAGGGTCCCGGCCCGGTCAAGGATGTCCGAGCGGACCTCGGGCGAGGCGTCGGCCCAGGGACCGAAGGCGGCGCGCGCCGCCTGGACCGCCTGATCCACCTCGGCCGCCCCGCCCTTGGGCGTGCGCGCCACGACCTGACGCGTATCGGACGGGTTCAGGCTCTCGCCCGGCCGCGACCCGGCGATCTTCTCGCCGCCGATCCAGTGCGATAGCTCAAGCGTCTCGGTCATGGGGAAATCTCTGATCTGGAAAGCGTGGGAACAACCGAAGCCTAAGCGCCCGATCAACCTAAGCGAACCCCCGAAGTCGACATGGATCCAGAGCGCTTGCGCATTAATCAGCGCTCATCGATCAAGCCAAAAGAAGCATAGGTCGATAGCTTCTTTGGCTTAGACCGGAATGGTCCGCCTCGATACCGTCTCTTCCAGACACAGGTGAAGACGCCGTCGGGGATGTCTTCCAGATCAAGGAAAAACCATGTCCAGAATGACGCCGAAGGAGTTGGCGGAAACGATTGGCGGCGGCTTGCTGTCCTTTCCAGTCACTCATTTCGACGCCCAGGGGCGTTTTGTGGAAAACGCCTACCGCGAGCATTGCGACTGGATGCTTCAGAACCAACTGGCCGGGCTTTTCGCAGCGGGCGGCACGGGCGAGTTCTTCTCACTGAAACCTGCCGAGATCGAGGCGGTGGTCAAGGCCGCCGTGGCCGAAACGGCGGGGCGCACTCCGGTCATCGCCGGGGCGGGCCACGGCACGGCGGCGGCGGTCGAGATGGCGCAGTCGGCCGAGGCCGCAGGCGCTGACGGCGTGCTGCTCCTGCCGCCCTATCTGATGTTCGCCGGGCAAGAAGGCCTGGCGGCCCATGTCGAGGCCGTCTGCAAGGCGACCAAGCTCGGCGTCATCGTCTATAATCGCGACAACGGCATTCTGAACGCGGACACGCTCGAAAAGCTGTGCGAGCGCAACCCGAACCTGGTCGGGTTCAAGGACGGCGTCGGCGACATCGAGTTGATGATGCAGATCTATGGCCGCATGGGCGATCGTCTGACCTATATCGGCGGCCTGCCGACAGCAGAAACCTTCGCCCCCGCCTATCTGGAAATGGGCGTGACGACCTATTCCTCGGCCATCTTCAACTTCGTGCCGGAGTTCGCGCAGAGCTTCTACAAGGCGGTGCGCGCACGCGATCATGCGACGATCATGGCGGGTCTGCGCGATTTCGTGCTGCCCTACATCGCCATTCGCAACAAGGGCAAAGGCTACGCCGTCTCTATCGTCAAGGCGGGAATGACCGCGATCGGCCGCAGCGCCGGTCCCGTTCGCACCCCGCTAGTCGACCTCAAGCCGGAAGAGTTCGCCGAGCTGGAGGCCCTGATCGCCCGCATCCAGCCGCAGGCGGCCAAGTTGAGGGCCAACGGCTGACCCGGCCCTCGCAGGCCGCGCTGTTCCCCTTGAACCGAAGCTTCTAGGCTCCTCGGTTCAAGGGAGGGCCGATCATGTTTGAACTGAGCCAGTTGCGCTGTTTCGTGGCGGTGGCCGAAGAGCTTCACTTCGGTCGGGCGGCCCAGCGGCTGAACATGACCCAGCCGCCCCTCAGCCGCCAAGTGCAACTGCTGGAGCGCATTCTAGGCGTGGTTCTTCTGGACCGCACCAGCCGTTCGGTCCGGTTGACGCCGGCCGGCCGATCCTTCCTGATCGAGGCCAGACGCATCCTGCGTCTGGCCGAGACAGCCTCCCTGACCACTCGCCGCATCGCCAGCGGCGAAGAGGGCCGGGTCGCCATCGGCTTCACGGCGGCGTCCGGCTACAGCTTCCTGCCCCAACTGGTCGAACTGTCGCGTACGCGACTGCCCGGCGTCGACCTGGCCCTTCGCGAGATGGTGACGGGCGAGCAGATCGAAGCCCTGCTGACGGGACGCATCGACCTCGGCCTGATCCGCCCCCCGCTGAACCGACCCGAGTTCGACAAGATCAGGGTGATGAACGAGAGCCTGGTCGCCGCCCTCCCATCCGGCGATCCGCGGCTTGACAAGCCAGTCCTGTCGCTCGGCGACTTCGACGGCCGCCCGATGATCATGTATGCGCCCGAGGGGGCCGGCTATTTTCACAGCATGCTGGCCGGCCTGTTCGACAAGGCGGGCGTATCCCCGCACCAGGTTCAGCACATGAGTCAGATCCACTCGATCCTGGCTCTGGTGCATGCCCGCATCGGCGCGGCGATCGTGCCCGAGGCCGCGATGCGCCTGCATTTCGAAGGCGTCGAGTTCCGTCCGCTGGACATCGATCCCGCTCGACCGGTCGAGCTTTACGTCGCCTGGCGACGCGATAACGACAATCCCAGTCTGAAGCCCCTGCTCGATCTGTTCGAGACGGACCCCGCCTCCGACGCCGATCCAGCGGCCGAGACGACCTGACCCCAAAGGAGACGACCATGAGCGATCCGATCAGCAGGCGGACCGTATGCGCGCTAGGCGGCGCGGCGGCGCTGTCAGCCATGGCCGGCGGCGTTCATGCCGACAGCGCCTCCCCGGTGGCGACGACGCGCCATGGACGCGTGCGAGGCTCCGTGGATCGCGGGATCAAGGTCTTCAAGGGGGTGCGCTACGGCGCCGACACCCGGCCGAGGCGTTTCCAGCCCGCGCTGGCGCCTCAACCGTGGTCGGACATCGCGCCGGCCTTCGAATACGGGGCGGCCTCGCCCCAGAAAAGCAATGAGCCGAACCAGAGCGAGGACTGTCTGTTCCTGAACGTCTGGACCCCTGCCCTGGCCGACGGCGGCGCGCGTCCCGTCATGGTCTATGTGCATGGCGGCGCCCACGCCAACGGCTCCGGTTCAAGCCCCCTCTATGACGGCGTGGCCCTTTGCCGACGCGGCGATGTGGTGGTGGTGACGCTCAATCACCGGCTGAACGTCTTCGGCTATAACGGCCTGGGCCAGATTCTGGGCGGCGCCTATGCGGCGTCAGGCAGCGTGGGCAATCTGGATCTGATCCTGGCGCTGCAATGGGTGCGGGACAATATCTCGGCCTTCGGCGGCGATCCCGGCAATGTCACGGTCTTTGGTCAATCGGGCGGCGGCGGCAAACTGGTGACCCTGATGGCCATGCCGCTCGCGTCGGGTCTCTACCATCGCGTCATCACCATGAGCGGCCAGCACGTGACGGCCATGGGGCCGCAACATGCGGAGCGTCGCATGCGGCGCTACCTCGATCATCTGAGCCTGTCCCCCGAGCGCGCAGCGGAACTGGCGAACCTGCCGACCGAGCGGCTGGTCGAGGGGTTGCGCATGAAGGACCCGATCGAGGAGGGCGACGACGTCTATTTCTGGTCGGTGATGGATCATGACGTCCTGCCCCGCCATCCGTTCGTACCTGACGCTCCGGCTGAAAGCGCCCACATCCCGATGATCATCGGCAACACCCATGACGAGGCGCGCAGCTTCACGGCGGGAGACGAGCGTAATTTCAGCCTGACCTGGGACACGGTGGCGGCCAAACTTGCGCCCGAGTTCGTGCTCGACATGAACGCCCAGTACGTCGTCGACTGGTATCGTCAGCGTTTCCCGCAGATGACGCCGAGCGAAGTCTTCTTCGCCGCCGCGACCTGCGGTCGGTCACGCCCCGGCCACCTGATCCAAGCCGAGGAGCGCGCCAAGCAGAACGGTCCTACGTGGATGTATCAATTGGACTTCGGATCGCCGGTCGAGCCGCGTCTGGGCGCCTATCACGGCTTCGACATCGGTCTGGCGTTCGACAATTGCGACAAGCCCGGCTCGCGCGCCGGGAGCGGACCGGAGGCCCGGCAGGTCGCCGAGGCGATGAGCGAAACCTTCATCGCCTTTGCGCGAACCGGTGATCCGAACAACGCCGCCATCCCGACATGGGGCCGCTATACCCTGCCCGAACGCCAGACCATGATCTTCGACGTCGAAAGCCGCACAGAGAACGATCCGCGCGCCGAAGAACGCCGCCTGTTCCAGACCGCGCCCTTCCTGAAGAAGGGGACTTGAGGCGCCTAGCCGCAGACGTCGAGCGGAATGGCCTCGGCCATGGCCTGATAGCCGGCGTCGGACGGATGCAGCCAGTCGCCGCTGTGAAACGCCTGGCGCATGCGCGACGGCGCCTGGGGGTCGCGCAGGACGGCGTCGAAATCGATCAGACCGTCGGCCTCGCTCTGCTGACGCAGCCACTGATTGACGGCGGCGCGCGTCGTCTCACCTTCGCCCGTGAAATAGGAAGCCCCTTCAAACGGCGGGATAGTCGCCAAGACCGCCTTCAACCCGGCGGCGCGGGTGCGCTGGATCACCTGACGATAGGCGGCGATCAACTGGGCGGCCTCGACCCTTTGGTGCGCGTAGGCCGCCCGCGACGGACGGCCGATGTCATTGACCCCTTCCAGCAGGATCAGGCATCGCGCGCCGGACTGCGCCAGGGCGTCGGCGTCCAACCGTTCGAGGCCTGACGGACCCGAGCCTCGATGCAACAGGCGGTTGCCGCCGATGCCCAGATTGACGACCGCCCATGGGCGCTTCGCTTCGACCATGCGCCTCGCCAGCCGTTCCGGCCAGCCTCCCGCACCGCCGGGCAGCGCGCCGGTCCCCTCGGTGATCGAGTCGCCGAACGCTACGATGACGCCGGGCGGAAAGGCGCTTTCGACCTCGACAGCCGACAGCAGGACGCCAAGTCGCATGGGCTGACCGGTTGAGCCGTCGGCGTTCGTCAGCGTCTGCCGCCAAAGGTGCGTCGGCAGGCGCGTCCGCTCTGGCAGGTCGATGCTGACCGCGAGCGCGTCCAGGGCTTCGACCGTCAGGTCGAGCGGGTCGGAAAGCCATGACGCCCCCGCCGGAATGACAACCGAAGGCGTCCCGTCGAAGCGCGCCGGGTGGCGCGCGCCATTGTGCTCGATGTTCACCCCGCCGATCCGCACCGGCTCGGCGCCATGGGTGTTGGACAGTTTCAGCCGGACCCGGCGGCCGGACGCGGCGACGGTCACGATATGGGTCAGGCGAACGTCCTGCACCGTCTCCGGCCCGAGCGGACCGCGCGGATCGTTCGGATTGGGCGCCGAGGCCGGCCCCACAGGCCCCATCTCCGCCGAGGGAGCGAAGGCGTAGGCCGCAACCCAGTGCGGCTCGTCATTCGCCGATGCGGCGCCTGTCGCCAGGGCGAGCGCCAAGACGAACGTCGATGCGGCGAGGCAGCGCCGGATCAGCGTCGCCATGGGAAGGTCAGCGTCGGCTGATTGACGTAGCGCTCCATGCCCAGCACCAGCCGTGCGCCCGATCCCGGCGCCAGGCTCAGGGTGAAGGCGGAGTCGTTCACCGCATGGCGCGCGTCGCCGATCCGCACATCCTTGATCCGGTGCTCGCCATAGCCGCCGCCCTGCACTGTCACCGTCCGCGTCCGCGTCTGGCTCAGGTTGACCACCGTGACGCCCGTTTCGTCCGCCGTCATCCGATCGATCAGGGCTGCTGTGTCCGGCGGCAGGCCAGCGCGACGGGCGTCCGGATCGAAATACCGCAAACGGGCGTAAAGGGGCGAGCCGCCCACATTGGCGCTGCCGGCGCCCGCCCATGACGGTCGTGCGATATGGATGGCGCCCATGGTCTGATGCATCAAGGCCATGACCTGGGCCGGGTTCTGATCCATCACCCCGTCCGCCAGGCGAGTATCGGGCGTGGTCGTATCCTCGCGCTGCTTGCGGGCCGCCTCGGCCACTCGCGCCAGGTCGGCCCGAAGCGCCGTCTCGACCCAGTCCGGATTGCGGCCTTCCAGATAGGCGACCCACGGATGATCCGGCGCACGACGACGGTCGCTCTCCTTCATCGAGAACCACCAGATGTCGAGCGAATTGGCTATGTGCAGACCGTCTCGCCAACCGTACCAGCCGTTCTCGCCATACATGGTCGGAGTCTGTATCTTGCCGTCGACGGTTCGGCGCTGGGCGTTGATGCGGTCGGCCTGGGCGCGCCACGTCTGAAGATATTTGTCGTCGCCGGTCAGAAGATAGGCGTTGAAGAAACCCATGGCCGTACGCGGAACGCGGTTGCGGTCCTCGCGCTTGCCCGTGACCGGGTTGACCGGGCTGAAGCCCCAGCCATAGGCGCCGCCCCACCACTTGCCGTCGGCGGCCGATCCGATCACGCCGTCCAGCCCGACGTTCGAAGGCAGGATGTCGTCGTTGGCCCTGGCCCGCTCGGCCCAGGCGTCGATGTAGGTCAACAGCCACTGCCGGTATTTGGGTTCCTGCTCCAGCATATAGGCGTTCAGCGCCAGGCTCGTGGAGAGCAGGTTCAGCGGATGGTCGCCGACGACGTCCGTGTACTCCTCATAGTGTTGGAGCGTCTCTTCATAGGTCTCCTCGCCATGCTCCATGAAGAAGCCGGTCGGATCGAAACGATCGCCCGCCCAGTCCAGGGCCGTCGCCTTGCGCAGCATCGGTCCGCGCGAACCGTTCATCAGACTGCGGATGACCCGATGCTGGGGGTCGTAGTTCGGCGCGTCCGGATCTTCGCCCATATAAAGACCGGCGAAGCGGCGGGCGCGGTCGCGCAGGCGCGGGCTATCGGGATCGGAAAGGCCCTGGACATTGAACAGCGTCATCTCTTCGGCGTGATGCTGCCAGTCGAGCTGAACATTGAACTCCTTATAGAACATGCCTTGCCGGGCGATCTCGACCTCGACGGTTCTGGCCTCGGTGTATTGCCGCAGATGTCCTTCCCAGGCCTGGGTGTACATGGCCTTCAGTCGGTCGGGCGCGCCCATGGCGTGCAGCAGGGGCCAGCCGTTGACGTTCTCGATGGCGTCGTCGGGGCCGTCGTTGGCGCCCCACCGCTCGAAGCACAGGAAATAGCCGCGCTCGTCGAAATAGCGGGCGTAGAAGGCCTCGCACGCTTCCGTGTTGGCGCGCAGGAGCTCCCGTTGGAGCAAGGCCCAGGTCGGCGCCGCCATGGGCGAAGCGATACACAGGGGCGCGGCCTGCGCCGCCTTCGGGTTCAGGGCCGCACCGAGAACGGCGACAGACGCTCCGGCCAGAATGTTTCTGCGGTTCATCCTCATGCCGTCGTGTCCTGAGCCGCCGTCAACGTCAGACGCTCGATCTTGCCGGTGATCAGGAAATAGGCCGCGATCACCAGAAGGCAGTGAGCGCCCACGAACCACAGGGCGCCGTCGAACGAACCGGTCGCGGCCACGATGTAGCCGATGACGATCGGCGTCACGATGCCGGCCGAGTTGCCGAAGGTGTTGAAGATGCCGCCGGTCACGCCGACGAACTCACGCGGCGAGGTGTCGGACACCACCGCCCAGCCCAGGGAGGCGATGCCCTTGCCGAAGAAGGCCAGCGCCATGACGAGAATGATCAGGCCGGAATGATCGATATAGGCGCAGGCGATGATCAGGGCCGACAGCACCATGCCGATCAGCAAGGGCGTCTTGCGCGCGATGGTCAGGGAGCCGGTCTTCTTCAGCAGAGCGTCGGAGATGACCCCGCCCAGAACCCCGCCGACGAAACCGCACAGAGCCGGAGCGGCCGCGGCGAAACCAGCCTCCAGGATATTCAGCCCCCGCTCCTTCACCAGATAGATCGGGAACCAGGTGACGAAGAAATAGGTCAGCACATTGATGCCGTATTGGCCGATGAACACGCCCATCAGCATGCGGCTGCCCAGCACCTGCCTGACATTGTCCCAGGTGAAGGCCGCCGACTTGGAGATGGTCCTGTCCTCCATGCGGATCAGGCCGCCTCCAGCCTCGATGTAGTCCAGCTCGGCCTTGCCGATGCGCGGATGCTGGATGGGGCTGTGAACCATCTTCCAGAACACCAGGGCGGCGAACAGGCCCAGCCCCCCCATGACGAAAAAGACCGAATGCCAGTCGAAGGTATGCACCAGCCACCCCATGAAGGGGGCGAAGACCACCAGCGAGAAATACTGCGCAGAGTTGAAGATGGCCGAAGCGGTGCCACGCTCCGACCCAGGGAACCAGGCGGCCACGATACGGGCGTTGCCTGGGAACGACGGGCTTTCGGCCAAGCCCACCATGAAGCGCATGGCGAACAGGCCCGCGAAGATCAGCCCGCCGGTCAGAAAGCCCGAAAAGCCCTGTAACAGGGTGAACAGCGACCAGGCCGCGATGGCGAGGGTGTAGACGATCTTAGTGCCGAACCGGTCGAGCAGCACCCCGCCCGGTATCTGTCCGATCACATAGGCCCAGGCGAAAGCCGACATGATGTAGCCCATCTCGACCGGGCTCAGCCCCAAGTCGCGCGAGGCGGCGTCGCCCGCGATAGAGAAGGTCGCCCGGTCGGCGTAGTTGATCGTGGTCAGAAGAAAGATCAGCAGCAGGATGCCGTATCGGACCCGTGTGCGGCGCTGGGCTTGGGGGGCGGCGGACGCAGCTGTCCCGTCGGTCATCTTGATGCGCTTCCTTGATCTGCGAGACAGGACCGAGGACGCCGATCGTCGCTGGCCGTCTCTCCCTTGGCGGCGCCTCTGCGTGCGCCTTGACCGTGACGATAGGCAGGAAGTCGGCAACTCGTCTAAGCCAAAACACCTATAGATCGATACAAAGACGGCATGGATAGGTAACCGGTATCAAAGCACGATCAGTGCGCAGGACGCATCGGTTGATGCCCTCTTCGGATTGGCGTGCATTGATCCGGTCAACCTATCGTCCTGTTTGAGGGTTTTGCGACAGACTGGCGGCCGTGCAGCGACGTCAGTCCATGCGCCACAGAGAGATCCGCGAAACGCGGGCGATAGGGAGGGAAGAGGCGATGCGTTTCACGCATGATTTCCAATTTGCGCTCAAGACGGGGGCGTCGGCCCTGGCCGTATTGATAGCCAGCGCCGGGGGCGTCTATGCGCAGTCCAGCGACACATCTGCTCAGGGCGACCCCGCCACCCAGGTCGATGAGGTGGTGGTCACCGGCTTCCGCGCGTCGCTCCAGAGCGCCGTGAACGCGAAACGACGTGAATCGGGCGTCGTCGACGTCATCAAGGCCGAGGACATCGCCGACTTCCCCGACCTGAATCTCGCCGAGTCTCTTCAGCGCGTGCCCGGCGTGGCCATCACCCGCGCCAATGGCGAAGGCCGCCAGATTTCGGTCCGCGGACTAGGGTCCGAATACACCCGCGTCCGCGTCAACGGCATGGAGGCCATCGCCACCACGGGCGGCACGGTCAACGCCGGCGGCACGAACCGCACGCGCGGCTTCGACTTCAACATGTTCGCCTCGGAACTTTTCAACAGCCTGACGGTGCGCAAGTCGGCCTCGGCGGACGTCGAGGAAGGTTCGCTCGGCGCGACGGTCGATCTTCAGACCGCCCGCCCCTTTGACTATCGCGAACCGACGCTCGTGATGGGCATTCAGGGCAGCTACAATGATCTGGCGCGCGACGTGAAGCCGCGCTTCACCCTGCTCGCCTCCAACACCTGGGCGGACGGCCGTTTCGGCGCCCTGTTCTCGGCCGCCTATGAGAAGCGCCATATCCTGGAGGAAGGCGCCAACATCACGCGCTGGAGCGCCGGCGGAGCGAACGGGGGCTTCAACCCGGCGTCGACGATCGACGGCTTCACGATTGACCAGATCAACAACACCAGCGCCACCACCGGCCTCTTCCACCCCCGCCTGCCGTCGTACGTGCAATACGATCACAACACGGAGCGTCTGGGCCTGACCGGATCGCTGCAGTTCCGTCCGGACGACCGCTCGACCATTACGTTCGACATCCTCTATTCAGACGTGAAGTCCACGCGCGACGAAGCCCAGTTGCAGGCCATCGGCCTCAGCCGTTCCGGCGCCGGCAAGCCGCAGACGATCATCCGGTCCGGCGTCGTCGACGGCCGCAACATCGTCGCCGCCGTGATGGATGCGGTGGACGTGCGCACGCAATCCGCCCATGACGAACTCCAGACCGAGTTCCAGCAGTACACCCTGACCGCGAACCGCAACTGGACCGATCGTTTCCGCACCGGGTTCGTCGGGGGCTACTCCAAGTCCGACTTCAACAACCCGGTTTCGACCATCATCACCTTCGATCGGGCCAACACCAACGGCTTCTCCTATGACTTCCGGTCAAAGACGCCCGCGATCGACTTCGGATTCGACCTGACCGATCCGGCCAACTGGTCGATGATCAACGGGACGTCCGAGGTTCGCATCCGACCCAATTCGGTGGAGAACACCTTCAAGACCGCCAAGGTGTTCGGCGAGTATGACCTGAGCGACAATCTGACGATCAAGGCTGGCGTAGACTACCGCAAGTTCACCTTCGCCTCGCGCGGCCTCTATCGCACCAGGGAAACGATCGTCGACACGCTGACGCCCGCCCAACTGGCCGAAGTGTCTCGCGTCTTCTCCGGGTTCGGTCGCGGCCTGGGCCTGCCGGATGGCGTGTCCACCCAATGGCTGGCGCCCGACATCAACAAATTCATCGACGCCTACGACATCTACTCCAACACGGGCATCTACGCCCTGACCGGAGTCGAGAACTCCTCGGCGCGCGGCCAATACATCAATGTCGACGAGGCCGACACAGGGGCCTTCGTCCAGGCGGACTTCCGTTTCACCGCCTTCGGTCTGCCCTGGCGGGGCGACGCCGGGGTTCGTTACGTCAACACGGAACAGTGGTCCCAAGGATACGAAACCACGGCGGCTGGAAGCGCTCTCGTCGATGTCAATCGCACCTACGACATGTGGCTTCCCTCGGCGAACCTTGCGGTTGAACTAACCGACACCCTGATCGCACGCGTCTCCGTCGCGCGGACCATCGCCCGCCCCTCCATCTCCAGCCTGACGCCCGGCGGCGACGTCGGCATCCAGGGGTCGAACTTCAGCTATTCGACCGGCAATCCCTACATCGACCCGACGCGTTCGGATAATCTGGACCTGTCCCTGGAGTGGTATCCGGACGCGGACAGCCTCTTTGCGGTGGGCGTCTTCGTGAAGGACATCAACACCTTCGTTCAGAGCCTGACGCAGAACATCCCCTTCAGCGAACTGGGCCTGCCGAATTCGCTGCTGGACGGCTCGCTGGCCACTCCCGACACCCTCTTCCGGACCACCCAGCCGATCAACACTGAAGGCGGTCTGCTGAAGGGCTTCGAGATCAACGTCCAGAAGCGGCTCGACTTCCTGCCCGGATGGATGGAGAATTTCGGGGTTCAGGCGAACTACACCTTCGTCGATTCAGACATCACATACATCCAGAACCTTGATCCGTTGACCACCATCAACGAGACCCTGGTCGGCCTGTCCAAGAACGCCGCCAACTTCACCCTCTACTATGAGACCGACAAGTTCTCGGTGCGGGGGTCGGCGGCCTATCGTCAGGGCTATCTGACAGGGGTTCCCGCTGCGGACGGCAACTCGGTCGCCGGCGTCAACGAAACCCTGAACTTCGACGCCCAGGCCTCCTACAACATCAACGACAGGCTCAAGCTCAGCGTCGAAGGCATCAACCTGACCGATGAGTTCAACCACCAGTACGTCGACGCCTCCAACCGCCTGAATGTCTACAGCCACACCGGTCGGCAGTTCTTCGTGGGGCTTCGCTACACCTTCTGAGCGAAATCTTCTCCTGGCCCCCATTTGGCGCCGCCCCTCCCAGAGGGGCGGCGTTCTTTTGTCAGGGCCAGGTCCATGCCGCGCCGGTGATGTTCGAGCGGCAGGTTATGAATTTGGGGACCCAACAGAACTTAGATTGATTCTGATAATCGTTCGCACTAAAGGCAGGGCCTGTTTCCAACGGGGTGCCGCCGATGCGTTCGCTATTGATGATTTCCGCCGGGCTCTCAGCCCTCGCCGCCGCCTTCCCGGCCATCGCCGAGGAGGCTGCCTCCGCGATCGATCTGAACCAGCCGGTGCGGGTGGCGCCCGTGACCGTCGTCGGCACCCGCACCGAACGCCGCGTCGATGAAGTTCCGGCCAGCGTCAGCGTCATCACCGCCGAGGCGATCGAGACCAATCTGGTCACCGACATCAAGGACCTGATCCGGTTCGAGCCGGGCGTCAGCGTTCCGACCAGCCCCGCCCGCTTCTCGGCCGCCCTGTCGGGCGCCGGGCGCGACGGCAATTCGGGCTTCACCATCCGCGGCATGGGCGGCAACCGGGTGCTGATCGTGCAGGACGGGGTGCGGGTGCCGGACGGCTTCGCCTTCGGGGCGCAGGCTGTGGGGCGCGGCGGCTACAACGATCTGGACCTGGTCAAGTCGGTCGAGATCCTGCGCGGTCCGGCCTCGGCCCTCTACGGCTCGGACGGCATCGCCGGGGCGGTCAGCTTCACCTCGAAGGACCCGACCGACTTCATCGAGGCGGGCCGCAGCTTCGGCGCCCGTGCGCGGGTCGGCTACAACTCCGCCGACGAAGGCTGGACCGAAGGCCTGGCTTTGGCCGGGCGCAGCGGGTCCCTGTCGGGCCTGCTGGCCTACACCCGTCGCGACTCCCAGGAGACCGAGAACATGGCCGAAACGGGCGGCGTCGGCGCCGCGCGGACCCAGCCCAACCCTCAGGACTTCGCCTCCAACGCCGTGCTGGCCAAGCTGGTCTGGGACGCAGCGCCCAATCACACTCTGCGCCTGACCTACGATCACTTCGACCAGGACATGGAGGGCGAGGCGCTCAGCAGCTATTCCGCCTCTGTCACCGGCCTGAGCGCCCAGGACGAGACGCAGCGGGACCGCGTCAGCCTTGACTGGCGTTTCGACGACTTCCTGGGGCTCGATTCCGGCTCCGCCGCCGTCTTCTGGCAGGATGCGACGACGCGCCAGTTCACCTATGAGCAGCGTCCGACGCTGGGCGATCGCACCCGCGACGTGACCTTCGACAACGCCGTCTGGGGCCTGGCGGCGCAGGGTTCCAAGAGCTTCGGCGGCGAGGCCGTTCGTCACCGGATCACCTTCGGCGCCGACTGGTCGCGCACCACCCAGGAAGGCATTCGCGACGGCACGGTCCCGCCGATGGGCGAGCCTTTCCCCGCCCGTCCGTTCCCCAAGACCGAGTTCGACCTGGCCGGCCTGTTCATTCAGGACGAGATCGATCTGCTGGGCGGCCGCCTCAGCATCATCCCGGCCCTGCGCTACGACTGGTATGAGCTGACGCCCAAGGCCGACGCCCTGTTCCCGGCCCCGGCCGAAGGCCAGAGCGACAGCCATCTGTCGCCCAAGATCGGCGCCATCTACTGGGCGGACGACCACTTCGGCGTCTTCGCCAACTACGCCCAGGGCTTCAAGGCGCCCTCGCCCATGCAGGTGAACAACTTCTTCGCCAACCCGGTGTTCGGCTATGAGTCCATCCCCAATCCAGACCTGAAGCCCGAGACCAGCGAGAGCATCGAGGGTGGTTTCCGCTTCCGCAATCTGGATGTCTTCGGCGGCGTCCTTTCGCTGCAGGCCACGGCCTTCCGCACGGAATACGACGACTTCATCAATCAGGTGGTGGTGCGCGGAACCGGCGTACCGGGCGTCGATCCGCTGATCTATCAGTACGTCAACCTGACCAAGGTCGAGATCTGGGGCCTGGAAGCGCGCGGCGACATCCACTGGGACAACGGCCTCTCGGCCATCGTCGCCGCCTCCTTCGCAGACGGAGAGCAGGAGACGGACGGCGAACGCGGCGCCCTGACCAGCGTCGATCCGATCAAGCTGGTCGGCGGGCTGAACTACGCCGCCCCCTCGGGCGTCTGGGGCGGAAGCGCCACCGTCACCTGGTCGGACCGCAAGTCGAACCATGAATGCGGCGGCGGCCTGTGCTGGCCGGGCGAGCGCTTCACCCTGCTGGACGTCACCGCCTTCTGGAACGTGACCGAGCGGGCCACCCTGCGCGCCGGCGCCTTCAATGTCTTCGACGAGAAATACGCCTGGTGGAGCGACGTGCGCGGCCTGAACCGCCCCGCCGTCGGCGCCAGCCCCGCCACGCTCGACGCCTTCACCCAGCCGGGCCGCAACGTCGGCGTCTCGCTGAACATCCGCCTGTGAACCGCCTCATGACCCACAAACGCGAAGCTCTCCTGCACAAGAACGGACAACCGATGCGCGCCATCCTGATCGCTGCGGCCCTGCTGACCGGCGCCTCCGCCGCCCAGGCCCTACCCCTCGCCTCGACCTCGCCCCAGACCCAGGCGTCGTCACCGGCCCCGGCCAGCGCCTTTGAACGCGACCGCCAGGCCATCCTGGCCCAGGTCGGCGACTATCGCGTGCGTTTCAACATGCGTGAAACCGTCGGCCTGCAAGCCGACTATCAGCCGCTTGAACCCAAGACGTCCGGCGGGACGGAGATCGTGCGCGTCGTCCATGACACGGGCGACCGCATCAGCCTGCAGCACATCCTGGTCATGTATCACGAGGGTCAGACCATCCTCGTCAAGCACTGGCGCCAGGATTGGACCTATCAGCCCGAGACCGTCCTGATCTACGCCGGCCCCGACCAGTGGACCCTGACGACTGTGTCCGCTGAGGACCGTCGGGGCGCCTGGTCCCAGACCGTCTGGCAGACAGACGATTCGCCTCGTTACGGCGGCGTGGGGCGCTGGAGCTACGATAACGGCATGACGGTCTGGACCTCGGGCCCGACCTGGCGTCCGCTGGCTCGCCGCGACGCCGTGCGGAACCCAGTCTACGATCGCTATCTCGGGACCAATCGCCACGTCATCCGTCCCGGCGGCTGGGTCCATATCCAGGACAACGTCAAGATGACCGGCCGCGACGGCGGCGAGCCTCGCGCCATGGTGCAGGAGGACGTGGTCAACACCTATGACGCGTCCGCCGCCTTCGAACCCAAGCCCGGCGACGACTATTGGGCCGCGACGAAGGCCTATTGGGCCGAGGTCCGCGCCGCCTGGGACGCCGTCATCACCCGCGACGGCGGCGTCCATGTGCAGGAAGTCGCAGACACCGGCGCCGTCACCAGCGCCGCTCTGATGGAGATGGCGGACAAGATCAACGCCGGCGAACTGACCACCGAGGCGGCGGCGGAACGGGCGCGCGCCCTGATCAACGAGGCGACCCGCCCCTGAGGGCGGTTTCTTCGCCCTACCAGTTTATACGAAGACCCACGGCGGCTTCGGTGGCGGTCTGGCGGCTTTGGTCGCCGTCGATCGTCCACCGATGGCTGGCCTGGCCGTACAGGCTCACGTTCGTGCTCACACGAGCGGTGAGGCCGCCGCCGGCTTCCAGCGCCGTGTGGCCGAACCGGTTCTCGATCGCGGGGGAGGATTGCCCCAGGATCACGCCGTCCTGGCCGGAGAAGGCGTGCCAGAGATTGATCCGTCCATACGGCTGCCAAAGCGTCCCGCGCGCGTCGCGGCGGGTGTATTGCAGACGCGCCCCGATCCGCCCGGTCCAGGCCGACCCTTCATCCCAGTCCACACTCGAATACTGATCCTGCGTCCCGTCCACCCGCACATCCTGGTAGACGATCTGCGCCTGCGGCTCGACCAGCCAGCTCTCTCGCAGGGTGATCGGATAGCCGGTCTCGAGCGACGCCGTGTATCCGGTCGTCTCGGTCGAAGCCCCGGAGCCATAAAGGGACGTCGCCTCCATGTCGTACCAGCTCTGCTGCAGGACCGTATCGACATACCAGCCCGTCGGACCGAAATGCGTCCAGTAAGCCCCGACAGACGAGCCGTCCGTTTGCAGGCGACCCACCTCTAGATCCCGCATCCCGCGTGCAAGGCCGCTCATCGACGCGTCGTGGTCGGTATAGGCCACATACAGGCCGACGTGATCGCGACGGCCGCTGTCCGTCGTCCGCCGGAAGAGGTCGAGCCCGGTCTGGAACCCGACCAGATCTCCCTCGACCCGCGCCTCGGCCGTTCCGCCCCATCGGTTGTCCAGCCTCGCCCCGAACAGTCGCCCCCAGGCGCCGTTCATATAGGTTCGCTGCTCCGCCGAGCCCCGCAGATTTTCCTGATCGCCGACGCGCTCGTGCAGCGTCCCCAGGGTTGAAAGGGCCATCTGTCGCGCGATCGCAGGAATAGGCGCATAGAGCGGCGTCTCAGGCCGATAGATCGGGATGTCGGGCCCGTTCGGATCCTCGCTCTTGAGATGAGACCTGAGGAACCAGTCGCCCGGATCGGAGGCGCCGCCCCGGAAGAGCTGATACTCATAGGCGCCCGCCACGACGCGCTGGCCCAGCGTGAAGGCCTCGGCCGTCGTCGCGCCGCCGCCGGTCACCTGGACCAGCCGAATGCCGTCGTCCACGGTTAGCGCGCCGGGGCCGCCGGTATTGTTGACCAGGATGGTGGTCGTGCCGCCGGCCTGACCGCCATTGATCACCAGCAGGTTGGTGGGCGAGGCGTCATCGCCGAGATAAGTGTTGAAGCCGATGCGGCTCTCTGCGCCGCCCGTATAGCCGCCGACCGTCAGCGTGCTGTAGCCGTCCTGTCTCGCCAGGAACTGGATCACGCCGGCGTTGGTCACTGCGCCGGTCGCGCTGGAATCGCCAGTCAGATTCCAGGCGCTGTCGGCGTCGATCGTGATGTCGGCCGCATTTCGCGCCAGGCCGGTCCAGAGACTGCCCTGCGTCAGGGACACGTCGGCGGTGTTGCCGGGGTCGGCGAGCAGGTCGCCCGTCCATTGCGAAGCGGTCAGGCTGGCGCTGGTCGCGCTTCCGGAGCCGATCAGACGCTGATCGCCGGTCCAGCTGCTGTTGCTCAGATTATAGGCGAGGGTCGACGCGTCGACGACGATATCGCCCGTCAGGGACGGCATGTCGGCGATGTTCAGCGTCAGGTCGCTGGCCACACCTGCGGCGTCGTCGCTCACCTGCGCCAGCAGGGACCGGCCGTTGACGACGGCGGGGTTGAGCACGGCGCCGCCGCCGATCGAGACCGCGCCCGTCCCGCCTTCGGAAAGGACGATCGCGCCGTCAGCGGCGCTCAAGCTGCCGCCGGTGATCGACACGGTGTTCGCCGCGCTGCCCGCGAGGTAGATCGCCGACGATCCGGCTCCGTTCGCCGCGACGGCCGCGCCCGAAATCGTGAGGTCCCCGCCGTTGACGGCGGCGACGCCGTGCGCAGCGGCGCCGGCGGTTTCAACCGAACCGCCCGTCATCCGCACCATCCCTGCATCGCCCGCCCGGACTCCGAACGCGGCGTCGCCTGAGGTGGCGACGGCCGTGTTGGCCAGGGTGACGCCGCCAGCGTCCTGCGCGGATACGCCGAAGGCGTTCTCTCCCTGCGTAGCGACCGTGGCGTCCGTGGCGGCGATCGCGCCGCCTGCCATCGCATGCAGGCCCGCGGCGTTGATGTTCGTCGTTCTGACCGAGGTTCCGGACAGGGTGATGCTGCTGTCGTCGTCGGTCGCCCGGACGGCGTCGGCGCCGCCGATCGCGGCTGTGTCGGCGCCGTTGGTCGTGATAGAGCCGCCGACGATCGAGGCCGAGGCGCCCTGGCTGACCCTGACGCCGACGGCGCCGTCGCCGTGTGTGGTAATGCGGGCGTTCTGCGTCTGCAGCCGGCTGCCGGCCCTGAGCACATCCGCGCCATGGGCCTCCAGGCCTATGTCGGCGCTCGGAAACTGAAGGACCGGAAGGTTGCTCCCGCCTCTTCCATAACCGGTCGTGATCTCCGTGTTGCTCGCAGTGACGGCGCCCCCGGCGATACCGACCAGGCCGGCGCCGGAAGGGCCGGAAGTGCGGACTATGGTGTCGGTCAGGGTGACCGTGCTGCCCGACCCGCTCGCCGCTGCGCCTGCGGAATTGGGCTGATAGGTGAAGACGCCGTAGCCGGCGAAGTCGATCCTGCCGCCGGCGTCGGCCCACAGGCCCTGACTGTCGGCGCCGTAGGTGGCGGACGTCGCGCCATTGACGACAAGAATCCGGCTGCCGACGCCACGGGCCAGCATGCCCGAAGAGCCGGTGGTGACGGCGCCGCCGTAGTAGTCGCCGGTCGCGATCGCGCCGCCGCTCATGGTGATCAGTCCGCCATCGGCCGCGAGCAGCCCGGCGCCGCTGTTTCCGGAGACGTTTACGTAGGCGTTGTTCAGGGTCAAGCTGCTGTCAGCGCCCGCCGCGACCGCGCCGGCGACGTTATGGCCATCGCTGTACGTACTCAGGTCGTTGAGGGCGATCGATCCGCCCGCGTCCGCAAAAACAGCAGAGGCCCTAGCGCCGCTAGTCGTGACGTTGGTGCGGGTCAGGGTGATCGTCCCGCCCCCCGACGCATAGGCCCCATACGCGTTGTCGAGCGCCGTGTTCACCCCGCTGTCGGTCAGCGTGACGCGGCTGCCTGTCCCGATCGCCTCGACCCCGTGAGCGCCGACGCCGTTCGTATAGACCGAGGTATAGCTGCCAGTGATCTGCCCCCCGCCATCGGCGTAGAGGCCGTGGCCGTCGTCGCCATAGGTGCTGACCATGGCCCCGTCCGACGGCGTTCCGGTCAACGAAATCGTACCGTCATCGCTGGCGCGCACGCCGTGGCCGCTGCCGAACGCGGAAAGATCGACGGAGACGCCGCTATAGCTTCCCGACCCGGAGACATCGACCACGGACGCGGCGTCTGCGCTTTGCCTCGCGGTGAACGCCGGATCGGCGCAGCTGCCGGAGGAGAGATTGAGCGCCGCCGGCGCAGCGGCGCATTGAGCGAACGCTTGCGTGGAGGGCAGCAACACCGCCGCCGCCGCCGCCCAGATGGCGCGATGGCGACAGGCTGAGTTCAAAAGCGCCTTCTTCCGCGAATCGCCGAAACCAAGGCCGGCAATCGAAACCGGCGTCTCCACACGGGCTACAGGCAAGCGCGAACTCCGCAGACGATATCAAAACTGAGGCCGATACGTGCGGCGGAAAGAGTTAAAATACGACAAGAGTAGTTAGTTAAGCTTCAGCGTTTCCGCGCCGCCGGTCCTTCAGCAGGACGCACACTAAGCATCGGACTTGAACAGATCGATCGCCGGCTAGCGCCCAGAACATAGTGGCCTAGGCGCTGGAACTGGCTGAATGGCCCAGCGTGACGGCAGCTCAGACGCCCGGGTGAAGGCCTGCCGCCCCTCCGAGGCGAGGGCTGCGGGGGTTTGGTAATGCTTGGGTGCGCAGGATTTTTTGGGCGATACCTGCGATCCATTTCATGGCGTGGCGGATTGCCCTATCTGTCCACTATCGCCTTTGGCCACAGTCCAAAGGCTCCGCCTCCGAGCCGCATCGGGCCCTTCGCCGCAGGTTTCAGTTGCAGAAGTTCGCCCCGACAGCCAGGCGATGCAAGCGTCCACCGCCATAGTTTCCGCTTGGGTCAGATCATAGGTCGGGATGTTGATGATGTTGACTCTTGACGGCTGTCCGTTGAACGCCGCCGTATACTGAGTGACCGGAACGAAGCGGCGATTGGCCAGGGCTTTCAATCGCCATTCCGCCGCCTTGTTCTGATCCACGGGAAAGCCATGCAGGCCATGACCCCAGGCCAGAGACAGACCGAATTGGGCTACGGCGTCTCCCGAAGCCGCGGCCGCCTCAAGGTCGGCCGGCTTGCTTGTCAGGGCTCGATCCAGAGGGGCCAACCGCTCCGAAAGGGATGGCGGCGCCGCAAGGCTCTGGCAGGCTCCAAGGCCGACGGCGAGCATGAGACCCGCCGCCGGGATCAGACGACTAGTTGAGGATCGCTTCGGGTATTTCATAGGTTTTCACCACGCGCTGTCCGTCAGCGCCGACCGTGTGGAATTTGAAGGGCTTGCCACCGAAGACGCTCAGCGACAGGTCGGCCAGGATCTCCTCCTGGGCCCCGAAAGGCGCCACGAGTTCGATCAGCCAGGGCCGGTCGCCGCCCTTCCATTCGTCGGCCCGCAGCTTGTGCGCGCCAGCTTCCAGTCTCTGCTCAGTCTCCTCCGACACCATGGCCCAGAAGGCCACAGCAGCTGGCGCGTTTGGGCCATAGAAGGTGCGGAACTGCTCCAGCAGAATGGCCGGCATGGCGAACCATTCCAGATCCCCGATGAACAGTTGCTTGTGCACAGGCGACTGCGACATCAGCCAGACGATCTCGCCCAGCATCTGCGAGACCGTCTTGGGTTCCTGGGCCGGGGCGGCGGGAGAAGTCGTATCCGTCATTACATTGGTCTCACTCATGATCTTACGCGGGCATACGCGCCAGCGCGGCGAAGCGCGAGCCCGAAGCCCCCAGCATTTGCGATGTCGCCTCGATCTCGGCCTCGCCCGAGCGCTTCCAGACCGCAGCGGAAGCTCCCTTGTCGCGACCGAAGGAGGCCAAGGCCTGCGTCAGCTTCTGGTGCTGTGAATGCTGTTCCGCCCCCGTCGAGGCGGACGGACCTTCAGTGATCGGAATCCAGGCGGCCGGCGGCAGGGCGTCGTTGTTGAAGCGCGCAACGCTCTCCCCCTGATGCCACCATGACCTGTTGGCCTCCGTCGAGGCCAAACCGAACTCCACCGGCGCCCATACGTCAGTCGGATCAACACTGATCAGGTCCGCTGCGGCTGCAAGGACGGGATCGAAATCAGCACCGCCTGTCTGCCGAGCGGCGCGAGCCATGGGCGGCTGATCCAAACCGAATGTCTGGTCAAAGCCGCCCATGGCTCGCGGACTGATCTGGTCGAGGTTACCGCCGTCCATGTTCGTCGCAGCATGAGTGATATCGTCTTCCACGCCGCCGTCGATACCCGGTCGCCCGAAGGCCGCGCCGTATGAGCCGCGGCCGGTCTGCCCGGAGAAGGCCTCCAGCGAAGCGCGGACGCTCGGGTCGGTGACATTGACGACCTTCCCGTCGCTTCCCTCCCCGAAGAGAACGTCCGCCCAGCGGGCCTCATCCTCGGCATACAGGTCGTCATGATCACTGAAGTCCGCCGTCGGCGGCGTGACGATGGCGCCGTCAGCACTATCGACGGCCACGTCCGCATCCACGCTTTCACGCAACAGCAGGGAGTCGCGCATCCACATATCATGGGTTCGCAGGCGGCGTCCGGCATCCAACACCGTGCGGGCGGCAGCGTCGGCCACGGGATCGTTGACGAGACGCCCAAGCTCGCCCTCGACGGAACGGTCCTCGCCCCAGATGGCCTTCACCTGATCGATGCTCAGGTCGTATTCGTTCAAGAGCTTGCGCGCCAACTGGACGTCATAGGCCGTGCCGGTCTCGCCCGACGCCCAGGTGAAGGACAGGGTGTTGTGCACGAAGCTGTCTCGGGTGTTGTCGGCGGTCTTGCCCGTCGCCTTGCCCATGAGGTTGATCTCGGTGATCCCCGCCTCTTCCAGGATGCGAAGCTCGCTTCCGGTGGAGCGGCCGTTCTGGTTGCGATCGACCCAGATCTTCAGCTGTCCCCAGCCCTCATCGAGGGCGTTCAGCTTGCCGTCGCCGTTCGTGTCCCATCCCTGAAGACCTTCGAGGTCGGTTTGAGCCCCTTCCCTGTCCTGGACGAATGAGATTTCCGACAGCTGGTTGATCTGGCCGTCGCCGTTGCGATCGACCGCCAGGATGCCATCCGTCGGCCCGACCCAGGAGGTGCGGGCCAGTTCGCCCGATGACAGTCGCGACACGACCATGGAATGATCGACGCCCGTCAGCTCCAGACCGTCGCCCTCGAGGTCGAAGACGATGGGCAGGACGCCGCCGTTATAGGTGTTCTGGACGGTCCAGTTGATGTCGAGCTTGCGCAGATCGATCCAGGTTCCCCCGGCGTTGATGAACTCCACCGTATTGAACGACGCGCCGCCGCCATAGACGTCCTGCCACTTCACCCCGCCGCCTACGACCCGGACATAGTCTGTGACCTGATGGGCCTCGAGGTTGGGGTTCGCCGCATCGGCGATGCCGATGTAGAGGTCGTTGCCGACCACCTTGTAGATGACGTCGTCCGCAGCGACATTGGGCCCGAACACCAAGGTGTCGTCGCCGCCGGTGTCATTGATCGTATCCCGGCCCGAGCCTCGTTCGAAGGCGAACTGGTCGTCTCCCGTCGAAGTGAAGCTGGTGTCATTACCGGCGCCGCCGATGATGATATCGCCCCACTCGCTCCATTGGCCGACCTGCATGCCGTGGATAGTGTCGTTGCCGCCGAAACCGACGAGGAAATCGCCCAAGGTCCGGATTCCGTTGAGCGTATCCGCCCCAGCCGTGCCGCCGCGGTAAATTTCGAACTGGGAGACATCCAGTTGGCCGGACCCGTTCATGTCGATGACCTTGAGCTTGTTGTCATCGGCCGAGGCCAGCTTGCCGTCCTTCACATTTGGTAGGTTGCCGTTCACGCGCACGGAGTCCGCCGCGCTGTAGTGGATCGTCATATGACCGGTGGGGCCCGCCACGACCGTAAAGGTCAATTGGTTGAAACCGATCCCCTGGCCGAACGAGACAACGTTCGATCCGACGTTTGTCTCGGTGATGGTGTCCACGCCATCGCCCAGGTTGAAGTAATAGGTATCCGACCCGCCGCCGCCGTTCAGGATATCATTGCCCTTGCCTGCGGTGATGAATTCGTCCGCTCCGGTCAGGGTGATGGTGTCGGCGCCGGCCGTGCCGATGACATGCTCGACACCGCTCAAGGAATGCGTTCCCGTGACGCCGTCCGTCGCGCGCCAATAGGCGATCGAGCCTTGTATGTTCAGGCCAGGCACGGATCCTGAGGTCGCGAAACCGTCGGAATAGTCGACCGTATCGATTCCCTCGCCGCCGACATAGGTGTCAGCGCCCTTGGTGGCCACGATCCAGTCGTCGCCCGCCCCGCCGTCGATGCGATTGATCCCAGAATCCCCTTTCAGTTCGTCTGCGAAGCGAGATCCAATTAGGTTTTCTATTCCCGCGATCTTGTCACCGGTCGCATGTCCCCCAAAGGCTCCCCCCCCGGTCAAGTCGATATACACGCCAGCGTTCGAGCTTCGATACGAAGCCGTATCGACGCCGCCCTCGCCATTGATGTCATCCGCGCCGGCGCCGCCTTCGATTAGGTCATCGCCGTTGAACCCCCACAGCAAATCATCGCCGTCTCCTCCCCTCAGGACATCCGCATAGGCGCCGCCTCGGATTTCGTCGGCAAAGGCGCTGCCAATGACGCCCCAGATGTTCTGACGCGTATAGTTGTATTGGAAAGACCCATCCAACGCTCGATCTGAAGTGGTGCTGCGCAGTGAGATATAGACACCTCGATCCGCGCGCTCGAACGACATGGTGTTGGAGCCTGCTCCACCATCCATGATGTCGCCGTGTCCATTGCCCTCGATAATGAAGGTATCGTTGCCCGCGCCGCCATTGAGCGTATCTGCACCAAGGCCACCGACTAGGATGTCATCGCCGTCTTCGCCGTTCAGGACGTCATTTCCGTCGCCGCCGGACAGGTAATCGTCGTCGGCTCCGCCAAAGAGTTGGTCATTTCCCGCGCCGCCCAAAAGGACATCGTTACCGGCGCCGCCATACAGCTTGTCGGCGCCGCCTCCGCCGTCCAGCCAATCCCAGCCTTCCATGCCCGACAGGGTGTCCCCGGCCGAGCCCCCGATGAAGATGTCGTCCCCGCCCGTGACGGTATAGGTCGTACCCTCCACCCAAAAATAGCCCGGTCCCGGGCTGCCGTCGGCGTCGGGATAGGTCGGCACCAACGGCTCGCGTCCAGGCCCCCTCCACTCCCAATACCCCGGCGTGGTATGAGTAATGCTGTCCGAGAGATTGACCGCCGTCGTGCTGGCGCTCGCGTCGATGAAATCATTGCCCGCGCTACTGCCTGAGGTGCGCTTGGTATAGCCGATAGTAGCCAGCTCCCCGCTGGCGACCGTGATGCTGCGACCTCCGGTTCTGGCCTGTGGCAACAGGGAAAAGGCACCGTCCTGCGAGGCCGCCCCGAACATCAACTGCATCCCGCCATTGACGGTGTAGACGCTCAGATCCTCGAAGTTCGCGCCATTGCGCGGCAATCCCATACTAGTCAGGAAGCCTTGCAAACCGCCATAGAAGTCGGACTTGCTCCATTTATCCAGCTTCAGTTCGTTGATCCGCTGGAGCGTGATGATCCAGGGGTTGGCGATGGCCTGGTCTTCCAGAGCCAGGATGATCTTGTCGATCTTGGCCTTGTTGGCGTTGTAGGTGTTCTTTTGAGCCGTGGTCAGGGCGTTGACGCCCTGGGTGTGCGCCTTGTCGATCAGCGCCTTGTTGGAGGCGTAATAGGTCTTCTCCGCCGCCGTCAGACTGTTGTAGGCGCCGGTGATGTAGCCGTTAATCACCTCGCGGTTGTTGGCGTAGAAGCGATAGTCCGAGGCGATCTGCAGGTCGCCCAGCAGGGCGGTCAGATCGGTCGCCGCCGAATTGGCCAGGGCGCGCTTGGCGAAGATGTCGCCGCCGATCACCTGGGTTTGCTTGATCGACCACATCACGCCCTTGGACACCGCGTCGTCGGCCGAGGCGACGTTCTGCTGCGCCCCATTGAGGTTGCCGAGCTTCACCCACAACTGACCGCCCGTATGGCCGTAGAAGCTCTGAACCCCCGCCAGCGTAGAGATGTATCCGCCGTTGCGCCAAAGGCCGTAGCCCCAGCTGGTCGCCTGATAGGGCATGTCGCCCGCCAGCACGGTCAGGAAGCCGTTCAGCGTGTCCCGCGCCGACTCCGCCATGTTCCGGACCAGATCCAGGTTCCCGCCATTGGCCGCCGAAGAAGCGCCGAGCTGGAACTTGTCGCTGGTATAGTCGAGATAGACCTCGGCGTTCGCCGTCGGAATCTTGGGCTTCTTGCGACCGAAGAGGTTGCCGATCAGCGCGCCGAGGACGAAGCCGACGAAAGCGCCGATGCCGGGCGCGATGACATTAAACAGTAAGCTTGACGGCTTAAGACCGAGAAATCCGCTCAATGCAGTGCTAACGGATCCTACGCTAACAGCAGCATAGCCTCCAACTGCCGACCCCACAGAAGAAAGTAATGCTCCAGCCTGCGTTGTCGGCGATACAACTAGAGATCCGAGTTTAGCCCCTAAGAAAGATCCAATCGCATTTACTGTAAGGTTACCTACCCCTCCTTCAGCAAAAACATCAGCCTTCCCAAATCCATGCCACATATCCAGGTGGGTAGCACCGGGCGTAGTAAGATTTTCCAATACCTTACCGATTACGGTGGAGGTTCCCGTTCCCATCAATTCCGCACCGAAACCCTCCACCCCAAGAGCTTGGGCTAACTCCGCCGAAAGCATGGAACTAATCGCACCAATTCCGGCCGATTTCATTTTCGCCAAGACATCGGATGAGAATACGCCTTGCAAATCAGAATTAATTTCTGGCTTTGCATTATTAAGAATAGATTGACCTATTCTTTCACCGATCTCACCAAGAACGCTGCCGTACAAAATCCCAGCAACCTTATCATCTCCGGCCAAGAAATTTCCAATTGCGGAGCCGATTACGGATCCAAATCCAGGCAAATTATCGAATGACGTATAAGGATCTATAGGCTCAACGATCAAAACATCCTGTTCCGGAGAAGAAAGCCCGGGAGAAAATGACAGCGTGGATTTGGTTTTATTATGCAAGCTTTCAAACCAAACCATATCGCCAACTCTATCCAGTACAGTTGCGCCTATTATGTTATTATTTCTTGCATAGGATCTTGCATTTCTACCTATCACATAGGTAACACTCCCAACACGCGCAACAACAATAGCCCCTCGATTGAACCGCTGAGTTCCAACAGCTATAGCTATGCCCGTCCTATGATCTTCTTCATAATCACGAATCCAACGATTACTCGCTCCGAGAGCAGATAAATCGTATATATTCGCACTTACAGCATGTCCAATTTCATGCCCAAGCGTGTCGTCGAAGAAATATCTCTGAGAAATTAAACCAAGACGGTCAATCTCTTTAGCATTAACAACAATTACAAGATCATATTCTGCGCTTGGATCTCTAGATATCTCATTTCGAACATTACCGGCAGCCCCAACGTAGTTAGCAGTCGCCAAGTCGTCACTACTTCCAGGGACCCAACTTTTTGTCGCCTGACTGTATGCAGGGGGGACGACTCTCGTAAGAAACAACTATAGCAACGCGTAAATTCGCATCCTTAGCTTTTCGCCACAGTGCCGCCGTTGGCGCATTTATTGGAGAATCAATTCTTCCAAGAGAAACTAAAATACTCGCATTATAGACGGAACCCACCGGGGAGATAATGGTTACTGGAGGAGAATTTCTTCCACCCGCGAACGGCATAAAAATCGGAGAATAATTGATTGAAGGAAGGTCAGGCATTCAATCAACAACCATGCAACTGGAAAAGGATGCTTTATCGCTATTAAATAGATTAATGTTGTGATCTTTCGCGAAATTATAAATAGGAACGAACTCCTGACTGTTATTCACAGGGTAGTCAATTCTTACAATATTAACAAAAGGAACATCACCACACACCAACCCCGGATACTCCCACTCTTCGCCGTGCATTAAGCCAAGCTGAAGCTGAATCAATCTATCCGACATCATGTAATATAATGCATGTTTAGATTTTCCATCTGCTTCTTCCCCATGCATGCATCCAAACGACAAATTTGCTGCAAAAACAACAGCACTCACAGTCAAAATACGAGATAGTAACCTGCTGCACGTCCAATCGGGACGATTAGATGCTCGAGGACGGGGAAGTTTAAACACAATCATCACCGCTCTCTCCCCGCCGTCCCTACCGCCTTGGCGATAGGCGACAGCAAATACTCAATCACACGCCGGCGCCCCGTCACGATCTCCACGGTCGCGGCCATTCCCGGTTGCAGCACGGCCTTTTCCCCCACGCCCATCCTGAGTTGCGTCTTCGTCAGGCGCACACGCGCAGGAAACACGAGTCCACGAACATCGTCCACCGTGGCGTCGGGCGACACATGCTCCACCACGCCTTCCAGGCTGCCGTAGCGGGTGAAGGGGTAGGCCTCCAGCTTGACGATGGTTTGCATGCCGGGCCGCACGAAGCCCACGTCGCGGTTCAGGACCAGGGCCTCGACAATCAGGTCCTCTCCGTCCGGGACGATGGTGATCCGAGACTGCCCCGCCTCGGCGACCTCTCCCAGCGTCGTGACCGACACCTCGTTGACCACGCCCGATACCGGGGCCGTGAGCCGTTGCAAAGCCTGACGCTGATCGGCCTTGGTCAGGGTCTCGGCGCGCGTGGCGACCACGGCCTCGGCTTCGGCCTTTTCCCGCGCCGCCTCGGCGCGGAAGGCCTGCTGCGCCTGGATGCGCTCGCGCTCGATCATCGTGGTCTGGGCCTGGGCCTCGGCCTGGCGGTGGCGCTCGGCCGCAAGCTCGCGACTGAGGGAGATGTAGCGCTCCTCCTGCTCCAGAACGCGCAGGCGCGGAGCCAGGCCGCGGCGCTCCAGTTCCTGGCGAGCGGTCAGCTGCTCGCGGGCCAGCGGCAGGGTCTCCTCATAGCGGGCGACGTTCTCGGCCGAGGTCAGGGCGGCGGAGCGGGCGCCCGCCCGGCGCTGGTCCAGGGCGGATAGATTGGCCAGATGTTCCTGAATGCGCGCCTCGACCACCTGGCGCTCCGCCGCGACGGCGGCCGGGTCGGCGCCGTCCGGGGGCTGGAAGACGATACGGCCCGAGGCCAGCCAGTTCAACAGGGCGTCGGCGCGCGCTCGGGTCAGGCGCGCGGTCGCCAGTTCGGATCGCGCGGCGCCGGCGTCGGCGTCGGCCACCGTCGGGTCCAGCTCGATCAGGGGCAGGCCCGCCTCGACATGCTGTCCCTCGCGCACATGGATGGCGCGGACGATGCCGCTCTCGGCCGTCTCGACCGTACGCAGCCGGCCGGTGGGGACCAGCCGCCCCTCGCCCACCGCCACCACGTCCACGTGGCTGAGGATCGACCACAGAAGGGCGGCCAGGGCGGCGGCGATGATGGTCCACAGCACCGCGCGGCCTACAGGCGAGGGCGGGGTCTCGGCAATCTCCAGCGCGGCGGGCAGGAATTCCTTGTCGCGCCATTCCTTGACGCCGGCCTTGCGACGCCGGTTCTCGGCCTTCCAGGCGTCCTTCAGCACGGACCAGTGTCGCGACAGGCTCATGCCGGTTCTCCCATCGGGTCGCCATGCATCTGGGTGCGCCACAGCTGGGCGTATCGACCATTGGCCGCCATCAAGGTGTCGTGCGTGCCGACTTCCGTGATCGCGCCGTTCTCCATGGTGATGATGCGGTCGGCCATGCGGATGGCGGACAGGCGGTGGGCGATGATCATCACCGTGCGGCCCTTGGCGATGGCGCGCATGTTGCGGTGAATGACAGCCTCGGATTCCGCGTCCAGCGCCGAGGTCGCCTCGTCCAGGATCAGGATGCGCGGATTGGTGACCAGGGCGCGGGCGATGGCGACGCGCTGACGCTGACCGCCAGACAGGTTGCCGCCCCGTTCCTCGATCTGGGTGTCGTAGGCCTCGGACAGTTCGAGGATGAATTCATGGGCGCCGGCAAGAGTCGCCGCCGCCATCACGCGCTCGGTCGACATGCCGGGATCGGCCAGGGCGATGTTGTCGCGCACCGAGCGGTTGAACAGCAGGTTCTCCTGCAGGACCACGCCGACCTGACGCCTCAGCCACGCCGGATCGACCAGCGACAGGTCCGTGCCATCGACCATGACCCGACCGCTTTCGGGCACATAGAGGCGCTGAACCAGTTTGGTGAGGGTCGACTTGCCCGATCCCGAGGGACCGACGATGCCGACGACCTCTCCCGGCTTCACCTCCAGCGAGACCCGGCGAAGCACCTCGCGGCCGCCCGGCTTGTAGCGGAAGGTCACGTCGTCAAAGGCGATGTCGCCCTTTATCTGCGGCAGGGCTGAACGGGTCGCCGAGAACTGGGCTTCGGTCGGGGCGTTGAGGACGTCGCCGAGACGATCGACGCCGACGCGCGCCTCCTGAAACTGCTGCCACAGGCCCGCCAGACGCAGCACCGGCTCCGCCACCCGTCCCGCCAACATGTTGAAGGCGACCAATTCGCCCACGGTCAGATCGCCGCCGATGACCAGCCTGGCGCCCACGTAGAGGATCAAGGCCGTGGAGACCTTGCTGACCAGTTGGATGGCCTGCCCGCCCCAGATGTTCAGCTTCGCGGCCTTGAAGCCCGCCTTCACATAGGCGGCCAGAAGACGCTCCCAGCGGTTCTGCATCTGCGGTTCGACCGCCGCCGCCTTCAGTGTCTGCACCCCCGTGACGCTCTCGACCAGGAAGGCCTGACTCTCGGCGCCGCGCTGGAAACGCTCCTCGATCCGCCGCCGAAGCGGCGGCGTGATGATGAAACAGATGATGGCGTAGAGGACGATGGTCCCCGCCACGATGGCGAACAGGAAGGGCGAGTAGAACCACATCACCACCAGGAAGATGACGGTGAACAGCAGGTCCACGAAAAGGGTCACCGACGAAGACGTCAGGAACTCCCGGATGGTCTCCAGTTCTCGGACCCGGGCGATGGTGTCGCCGACGCGCCGGGATTCGAAATAGGCCAGCGGCAGGTTGAGCAGGTGCCGATAGAGCTTGGCGCCCAGTTCGACATCCACCCGGCTGGTCGTGTGAGAGAAGACATAGGCGCGCAGGCCGCCGAGAAAGCTCTCGAACACCACAACCGTGATGAGGCCGATAGCCAGAACATCCAGCGTCGTCAGCCCCTGGTGGACCAGAACCTTGTCGATCACGACCTGGAAAATCATGGGCGTCGCGAGGGCGAAGAGTTGCAGCGCCAGCGAGGCCGCCAGCACGTCGCCCAGCATCCAGCGGTACTTGACGAGAGCCGGAATGAACCAGGTGACGTCGAACCTGGTCTGCGCCGCAACAGACAGGCGCGTCGTGACCAGAATGGCCCGGCCGGACCACACCTGCTCGAACTCAGACAGCGTCACGGCCGTCGGAGCCGCACCCGGACGTTGTATCAGGACCTGTCCATCCCGAATCGCGCCGATGATGAAATAGTCGCCAGATCGGTCCTTGCCGATCGCCGGGAGGGGCGCGCGTTCCAAGCCTTTAAGTTCGAGCGTGACCGCTCGCGCCTTGGCCTCCATCCGCTTCGCAAGAAGGACGAGATCGCTATCATCCGCGGACCTTCCATGGCCCAGGGCGTGTCGCAGCTGGGCCTGGTCGGACGGAATCTGATGGAAGGCCAGAAGGGTCGTCAGGCACGAAAGGCCGCTGTCAGCGGCAGGCGTTGCGCCTGCCTGTCTCGCCGCACTCACGCCGTAACCCCCCGCCACTCGCGTATGGCGGGTATCTAACTCCTTACACGGCTGCAAGTGAAATAACGGCGAAACGCAAAATATTTGTAAAGATGAACGTGGAAAATACCGACCCAAAAGCGCAAGCGTTTGCCACGGTGCCGGCGTTCACTTGGTCTATAATGGTGCTGACAGGGACGCGTGGTCCGACTTCATCACGCAAGATCCGCTTCGCACGGCAACGGGCGAAGAGCTGAACTCCTAGATCAACCGGGAGCCGCCGCCATCATCGTTCCCAACCCAGCGGAGCTGGTGTGGCCGATGCACGCCCGCCCGACCACATCGCCCTCCATCAAGGAGAGCCGTCATGGCCCGATCGAAGACCAAGCTCGTCCGTATCCGCGTCACGGACACGAGGTGCCCTGAGAAGACACGCTGTCACGCCCAGCGGCCGATCCAGGACGCTGCGGGGTTCCAAGCCCTCGCCGGCTTCACCGACGTGCACGCCCGTCGTGGGAGTTGGCACACCTTCCGCATCGCCGCGACAAGGCTCCCAGCCTTTGAGCGGGAAATCCGCAACCTCGTCAGAAGCCGACGCGTGGACGTCCAGATCGCCGGCATCCCCATCCTCGTCCCGGCGGCACGCGCGCCAGCGTCCAAGCTGCTGAGGGTGCCCACGGCCCGGCAGCCAGCGGCTCGACGACAACAACTCCGCTCAGCATAGGACGCCGCGTGCTGCAGCGACTGCTTTCCCGTTTCGGCGAGGTCACGATCGGAGGGCTGTCTCGGACCGCAGCCCCTCGCGACAGGCTTGCCCTTAGCGGCTGCCGGCGGCATTGCCGCCATAAGCGGTCATTGGCTCCGAGCCTGGAAGCAGACGTTCAATAGGTTGAGCGGCAGATGTCGGCTAGAATGACAGCCGCATACCCCTGCGGTACGAGTCCTTGTGAGCGAGCATCTCCTTCACAAGGTCAAAGGGTTGGTTGCGCGTCAGGACGTAGCGTTCAGCGCTTCGTACCTGAAGGTGGTTGATGAAGCGCAGGTTGTCCGCATCCGATTTCAGCGGAGTGCGTGTTTCCAACGCGGCGATCATCGCCTTTGTGAACGGCCACTTTGCACGGAGATGAGCCAACGCCTCGCGCTCGACCTGCGTCAGCGGCGCAGTACCTAACGCTTCCAAAAGAGACAGTGTGCCCAGCATGGTGCGGTGCTTCTGTTCCGCGTCTAGCAGTTCCGCAGTAAGTGAGGGACACCACAGCGCCAGCAACAAATCTGGAGCGATCGGGCAGTAAATTTGAATGCCAGGCACTGCAAGGCCGATGTTTCCATACGGCCCCATGTCGCGGTCGTTGTGCATCGCCAGCGGGGTGTCACCGAGATAGAATTCGCCGACCTCCGGTTCGAAAAGCAACCATGTCTTCTTCAGGAGCAACTCGGCCAACTCAGCGGCCGAGGTCCGCATCAGTTCGAAAACCATCTGCTTGCGCTCATCGGCTGTCGGCGCAGCCGGAACGTCGGCGTCTGCCTTATCCCTCGCCATGGCCTTGGCGACCGCCTGCATCTGATCCATCATCTGATCAATGCGCACACGAGTGTCTGGCCCTCTCACGAACTGGACGGCCAAGAAGAAGGCGAGCGTTACTTGCTCCTTGCCATCTAGGTTTGCCCAAGAGCGTTCATCAACCAGTTTGCGCAGCACTGGCGCTGCCCTGTCCTCCAACTTGGACAGAGGACCTTCGACATCTTGGACGAAGTCGTCCTGCCAGATTGTGTTGAAGTAGCGTCCCGCGAGCACGTCCTCTAGCCGCGCGATGAAGGAGCGGTCCGAGTGCTTGTCGAAGACCTGCACCTGTTCGGCCTTACCCGCACCCCGCACAGCAAATGGACGCATCAGCATGCGAGGGACGTAGTGCTGATTTTTCGGTATCGGCGGCTTGGCCAGCGTATGTCTCCCTGTTTTCAGCCGCCACGCTAAGGTGATGCTGGCGAGCGAATCGCGAATGGATAGCGATATGAAACTCGAAAAAGAGCTGGTGCGGAAAATCCTCTTGAAGGTGGAGGAGTTCGAAGGTGGTATATATGAAGGCGTTCCGCTGGATATCGCCGACTACACGGAACGGCAGATCGCCTACCATGTGATGCTTCTCATCGAAGCCGGGTATCTGGTTGGTGAAGACCTTAGCACCCTTAGCGGCGAGGAGTGGGAGGTCCAGCGGCTAACCTATGCTGGCCACGAGTTCCTCGACACGATCAGGGACGCGGAGGTCTGGAGGCGCACAAAGGACGCGGCCATAAAGGTTGGCGGCGTCAGCCTTCAAGTTATGGTGGAGATCGGCAAAGCCTACGCCAAACAGGTGCTACAGGAGCGGACTGGCATCGTCCTAGCCTGAGCGGCTCATGATCAGGTCGTGCCAGGTCTTCGCATTTGTCGGTGACTAGCCACGGGTAGTCGGTCCGCCCAGCTTGAAGGCGGACATCGACAATGCGCAACTATCGTCGAGGACCAGATCCGGCCCATTCGGGGACGTCCCAGACGCGCCAGCAGCGGACATTGGTCGGCCGTCCAGAGGCAGACGTTCGGCCGGCATCACGTTCGAAGTCCGCATTCGACCCATTGCGGACATTGGCCTTGACGGCCCACGGGAACGGCAGGTTATCCGAATTCACATTGCGAAACCTGATCGCGGAGAAACTCGTAGGCTGGTTGTGCTGACGGCTGGGAACGGCGGATACGCTCCCGTATGGCCCCTACGCTGCTGGCGAAGGGCCGCCCTCGACAAGCCCGCGTCTCGATCATGATTTGGCTGATTGCTTCGTCACAAAATGCCTCGTCATCGAGATCGGCAGAGCAACAGGTCTCAATAAGTTGGCCAACCGACTGAACTTGGAAACGCGTCGGAACCTCAATCGGAACGGGAGGACGTATTCGTTCGATGCCGTATGCGTCAGCGACAGCGACAGCGGTTGATACGACCAGACGACGCAAATCCTCTTTGGCGGTTTCATCGCCAAGACCGGAGGCCCTTTGGAGCAAGGGCACGACGGTCTCCAAGTCGCGCCTCATATTAAGATTCGTGATCGCCACATGCCGCATCGCGACGGGAAGACCAGCGTCGCTGAGGCGGATAGCGATCTGTCGCGCGGTGACCTCATCCTGATGGCAGATCGCAAAATGACCCATCATCGCCCCGAAGTCCTCGTCTGAGGGACGAGCATCGGCGACCAGTCGGTTTACCTCGGTCTCAGGCAAACAGAGGCTGTCAGAAGGCTTCACCGCTCCCGCCTCTTCAAGTGATCGGGGCGATTGAGGTGATGATTTCTCAGGTTCCGGCGTGCAGGCGGTCAACCCGAAAGCAAACGTGGCGACGACGGCCCAACGCATTGATCCAGCCCCTACATGTCAGACCAACTTTGCAGTCTGCGGTTGGAAAGCATCGGTCATCTCTCGCGAGCGAGCAATGGCCGCTAACCACCCTTAGACGACATTAAGCCACCCAAGACTCCACGCAGCCCGCCTGATGCCAGGTGCCCCAGAAGCGGTAATAAGTGCAGTTCTGCCCCGAGCCGGCCAGCGCCGCCAAAGACACCCCGACATCAACCTCAGCCCTGTAACCACCAAGGCTATATCGCGGGGCTTCTACTGTGCGGCTCGCGGCATAGGTTCCAAGAGGGAGCTGATCGTATGCCAAGGCGCGCGGGAAGCCCAACTCCCGCCAGTTGCACATACGATCTGAAGCTATCACGCGATAAGGGTGAGATGTGCCGCGCAACGCCTGCGCCATAAGCATGCAATCGGCTCCCAAGGGGCCGTCCATTCCCTGTCCCCGAACAGGGAGAGCTATTCCGGCTATTGTCACTATCAACAGCAGCGAAGCGGTGACCGCTGAGGCCACGCTTACGGCTCCGATCCGTCTTTTCATCGGGCTCCCCCAAGGTAGCGACGACATTAGCAGGTCGATAGCCGCTAACCACCCTAAGCGAACATAGGCTCACGACCCGTTGCAGCAGGCGAGCCTGGGCCGCGGGGCGGGACATGGACGCCGTCGACCATCCATGGCGACCGCCGCGCCCAGGACGGCATCCTGCACCAGGAGCTCTATATCGGCGTGCGGGTGTTCAATCGGCGCCGCTACCGCAAGCACCCCGACACCGGAAAGCGCTCATCGGTGCTGAATCCGCCGGAAGACTGGATCCGTCAGGCCGCTCCGGAATTGCGCATCATTGATGATGAACTCTGGGCGCGGGTGCAGAGCCGCAAAGCAGAACTGTCCGCCCTGCCCGCCGCCCAGGGCCGCAAACCGAAACGCCTTCTGTCCGGCCTGATGAAATGCAAGCAGTGCGGCTTCAGCATGACCCTGAACGCCGGCAAGTATAACTGCAGCGGACACCGCGAACGCGGGACCTGCACCAACGGCAAAATCATCGCCGCCAAGACGGTGGAAGAGCGCGTCCCCACCGGCATCAAGACCCACCTGCTGTCGCCGGAAGCGATCGCGGAGGCCGTCAGAGCCTTTCACGCCGCCGCGGACGCGGAGCGCCGCGCGCTTCAGGTCGAACAAGCACCCCTGGAACGCGAACTGGCCGAGATCGAGCGCAAACTGAAGCGCGCGCAGGCCATGTGTCTAGACGGCGCGATCGAGACGGACGAACTGAAGACGATCAGCGCGCCGCTGAAGACCCGCCGGAGCGAGATCCAGGCCCGACTGGCGGCCGACGCCGCCCCGTCGGCGATCCAGCTTCACCCCGGCGCCGCCGATGCCTATCGGCGGCTGGCGGAAAACCTGCACCAGGCGATCGACGGAGAGGACGGCGAGGAGGTGCGGGCGGAACTGCGCAAGCTGATCGAGCGCGTGGACTTCATCCCGGTCGAGGGCCTGGGCAAGTTCCAGTTGGAGGTGCACGGCGGGCTGGCGGCGCTGCTGGCGCTGGGCCAGGCCCAGAAAGCAGCAACCCCCGGAGCGAGAGCTACGGGGGTTTAGTGATGCTTGGGTGCGGGAGCAGGATTTGAACCTGCGACCTTCAGGTTATGAGCCTGACGAGCTACCGGGCTGCTCCATCCCGCGGCAAGGCGGTGCGTAAAGGAAGAAAGGTTCGAGAAATCATTCATGTGTGTCGGGTAGACCCGGCGGCGACCTACTCTCCCGCGCCTTAAGACGAAGTACCATCGGCTCTGGAGGTCTTAACGACCGAGTTCGGAATGGGATCGGGTGGGGAACCTCCGACAGAGCCACCAGGTCAACCCGACACACACGAATGAAATGAGAAGATATCGTCTTTTGATTTCGGCAAGTAAAAACCGAATGAGTTTTGCTGAGAAACGATCAAGCCGATCGGATTATTAGTACCAGTAAGCTTCACACGTCACCGCGCTTCCACACCTGGCCTATCAACGTGGTAGTCTTCCACGATCCTCAGCGAAGCCTTGTTTTGAGGTTAGTTTCCCGCTTAGATGCTTTCAGCGGTTATCTATTCCATACTTAGCTACCCTGCTGCGCGGCTGGCGCCACGACAGGTCCACCAGAGGTATGTCCATCCCGGTCCTCTCGTACTAGGGACAGATCCTCTCAAGCTTCGAACACCCACGGCAGATAGGGACCAAACTGTCTCACGACGTTCTGAACCCAGCTCACGTACCACTTTAAACGGCGAACAGCCGTACCCTTGGGACCTGCTCCAGCCCCAGGATGTGATGAGCCGACATCGAGGTGCCAAACTTTGCCGTCGATATGGACTCTTGGGCAAAATCAGCCTGTTATCCCTAGAGTACCTTTTATCCGTTGAGCGATGGCCCTTCCACGCGGGACCACCGGATCACTATGGCCGACTTTCGTCTCTGCTCGACTTGTCAGTCTCGCAGTCAGGCTAGCTTATGCCATTGCACTCGACGACCGATTTCCGACCGGTCTGAGCTAACCATCGCGCGCCTCCGTTACACTTTGGGAGGCGACCGCCCCAGTCAAACTACCCACCACGCCATGTCCCGGGACCGGATAACGGCCCTCGGTTAGACGTCAACGACAGTAAGGGTGGTATTTCAAGGATGGCTCCACCAGAGCTGGCGCCCCGGCTTCATAGCCTCCCACCTATCCTACACATACGGTCGCTAACGCCAAGGCGAAGCTATAGTAAAGGTTCATAGGGTCTTTCCGTCTGACCGCGGGAACCCCGCATCTTCACGGGGAATTCAATTTCACTGAGCCTGTGCTGGAGACAGTGGGGAAGTCGTTACGCCATTCGTGCAGGTCGGAACTTACCCGACAAGGAATTTCGCTACCTTAGGACCGTTATAGTTACGGCCGCCGTTTACCTGGGCTTCAGTTCGGAGCTTTCACTCCTCCCTTTAACCTTCAGGCACCGGGCAGGCGTCAGACCCTATACGTCGCATTGATGCTTCGCAGAGCCCTATGTTTTTGCTAAACAGTCGCTACCCCCTGGCTTGTGCCACTCATTCCTGGTTGCCCAGGGTGAGTCACGCTTTTTCCGAAGTTACGCGTGCAATTTGCCGAGTTCCTTCAGCACAGTTCTCTCAAGCGCCTTGGTATACTCTACCTGACCACCTGTGTCGGTTTCGGGTACGGTCTCTGCTGGAGTTATTTCCAGGGACAACGCCACCGCCGGGAACAATCCAATAAGCCCCGACGACTTATGCCATCCGTCACTTCCAGCTGGTGCAGGAATATTTACCTGCTTCCCATCGACTACGCTTTTCAGCCTCGCCTTAGGGGCCGACTAACCCTGCGCAGATTAGCTTTACGCAGGAACCCTTGGTCTTTCGGCGACAGTGTTTCTCACACTGTTTATCGTTACTCATGTCAGCATTCTCACTTCCGATACCTCCAGCCAACCTCACGGTTGACCTTCACAGGCTTACGGAACGCTCCGCTACCGCTTGCAGTAAACTGCAAACCCATATCTTCGGCGCATGGCTTTAGCCCCGTTACATTTTCCGCGCAGGATCGCTTGATCAGTGAGCTGTTACGCTTTCTTTAAAGGATGGCTGCTTCTAAGCCAACCTCCTGATTGTCAAAGCAATCCCACATCGTTTCCCACTTAGCCATGACTTGGGGGCCTTAGATGATGGTTAGGGTTGTTTCCCTTTTCACGACGGACGTTAGCACCCGCCGTGTGTCTGCCCGATAGTACTCCTGGGTATTCGGAGTTTGGTTAGTATTGGTACCGCTCG